>DASSQZ010000078.1:0-3606 GCA_035702105.1 Myxococcales bacterium | reverse complement strand
AGCTGCAGCGCGGTGTGCATGGGAACGCTGACCAGGACCAGCCGCGCCTTCCGGAGCGCAGCCTCCGACAGCTTCTCCACCGAGACGTCCTGCGCCGCGGGCGAGAACCCGGCCCGCTCCAGCGCGGCCAGCGCCCCGGCTGCCGCCAGCGGCTGGCGGCCCAGCTCATAGCAGGAGATCACCAGGATCTCGCCGGGACCTCGCAACCGCTAACCCTTGGCTGCCGGCGGCTTGTAGTCGGGCGGAAGCTGCGCGCCCTCGCCGAAGAAGAACTTGTCCGCCTGGTCGAAGAGGATCTGGTTGGCCTGCTCGGACCCGCCGGCCAGCCGGTACTCGTTCATGATCATCTTGAAGTGCTCCAGCCACATCTTCCAGGCATCCTGCGAGATGCTGTCGTAGATGCGCTGGCCCAGCTCGTTGTTCCACGGCTTGAACTCCAGGCCGGGCAGCTCCTTGCCGAGCTTCGCGCACTTCACCATCCGTGCCATCAGGAAATCTCCTTGGTCGCGTTGTATAACCCATCGGCCTTGGTTCCGCCCCCACCCTTCGACGTGCAGGTGCTCGCCGCGCTCAACCGCCCCGGCACGCCGTGGGTGGATGCGCTCATGGAGGCCGCCTCGAACCGCGGCGTGCTGCTCGCGCTGGCCCTTCTCGCCGCCCTCTACGTCTGGTTCCGGTCTCCACACCGGGCGCTTGCCGCCGTGCTCCTGCTCCTCGCCATCGGCGTCGCCGACCTGGTCTCCGTGCGGGCGATCAAGCCCGCGGTCGCACGGGTGCGGCCGTGCAGGGCCGATCCCGCGCACGTGAAGGCGCCGCTGGGGTGCGGAGCGGGGCAGTCGTTTCCCTCCACGCACGCCACCGACACGGCAGCCGCGGCGGCCGTCTTCTCCTGGGCCGTGCCGGCGCTCACGCCGGTAGGCCTCCTGGTGGTCGCCCTGGTCGGGTTCTCACGTGTGTACCTGGGGGCTCACTGGCCCACCGACGTGCTCGCCGGCTGGGCGCTCGGCGCCGCCGTGGGAGCGGCCCTCGTCCTGCTCGCACGGCTCCGCTACCTGCGTTGAAGCGCCATGCATACCGTCCAGGAGACCACACTGGCGCGGAGCGGCAAATGCACATCATCGGATTCCTGATCTTCGGCCTCATCATCGGGTTATTGGCGCGGGCCATCTTCCCCGGCCGGCAGCACATGGGCTGGCTGGCCACGGCGATCCTCGGCATGGTCGGGTCGCTGGTGGGCGGCCTCATCGGCCACGCCATCTTCGGCAGCAGCTCGCAGGCGAACGGATCCTGGGGCTTCACGCCGGGCGGATGGATCTCCTCCATCATCGGCGCGATCATCGTCCTCTGGATCTACCTCGCCGTCGCCGGCAGGCGCACCCGGACGGTCTAGCCCCCGCGGCCGCAGGCGGGCCAGCGGCTATGCAGGTGGTGTCGGGCTCCCGCGCTCGGGGCTTGCGGCCTGGACGGCCGCGGAGCGGAGCACGGGAATGGCGGTGATCTCGTAGGCCGCCCCGAGCCTGGACTGCAGCGCGACCAGGGGCTCGCGCCGCGCGGACGCCTTGATCACCATGTCCCCGTCGCCGCGGCGATGCAGGAGGAAGACCTGCGCCGCCGCGACGGCCTGCTTCTCCACCGCGACGCGGACCTTGATGCCCGTTCGCGGCGCCCGCGCCCGCGCGGAGACCGGCCGCCGATCGCCGCGGCTGCCCTCGAAGAGCACGTAAAGCCGTTCCGGCGCCTCTGCTGCCCACTCGCCCATTCGGGTCCTCCCGAAGCGGAGACCCGATCTGGTTAGGGCAACCCTCGCCGGCGCAAACAGCGACGAACGGCGTGTGCGCGCAACACCTACCTAACCTTCTTTCGCGGCTTGATCCTTGACGCGAAAGACGCGACGGCGCTGCGCGCCCTGCAATATTCCAGATGAGCGGCGCAAATGGTTTGACGTCAAACGATTGCGTCGCGTAGTTTTCCTTGCGCCCGCAGGCAAGGCGGGGCATACGGCGAGCCGGTCGATCGTTCTCTCCAGCACTCATTTCTTTGGAGGTGCCATGAAGCTGTCGGACATCGCTGGACATGCAGTGACGCTGGGGTTGGCCGGCCTGGTCGCGTGCTCGGCGCACAACGCCGCCGCGCCGGACGCGACCGCGCAGGAGCAGAAGCCGCAGGCCCCCGTCGCTCAGGCGCAGACGCCCAGCGCCGAGGACCAGTACCACGCGCAGGGCCAGGCCGACCTGGACAAGGCGCTCGAGGACCTGCGCAACGTGAGCGTGTTCTTCGAGTTCGACTCCGCCGCGCTGACCAAGGACGCGCAGCAGAAGCTCGGCACCGTGGCCGACATCCTGGTCAAGCACCCGGAGCTGAAGGTGCGCATCGAGGGCAACGCGGACGAGCGCGGCTCGGAACAGTACAACCTGGCCCTGGGCCAGCGGCGCGCCGACGCGGCCAAGAAGTACCTCGACAACCTGGGCGTGAAGAAGCAGCAGATCACCGCCATCAGCTTCGGCGCCGAGCGGCCCAAGGCCACCGGCCACGACGAAGAGGCGTGGAGGCAGAACCGGCGCGACGACGTCAACGCGCAGCAGCCGAAGTAAGGATCTGCAGCATCTTCTCGTGCAGTCCCGGCGGAGCGGCGACGATCTCGCCGCCCGCCAGCCGATGCGGACTGCCGTCGAAGCGCGTCACCGCGCCTCCGGCTTCCTCCACCAGTAGCTGTCCCGCGGCCACGTCCCATGGCCGCAGGCCCGTCTCCCAGAACCCGTCCAGCCGGCCCGCCGCGACGTAGGCGAGGTCCAGCGCCGCGCTGCCCAGGCGGCGCGTCCCCCGCGACAGCTCGGTGAACCTGCCGAAGGCGGCGATCATCTGCGGGAGCCTGTCGCGGTCGCCGTAGGGAAAGCCGGTGCAGACCAGCGCGTCCACCGCCTCGCGCGTCGCCGAGACCCGCAGCGGCTTTTCCGAGAAGCCCCGGCGTAGCACCGCGCCCTTTCCGCGGGCGGCGAAAAAGCTCTCGCCGCGCAGCGGGTCCACCGTGCAGCCCGCCACCGGAACGCCGTTCTCCTCCGCCGCGACGGTGCAGGAGAACAGGGGCAATCCGTGCGCGTAATTGGTGGTGCCATCGAGGGGATCGACGATGAAGGAGATCTCGCCCTCGCCCGAGGCGCCGCTCTCCTCGGCGAGGATCCGCGCTCCCGGCGCGCGGTCGCGCAGGACGCGCAGCACCGATTCCTCGCTCGCCTTGTCGGCGTCGGTGACCAGATCGATGCGGCCCTTGAAGTGGACCTCGCGCGGCCGGTCGTACAGCTCGCGCAGCACCCGCGCGCCCTCCTCGGCCGCCGCCACGCAGATGTCGCGCAGTTCCAGGCCGCTCATCGCGCCAGCGCCTCGAGCAGCTTGTCGTGCAGCCCGCCGAAGGCGCCGTTGGACATGGCCAGCACCACGTCGCCCGCTTTCGCCTCCTTCGCCAGGGCGGCGACGATGGCGTCGGGCGATTCCATCCAGCGCGCCCGCGTGCCCGCCTTGCCGATGTCCTGCGCCATGCGCTTCGCGTCCACCCGCTCGCTCTCCGGCACCTTGGCGATGGCGGAGGGCTGGCTGATGATGGCCTCGTCG
>DASSQZ010000077.1:0-2622 GCA_035702105.1 Myxococcales bacterium | reverse complement strand
CATCGGAGGGTGCATGAAGGTCTTCCTCACGGGCGGCAGCGGGTACATCGGTTCGGCGGTTGCGCTGGCCCTGAAGAAGGCGGGGCACGACGTGCTCGCGCTCGTGCGGTCCGAGGCGAAGGGTGAGTCGCTCAAGAAGGCGGGGATCAAGCTGGCGATCGGCGAGCTGGGCAACCCCGCGGGCTACGCCGGAAGCGCCTGGGGGCGTGCTGCGTTCGTGCACCTGGCGCAGGAATACTCGCCGCAGGGACCGGAATTGGACCGCAAGACCATCTCCAGCGCCCGCGACCTCTTGCGCGGCCAGGTGGGCGCCACGTTCATCTACACCAGCGGCTGCTGGGTGCACGGCCCGACCGATGGCGCGGTCGTCGACGAGACGGTGCCGCTCAAGCCTGCGCGGGCGGTGGAATGGCGCCCGGCGCACGAGCAGGCCGCGCTGGAAATGGCCAAGGACGGCATCCGCTCGGTGGTGGTCCGGCCCGGCATCGTCTACGGCGGGGCGCGCGGCGGCATCCCTTCCATGTTCTTCGGCACGGCGGTGAAGCACGGCGCGGCGCAGACCATCGGGCCGGGCGAAAACCATTGGCCGCTCGTGCACGTGGACGACCTCGCCGAGCTCTACGTGCGCCTGGTCGAGCGCGCGCCGGCAGGCTCGGTGTACGACGCCGCGGATGCGTCGCGCCTGACCCAGCGGGAGATCGCGGAAGCGGCCTCGCGCGCAGCCGGCAAGGACGGAAAGGTCCAGCCGCAGCAGCCCGACGGCAGTCCCTTTCACGAGGCGCTGATGCTGGATCAGCAGGTCTCCAGCGAGAAGGCGCGCAACGACCTGGACTGGCGCCCGCGCCACGAGAGCTTCGCCGCCGAGGCAGAGCTGCTCTTCAAGGCCTGGCAGGCGGCGCAGTAGCGGCTCGCAGCACTCACGCCTGCCCGCCCTGCGCCGGCGCGATGGCGTCGAGCAGGGCGCGGTCCCCCTGCACCGCCACCCGCTGCGAGTAGAGCGCAAGGCCGCGCAACCCGCCCAGCTCCTCGCCGCCTCCCGCATGCCCGGGGCCTCCGTGCAGGAGCTGCGGCAGCACCGTGCCCGGTCCCAGCGTCTGGCCGGCCACCTTCTCGCTGCCCACGTAGATCCGGCCGTGGTACGGCGCCACCGCCAGCACGAAGGCGCGCAGGAACTCGCGGTCGTCGCTGTACACCGAGCACACCAACCCGCCGCCCCCGCGCCGCACCAGATCGGCCGGCGCTCCGGTGGGCGCGAGCGTGGCCACCGGGCCGAATACCTCGTCCTCGTTCATCACCGTGGCGACGGCGGGGTCGTGCGCGAGCAGCAGCACCGGCGAGACGAAGTAGCCCTTGCCCTCGGGTGCGAGCGCCTTCACCGTGCCGTCGCCGCCGAAGACCGCACGCGCTTCCGAAGAGAGCCTGCGGATGCCGGCGCGCACGTCGCGGAGCTGGTCGGCGGTGCTCAGCGGGCCCATGGTCACCTCGGCTCGCGCCGGATCGCCCACGCGGACCTGGCCGAGCCTCTCCACCAGCGCCTCCTGAGCGCCGCCGAGGCGGTCGGGCGGAACGAAGATGCGGCGCGTGGCGGTGCACTTCTGGCCCGTCTTCTGGGTCATGTCGCGGGTGACGTCCTGGACGAAGAGGTCCCAGGTGGGCGTGCCGGGTTGCACGTCGGGGCCGAGCACCGCGGCGTTGAGCGAGTCTGCCTCCACGTTCAGGCGCGCGCCGCGCCGGGCCAGCTGCCCGCGCAGCCGCCCCGCCGTATCCGACGAGCCGGTGAAGGCGACCACGTCCTGCGGACCCAGCCGGTCGAGGAGGTCGCCGGGCGAGCCGCAGATGAACTGGAAGGCGCCGCGCGGCAAGAGGGGAATGCCGATCTCCGCGACCCTCGAGGCCACCACGGCGGTGCTGGTGGCGGGCTTGCTGATCACCGGCATCCCGGCGAGCAGCGCGCACGCCGCCTTCTCGGCAGTGCCCCACGCGGGGAAATTGAACGCGTTGATGTGCACCGCGACGCCATCGCGCGGCACGAGCAGGTGGATGCCGGCATAGCGCGCGGTGCGGCCAAGCTGGACCGCGTCGCCGTCGCGCAGGGCGCGCAGGGATCCGAGCTGCGCTCCCAGCTCGGCGTAGTGGGCCAGGGTGGCGATGGCGCCGTCCACGTCGAACTTGGCGTCGCCCCGGGTGTTGCCGCCGTTCTCCATGGCGAGCCCGAGCAACTCGTCGCGGGCCGCGTAGAGCGCCTTGCTCCAGGCCTTGAGCAGCTCGGCGCGCTGCGCGAAGGTCAGCTCGCGGAGCGCGGGCCCGCCTTCGGCCCGGCCCGACTGCAGCGCGGCGCCGAAGTCGATGCCGGCGGTGGAGGTGCGGGCCAGCGGCTCTTCGGTCGCGGGGTTCACCAGGGTGGCGAAGGGCTCCTTGCCTTCCGCCCAGCGCCCTTGCACGTAGCTGCGCAGCGTCTTCATCTGGTAGCTCCTGCCGCTCTCAGTGAGCGGCGGTGTGGCGCGGCAACTGGCGGTTGCGCGGAGGCTGCGGCGCCGGCCGCGGCAAGGTCTGCGGCATCTCCGCCACCGCCCAGGCGACCACCGCCACCGCCGCCGCGTTCTTCGCCAGGTTCCACGGGTC
>DASSQZ010000076.1:0-23436 GCA_035702105.1 Myxococcales bacterium | reverse complement strand
AGCCGCGAGCGCGCCTACGCCTACCTGCTCATCCCCGCCCGCCGCAGCATCACCCGCGACGCGCAGAAGCGCCTTCAAGTATTGCAGCAGTTCACCGAGCTGGGGGCGGGGTTCCAGATCGCCTCGCACGATCTGGAGATCCGCGGCGCGGGAAACCTGCTCGGTCCGGACCAGAGCGGGAACATCGCCTCGGTGGGATTCGACCTCTACACCCAGCTCATGGAGGAGGCGGTCGCCCAGCTCAAGGGCGAAGAGGTGCGGCAGGAGTTCGAGCCGGACGTGGAGCTGCCGGTCCCCGCGCTGATTCCCGAGGATTACGTGCCCGAGGTGCAGCAGCGGCTCTTCTTCTACAAGCGGCTGGCTTCGGCCACCAGCGAGGAGGCGCTCTACGACGTCAAGGGCGAGCTGCGCGACCAGTGCGGCGAGCCGCCTGCCGAGGTGGACGCGCTGGTGGAAGTGATGTCGCTCAAGAACGAGCTGCGCGCGCTGCGCATGCGCGGCCTCAAGCACGGCCCGGGGCGGCTGGTGGCGCAACTCGGGCCCGACGCGGCCCTCGATCCGGTACGGCTCGCGCAGCTGGTGGCGAAGGGAAAGGGGCGATATCGCCTTACACCGGGCATGGAGCTGGTGGCCTCGGTGGAGGAGCAGGCCCCGGTTCTGGAGAGCGCCCGCGCGCTGCTCCAGGATTTGCGCAAGTGCGCGGCCTGAAAGCCCTTTGAGGAAGCGGCCGCCTGGAAGTAAACCTTTGCGGGCGCTGTTCGGTTTGATATCTCCGCTCGGCCCTCTCACGAAGGACCCGTCGAATGAAGATCCGCCTTGCAGGCATCCTCCTCGCCGCAGCCGCCTTCGCGGCCTGCGGCAAGTCCTCGAAGTCCTCCAGCCCCGTGGTCGCCAAGGTGGGCGATCAGGTGATCACCGCCGACGAGGTCAAGGAGCGGCTCAACGAGACCAGCCCCTTCCTCCGCGCGCGCTACACCACCGTGGAGCGGAAGAAGGAATTCGTCGAGAACCTGATCCGCAACGAGCTGCTCGCCCAGGAGGCCGTGCGCCAGGGCTTCGACAAGAGCCCGGCGGTCAAGGAGCAGGCCAAGCGCGCCATGATCCAGGAGCTGATCAAGCACCAGCTCGACGAGAAGCTCACCGGCGCCGACATCAGCGAAGACGAGATGAAGAAGTTCTACCAGTTGCACATCGACGAGTTCGTCAAGCCGGAGCGCGCGCGCGTGTACCACATCTTCCTGCCTGCCACGTTCGCGAAGGAGAAGGCGGAGGCGAAGAAGAAGATGGCCGCGCTGCTCAAGGAGATCGACACGCGCGAGAAGAAGGGCGAGGTGAGCGCGTTCCAGGGCGTCGCCCAGCGCGAGAGCAAGGACATGGCATCTTCAGCCATGGGAGGCGACCTGCGCTTCCTCTCCAGGGACGAGCTGACCCGGGCCTACGGCAAGGAGATGGCGGACGCGGCGTTCAGCATCATCATGCCGGGAGCGATCGCGGGCCCGATCGAGACGGAGAAGGGCGTCGAGCTGGTCAAGATGCAGATGAAGACCATGGCGATGAACCACTCCTTCGAAGAGAGCAAGGACTCCATCCGCCAGCGCATGGCGCGCGAGCGCCGCAGCCGCGACTACGACGAATGGATCAAGAAGCTCCGCGAGGCCACCGCGGTCTCCATCGACGACGCCGAGCTGGCCAAGGTGCAGGTGGACACCACGCCCGGCGTTCCCACGGTGCCGCACATGCAGCCGCAGGTCTCCAGCCACCCGCTGGGCGCGCCTTCGCCGCAGACGCCGCCGCCGGCGACGACGACTTCGAAGATCGGCGGGAACTAAGGGCGCCGTGAAGTCCGCGCCCTACCGGGGAGGCCGCAGCGCGCTGGCCGCGCTCGGCCTCCTCTTCTTCGTTCTCCCCGCCTGCAGGCGCGCCGCGCCGCCGCCTCCGCCCGCTCCGCCCGCGCTCGCGGTGGTGAACGGCGATCCCATTCCTGTGACCCGCATCCAGGCGGAGCTGGACCGGATGCGGCGCGGCACCGGCCAGGGCGAGGCGAAGGTGGCGGCGCAGGACGTGCCCAGGCTCGCGCGCGCGCTCCTCGACGCGCAGATCGACCGCTTGATCGTGCTGCAGCGGGCCAGGGCGGCGGGCATGTCGGTCAGCGAGGCCGAGGTCCAGCGCGCCACCGACGCGCTCGCGGACGACGCGCGCAAGGGCGGCGCGGCCTGGAACGAGCAGCTCGCGCGCGACGGCCAGAGCCCCGAGCAGCTCTCCGACGAGATGCGCGAGCGGCTCCTCGCCGCGCGCTACGTCACCGAGGAGACCCGCGGCGAGCGGGCGTCGGCTGCGGAGACGCGGGCCTTCTACGACACGCACCGCGCGCTCTTCGAGGAGCCGGAGGCGGTGCATTGCCTGCAGATCGCGGTGCGGACGCCCGACGAGGCCAAGAGCATCCTCGACCAGCTCCGGGCCGGCGTCGCCTTCGACAAGCTGGCGCGCCAGGCCGGTACCTCTCCCGACGCGCGGGTGGGCGGCGACCTGGGATGGATCGCAAGGGGCACCATGCCCAAGGTCTTCGAGGACACCTGCTTCTCGCTCCAGAGCGGAAAGATCTCCGGCGTGGTGCAGTCGTCCTACGGCTACCACGTCTTCAAGTCATTGGGCCGGCGCGCGGCGCGAGCGCGGAAGTTCGAAGAGGCGAAGGCCGAGGCGGAGCGGCGGGCCACCGCGGAGAAGCGCGCCCAGGCCGAACGCCAGCTCCTCCAGCAACTGCGCTCCTCCGCCACCATCCAGATCGACAGCGCCGCCCTGGCGCTGGTGCGCTAGGAGCGCGGTTGATCTGGAGACCGGATCCGTTATGTTCCGCAGCCTCATGAAGAAGCTTCTCCTCATCTGTTGTCTTCTGCCCTTTGCCGTGCGGGCGGAGATCAAGGACCGGATCGCGGCGGTGGTGAACGGGCATCCCATCACCTTGTCGGAGGCGGAGGAGCGCGTCTCTCCCGAGCTGGCCCGGGTGCCCGCCGGGCCTGCCGGCGCGACCCAGCGCAACGAGCTGATCAAGCGCGCCGTCGAGGAGCTCATCGACGAGCGCCTGGTCGAGAGCGAGGCCACCGCGCTGGGCATCGAGGTCCCGGACGACGAGGTGCAGAAGCTGGTCGAGCAGCTCGCCAAGCAGAACGGCCTCGACATGCCGCGGTTTCGCGAGGCGCTCGCGCAGCAGGGGATGACGCTGGAGACGGTGCGCGACTCGCTCAAGCGGCAGCAGCTGATGATCCGGCTCCTCCAGTACAAGGTGAAGCCCCGCAAGGTGAGCGACGAGGAGGTCCAGGCCGCCTACGCGAACATGAACAAGCAGCCGGAGTACGAGGTGCGGGCGCGCGACATCTACATCGCCGCGCCGGACGGGGCTACGCCGGCCCAGCTGCGGGCGGCGGAGGCGCGGGCCGACGCGGCGCTGCGGCGCATCAAGGCGGGCGAGAGCTTCGCCAAGGTGGCGCGCGATCTCTCGGAGGGGCCCACCGCCAAGGAGGGCGGAGACCTGGGTTACTTCCGCCGGGGGCAGATGCTGCAGGCGCTGGAGGACCCGGCCTTCTCGCTGGAGCCCGGGCAGTCGTCGGGGCTGATCCGGGTGACCGGCGAGCACGGCGGTTACCACCTCGTCATGGTCGAGGATCGCCGCAAGCTGCCGCCCAAGCCGCTGTCGGAGGTGCAGGAGGAGATCCGCCAGAAGCTCGCCGCCGAGTCCGTCCTCAAGGAGCGCGAACACTACCTCTCGCAGCTCCGCAAGACGGCGCAGGTGGACGAGAAGCTCTGATGCTCCCCGTCGCCATCTCGATGGGCGATCCGCTCGGGATCGGCCCCGAGGTGGTGGCGGTGGCGCTCGCTGATTCGCGGGTACGGGCGGCCCTGGAGCCGGTGGTCTTCGGCGACGGCGAAACGCTGCAGCGGGCCGCGCGGCTGCGCCGGGTCTCGCTCGACGCGCGCGTGGTGCAGGCGGGATCGGCGGCCCCTTCGCCTTCGCCTCGCGAGGCGGGAGCACTGGCGCTGGCCTGCGTCGATCTCGCGGCCCGCGCCTGCAGCGGGGCAAAGGCGCGCGCGCTCTGCACGGCCCCCCTCTCCAAGCACCGCGTCTCGCTCTCCGCTCCCGGTTTCGTCGGGCACACCGAGCACCTCGCGGCCATGACGTCGACCCGCGTCGCCATGATGATGGCAGGCCCGCGGCTGCGGGTGGTGCTCGCGACCAACCATCTCGCGCTCACCGACGTGCCGCGGAAGATCTCGGCGGAGCAGATCGCCTTCGTGGCGCAACTGGCCGCGCGCGAGCTGCGCGAGCGGTGGGGGATCGCAGCTCCGCGCATCGCGGTGTGCGGGCTCAACCCCCACGCGGGCGACGGCGGCATCTTCGGCGACGAAGAGGAGCGCGTGGTGGGCCCTGCCGTCGAACGGGCTCGCGCCGCGGGAGTTTCCGTCTCGGGGCCGTGGGCCGCCGATGGCCTCTTCCCGCTCGCCGCCCGCGGCGAATACGACGCGGTGGTGGCGCTCTATCACGACCAGGGATTGATC
Source organism: Myxococcales bacterium (assembly GCA_035702105.1). Lineage (GTDB taxonomy): Bacteria > Myxococcota > Myxococcia > Myxococcales > 40CM-4-68-19 > 40CM-4-68-19. The sequence goes on along the minus strand of DASSQZ010000076.1, from coordinate 18,885 downwards.
CCGGCGAAGCTCCTCGACTTTGCGGCGACGGTGAACGTGACGCTGGGCCTGCCCTTCCCGCGCACCAGCCCGGATCACGGCACCGCCGACTCCATCGCCTGGAAAGGCAACGCCGATGCGGAGCCGATGGTTTCCGCGCTGCTGCTCGCGGCCCGGCTCTCGTCGAGGTAGATGGCCAGGAGGTGTCACGCTCGCGCGTCGGAGCCGCGAAGCCCGCCTTCGGCGGGCAGCGACTACTAGCGCTGCCTGGCTTCCTCGGCGCTCAGCTCGTCGAAGGCCTGGTCGGCATCGGCGCGCAGGGCGTCGCGGGCCTTCGCGTCCAGATCCTTCATGCGATCCAGGTTGCCCTTGAACACTTCCAGGTCCAGCGAGGCGAGCGCGTATTCGTTTCCGTCGTTATCGACCCAGTGATCGATGATCTGCACGCTGGGAAGCTCGCTCTGCGGGTAGCTCTTGAGCACCTGGTCCACGCGCTGCTCCTCGGGCGTGTCCTTCCCGTCGCTCGCGCCGCTGGACGCCTTGTAGTCCCTGCCGAGAATCGTGGTGTAGGAGTCGAGGACGCGGGAGATCTCGGACCGGGCTCGCGCGTCACTGGTCGACCTTCGCATGGCGGCGTTGCGGATGCCGCTCGCGATGCCCACGCCGTAGAAGACCTTGCCTTTGTCGGTGCGGAAGGCTCCGGACGAGCGGTAGACCCAGTCGGGGCCGTTGGCGTGGAGCACCTGGTTGGAGAGATCCGGCTTGTTGCCGCCGCCGCCGCCGCAGGCCAGCAGGGTCGCAACCATCGTGAAGCCAAGGATCTTCTTCACAGTCGTTCCTCCTCGTAGCGGCGGCCCTGCCGACGCGCGTCGGTTATAGCCCGGAGCTCTCGCTGGCGCCGGCCGCGGATGGCGGAGCGGGCGAGACGAGCGCCCGGCTACTTCGCACCGATGGCCTCGGGCGCCGGCGTCGCCTGCTCCGCGAGCCTCTTCGCGTCCGCCTGCAGCCGGTGGATGTTGTCGATCTCGCCGAGCATGTTCTTCTCGTTCGAGAGCGCGTAGGCCTTGCTCACCATCGTCTCGGCCCTGTCGTAATCGCCGGCGTATTCGTAGGAAAGGCCCAGGTTCCAGTAGCACTTGGAGATCTGCCCGGACTTGAGCTTCTTCGTCTCCGCCTCCTGCGCCGCCGTGCTGAACGTGTCCTGCGCCTTCTTCCAGTCGCCGCGCTCGGCCCATCCGATTCCGGTCTCGAGCTGGGGGATGTCCGAGTCCTTCTGGAAGTTCGCGAACATGAACTCCTGGTGGGGAACGATGGCCTTCATGAACCGGTCCACCACCGCGCGGCGCGTTGCGCTCTCCAGCCCGATGCGGTCGATGGGCTGCGGCCGCCTGTCGACGGTGCGGTTGAGGTCGTCGCGCTTCTCCTCGTAGGTCTTGGCCACGATCAGGCGGCCCGTCGAGACGTCGACGATCTTGAAGGTCGCGCGGGCGTACGCCTCGCCCTTGATCAGGTACTGGGTATGCGGGGCGCCCTTCTCGTCCTTGTAGCGGTTCTCGTCCGGCTCCTCGCGATAGCTCGTGTAGACGTCGCCGAAGATCAGGGCGCCGGCGGTGACGACCTTGCCGAGCTTCGCGGCCGAGCCCGGCTCGGCCAGGTCGCTGGAGGAGAGCCGCAGCTCGCGCATCACCGAGGCGATGTGCTCGCGGTCCACCACCGTGAAGCGGTTGCTGCCGAGCAGCGCCTCCTCCAGCGTCTCGGTCATGACCCGGCTGCCGGGGCCGTTCATCTCGCCGATCGCGACGGTCTGGTAGGGGGCCATGTTCACCTCGGCCGGCCTCATCACGGGGACCCTGACGGCCACGGTCCCGCAGGCGCAAAGGAGCGCCGCACACAGCGCGAAGAGGCGATTCTTCATGTCGATTTCCCCGAGGGACTGGCGAGTTGGGCAAGCGATCGGTAGCACCGCCCTCGCAGCAGGGTCAACTTCCCCGTTTGCCTCCCGAGCCCACCGCTTGCGCCCCTTTCCGCACCCCGGGGCAGGCGCCCGATCGGATCGGATGAGGTGCGCGCGGGGCCTGGCAGAGGGCCTCGCGATCGGTGCACTCCGCGTGGGGGTCCAGGGGGAGACGCGAGTCGCCCCGTGGTGTGATCGCAGAGCGTCCATCAACGGCAGAGCGGCCCGGCAGCTCGAAGTTCGATTACACATTGAAGAGGAAATGCATCACGTCGCCGTCCTGGACGACGTACTCCTTGCCCTCGATGCGCATCGCGCCCTTGCTCTTCGCCGCGGCCTCCGAACCGTAGCGCAAGAGCTCGTCCCAGCGGATCACCTCGGCCTTGATGAACCCGCGCTCGAAATCGGTGTGGATGACCCCCGCCGCCTGCGGCGCCCTGGCGCCCTTCTTCACCACCCAGGCGCGGCACTCGTCCTCGCCGGCGGTGAAGTAGCTCTGCAGCCCGAGCAGCGCAAACCCCTCGCGCACGAGCTTGTCCAGCCCCGGCTCCGACAGGCCGACCGTGGCGAGGAACTCCTTGCGCTCGCCTGCCGGGAGCTGCTGGATCTCCGCCTCCACCTTGCTGCAGATGGCCACCATGCGCGCGCCTTCCGCCTCCGCCAGCTCGCGCACCCGCGCGACCAGCGGATCCCGGTCCAGGTTCCCGAGCTGCGCCTCGTCCACGTTGGCGACGTAGAGCACCGGTTTTGCGGTGAGCAGGAACAGCTCGCGGGCGCGCGGCCGGTCGTCGTCCGCCAGCGGCACGCTCCGCGCCGGCCGTCCCGCCTCCAGCGCCGCCTTGAGCCTGTCGTAGACGGCCAGGTCCGCGCGCGCCTCCTCCCCCGGCTTGCCCGGCGCCTTGGCGTCCTTGGCGCGGCGGTCGCGCTTCTTCTCCAGAGAGTCGAGATCCTTGAGCGCAAGCTCGGTCTCCACCACCTCCTTGTCGCGGAGCGGATCGACTGCCCCGTCCACGTGCACCACGTCGGGATCGGAGAAGCAGCGCAGGACGTGCGCCACGGCGTCCACCTCGCGGATGTTGCCGAGGAACTGGTTGCCGAGCCCTTCTCCCTTCGAAGCCCCCTTCACCAGGCCGGCGATGTCGACGAACTCGAGCGCCGCGTGGGTGGTCTTCTTCGGCTTGTACAAGGCAGCGAGGCGGTCGAGGCGCTCGTCCGGCACCGGAACCACCCCGACGTTGGGGTCCTTGGTGGCGAAGGGATAGTTGGCGGCGAGCACGGAGGCGCCCGAGAGCGCGTTGAAGAGCGTGCTCTTGCCCACGTTGGGAAGGCCGACGATGCCGATGGAGAGCGCCATGAGGCGTGCGATCTACACCAAAGAGGCACACCTTCGCCCGGCCATTCCATCGCGAGGCGGTTACAGTCCCGCTTCCGGGGATGGCCGGAGGAGCGAGCGCATGCCTCATACCCTCGCCGCGGAAGAGCTGGCGCTGCTGGACGCCTGGTGGCGCGCCGCCAACTATCTCACTGTCGGTCAGATCTACCTGAAGGCCAATCCACTGCTGCGTGAGCCGCTGCGGCCCGAGCACATCAAGCCGCGCCTGCTCGGCCATTGGGGCACCTCGCCGGGCCTCTCGCTCCTCTACACGCACATGAACCGGCTGATCCGGAAGCGCAACGTGGATGCCATCTTCATGGCCGGGCCGGGGCACGGCGGGCCGGCGCTGATCGCCAACGTCTGGCTGGAGGGCACCTGGACCGAGATCTATCCGGAAGTCGGTCTCGACCTGGAGGGCATGCGCAGGCTCTTCCGCCAGTTCTCGACGCCGTACGGCGTGCCCAGCCACGTGAGCCCGCCCGTGCCCGGGTCAATCCACGAAGGCGGCGAGCTGGGCTACGTGCTCACCCACGCCTTCGGGGCGGCCTTCGACAACCGCGACCTCCTCGTGCTCGCGGTGGTGGGCGACGGCGAGGCGGAGACCGGGCCGCTGGAAGGGTCGTGGAAGGGCGTCAGCTTCCTCGACCCTGCGCGCGACGGGGCGGTGCTCCCCGTGCTCCACCTCAACGGGTACAAGATCGCCAACCCCACCGTGCTGGGCCGCAAGCCGGACGAGGAGATCGCGTCGCTCTTCCGCGGCCACGGGTACGAGCCCTTCTTCGTCGTGGGCGACGAGCCGGCCCGCGTGCACGCCGCGCTCGCCGAGACCCTGGACGCCTGCTACGACCGGATCCGCGAGATCCAGCATCGCGCTGGGCGCGAGGGCGCGCACAAACGGCGCTGGCCGATGATCGTCCTGCGCACGCCCAAGGGCTGGACGGGACCGAAGCAGGTGGACGGCGTGCAGGTGGAAGGGACGTTCCGCGCCCACCAGGTGCCGCTGCCCGGGGTGCGCGAGAACCCGGAGCATCTCGCGGCGCTGGAGAGCTGGATGAAGTCGTACCGGCCGGAAGAGCTGTTCGACGCATCCGGCGCGCCGAAGGCAGAGCTCCGCGCGCTCGCGCCGGAGGGCCTGAGGCGGATGAGCGCGAACCCGCACGCCAACGGCGGCCGCCTGCTGGTGCCGCTCGATCTGCCCGACTACACGCAGTACGCCGTCGAGGTGAAGTCGCCGGCGACGGTGCGGCACGAATCCACGCGGCAGCTCGGCATGATGCTGCGCGACCTCTTGGCCCGCAACGCGCGGCAGCAGAACTTCCGGCTCTTCTGTCCCGACGAGCTGACCTCGAACCGTCTGGGCGCGGTGCTGGAGGTCACGAACCGCGCCTGGATGGAGCAGCGCGTGGCGGGAGACGACCACCTCGCCCCGGACGGCAGGGTCATGGAAGTGCTCTCCGAGCACAATTGCGAGGGATGGCTGGAAGGCTACCTCCTCACCGGGCGGCACGGGCTCTTCTGCACCTACGAGGCGTTCGCCATGGTGGTGGCGTCGATGGCCACGCAGCACGCCAAGTGGCTGGAGATGTGCCGCGACCTGCCCTGGCGCGCGCCGGTGGCCTCGCTCAACGTGCTCCTCACCTCCACCTGCTGGCGCAACGACCACAACGGCTTCTCGCACCAGGGACCCGGCTTCATCGACACCATCGTCTCCAAGCAGGGGACGGTGGCGCGCGTCTACCTGCCCCCCGACGCCAACTGCCTGCTCTCGGTGGCCGACCATTGCCTGCGCAGCCGCAGCTACGTGAACCTGATCGTCATCGACAAGCAGCCGCAGCTGCAATGGCTGGACATGGACCACGCCCGCGCCCACTGCACGCGCGGCGCCGGCGTCTGGGACTGGGCGTCCAGTTCCAGGGACGAGCCCGACGTGATCCTCGCCTGCGCCGGCGACGTCCCCACGCTGGAGACGGTGGCCGCGGCGTGGTGGCTTCGCCGCAGGGCGCCTCACCTCGCGGTGCGGGTGGTCAACGTGGTGGACCTCTTCTCCATCGCCGATCCGCTCGAGCACCCGCACGGCATGCCCGGCGATCAGTTCGTCCAGATCTTCACCCGCGACACCGACGTGGTCTTTGCCTTCCATGGCTACCCGGGGCTCCTGCACGGCATCCTCCACGGCAGGCCCAACGCGGGCCGGTTCCACGTCCGCGGCTACCGCGAGGAAGGCACCACCACCACGCCGTTCGACATGGTGGTGCTCAACGGGATGAGCCGCTTCCATCTCTGCATCGAGGCGCTGCGGCGGGCGCGGAGGCGGCCGGAGAACGCCGACGAGCTGATCGACGACTGCGAGCTCTCCCTGCGCAAGCACACCGCCTGGGTGAAGCAGCACCTCGAGGACATGCCGGCGATCCGCGACTGGACCTGGACGCCGTGATCCTGGCGCTGAACTGCGGCTCCTCCTCCCTCAAGTACGCGGCCTTCGAAAGCGACCGGCGCGTCTCGGGCGGCACCGTGTCCGGCATCGGCGTTCCCGGCGGACATGCGACGCACGCCCACGCCGTGCACGAGGCGCTCTCGCGCCTGGCCGTGCCGGAGGCGGTGGGGCATCGGCTGGTGCACGGCGGACCGCACCTGCTCGAACCGGTCCGCATCGACGAGGAGGTGCTGCGCAAGCTCCACGCCGCGGTGCCCTTCGCGCCCTTGCACCTGCCGGCCGCCATCGGCGCCATCGAGGCGGTCGCGCAGCGCAACCCCGGCGTGCCACAGGTGGCGTGCTTCGACACCGCCTTCCACCGCACGCTGCCGGAGGTGGCGCGGAGGTTCCCGCTGCCGGAGCGCATCGACGCCCTGGGGGTGCGCCGCTACGGGTTCCACGGGCTCTCCTACGAGTGGGCAGTGTCGCAGCAGAAGCTGCCTGAGCGCGCGGTGATCGCCCACCTCGGCAACGGCGCGTCGATGTGCGCGGTCCGCGACGGGGTCAGCATCGACACCACCATGGGGCTCACGCCGGCGGGCGGGTTCATGATGGGCACCCGCTCCGGAGACCTGGATCCGGGCGTGATCCTCTTCCTGCTCTCGCGCATGTCGCGGGACGAGCTGGAGCATCTGGTGGATCGCGAGTCCGGGCTGCTCGGCGTCTCCGGCTCCACCTCGGACATGAAGGCGCTGCTCGCCTCCGCGGAGCCGCGTGCGCGGCTTGCGGTGGAGATGTTCTGTTTCCAGGCGCGCAAGGCGGTAGGCGCGCTGGCGGCCGCGCTGGGCGGCCTCGACGCGCTGGTCTTCACCGGCGGCATCGGAGAGCACGCCGCACCGGTGCGCGAGCGCATCTGCGAGGGACTTGCCCACCTGGGCCGTTTCGAGGTGCGGGTCGTCGCCGCCGACGAGGAGCGGGTGATCGCGCGGCACGTGCGCCGGGTCCTTGCGCTCGCCGCCTGAGCGTGGACCGGAGGAGTGTCGCCGCGGGCGGAGTAGACTGCCGCGCATGGCCCAGCTCCTCGCGGTCGCCCTCACGCTCGATGCGAGCGCCGCCTCGCACTTCGCCAGGCTCGCGCTCAAGTGCGTGCGGCAGGAGTATCCCAACAAGCTCGACCACGTGATGAACGGCGCCGGCGAAGTCCAGCCGCCGCGGACGCTGCATCCCGCGTTCTACGGCTGCTACGACTGGCACTCGTCCGTGCACGGCCACTGGATGCTCGCGCGCCTGTTGCAGCGCTTCCCCCAGCTCCCCGAGGCCGCGGAGATCCGCGCCGTCCTCGACGAGCACCTTGCCCCCGCGCCCATCGCCGCCGAGGTCGCCTACTTCGGGCAGCCCAACCGCAAGAGCTTCGAGCGCACCTACGGCTGGGCCTGGCTGCTGGAGCTCTCCGCCGAGCTGCGCGCCTGGGACTCTGCCGACGCGCGGCGCTGGGCGCAGGCGCTGCAGCCGCTGGCCGATACGGTGGTGCGCGCCTTCCTCGATTTCCTTCCCCGCCAGACCTATCCCATCCGCACCGGCGTGCACCCGAACACCGCCTATGGCCTCTCGCTTGCACTCGACTACGCGGCGGCGGCGCGCGACGACTCGCTGCGCGCGCTGATCGTCGAGCGCGCGCGCAGCTACTTCGGCAAGGACACGGGCGCGCCGGTGAAATGGGAGCCGGGCGGCGAAGACTTCCTCTCTGCCTCGCTGGAGGAGGCCGCGCTGATGGCGCGGGTGCTCGAGCGCAGGCAGTTCGCCGCCTGGTGGCAGAAGTTCCTGCCCCGGCTGGCGCTCACGCCGGCCGTGGTGTCCGATCGGACCGACCCCAAGATCGTGCACCTGGACGGGCTCAACCTCTCTCGCGCGCGCTGCCTCTACCAGCTCTCCACGGCGCTGGGCCGGCCTGCCCTGGCGCGGCTGGCGGACACCCACGCCCAGGCGTCCTTGCCCTTCATCGCGAGCGGCAGCTACGAGGGGGAGCACTGGCTCGCCACCTTCGCGGTGCAGATGCTGGACGCGCGAGCGGACGCCCTCAGCCGCTGACGCCGCCGTCGAGCACAAACCGCCACGAGCCGTCGGACTGCAGCCGCCAGACCGTGAGGTAGTTGCCCCTTCGCGAGCCCGTCTCCCAGGCGCCGACGGTGTACCCGAGATCGCCCGCGGCCTCCTCCGCGAGCGGCCGCCACCTGAGCAGGGGCGCTCGCTCGAGCAGGTCGTGGATGGCGTCGCGGCCAAACACCATGGTTCCGGCGAGCTGGACGGCGTCCTGGGCTGCGTAGGCGGTAAAGGCCTGCTGCATGCTGCCCGTCGCCTGCGCCAGCGCGGCGAAGGTCAAATCGGCGCCGGAGGCCGTCTGCGCCGCAGCAAGAGGCGCCTCTCGCTCGCCCCGGAACGGCCCGAACCACGCGGGCGGCGCGGCGCCCTGCGCCCTGGCGGGCTTGCGCAGGAAGACAGCCAGCTTCCAGTCTCCGCCCTGCCGCTTCCACACCGCCGCGTAGTGGCCGCAAACGCCGGAAGAGGAGACCCAGCCGAACGTGTACCCCAGCGTTCCCGCGACGGAGACGTCGCCGCGCGCCAGGGTCCAGGCGAAGGGCGCGTCGGAGCGGAGCAGGCGTCCGATCTCGCGGCGCCCCGCGATCATCCCCTGCCCTTCGGAGAGGTAGCGCGCGTCCGGAAGCAGCGCATCGGCGAAGGCCTGCGCCGTCCCCCGCGCCTGCACGGCGTGCTGCAGCGCCAGGTCCGCCTCGAGAAGCTGCTCGCGGGCACAGCTCACCGGCCCTCTGCAGGAAAGTCCGGCGAGCGGCGGCTTCGCGGCCGTGCTGCAGGCCGCGGCAAAGAGCGCTGTGGCGAGTCGGATCATGACGTCGCATCGTGGTGCGGAGCGCGCTCTCTGGCACAAGCAAGCAGCAGGCCGCGCCTGCCTGCCGGGAGCGGCCGGCGCGCGGCGGCGAGCAGCGGATCGGTCGCTGCAGGCGGAGCAAAGGGGCGGGGCGTGCGCCCCTGACGCGACCCGGCGCACGGATCAGGCGTACCCGGGGCGAACGATTTTCGTGGCGGGGGCCTCGCGCTTGCGCCGCAGCAACGGAGGCGGCCATTCGATCACGCGCGGAACTTGCGCGATGGCGTCGGCACGCGATTCGCAGCCTTTCGGGACAGGCCCCGGAAGAGGCCGGAGGAGGACCGTCATGAAAATCGCAGAGTTGATGACGCCTGAGGTCTTCACCTGCACGGATCGCTCCATGCTGGCCGAGGCCGTCAAGCTGATGTGGGAGCACGACATCGGCTTCGTGCCGGTGGTCTCCGCCGAAAGCGGCGCGCTCGTCGGCGTGGTCACCGATCGAGACGCCTGCATCTGCGCCTTCTTCCAGGGCAAGCCGCTCTGGGACATCCCCATCGCCAGCGCGATCTCCTCCCGCACCGTCACCTGCCTGCCCGACGCGGAGGTGGACGAGGCCGAGGAGATCATGAGCGAGTTCCAGGTCCATCGCCTGCCCGTCGTCGACGCGGCCGGAAAGCTGGTGGGCGTGATCTCGCTCAACGACCTGGCCCGGCGCGCTGCCGGCGAGGCCGACGAGGAGTTCGAGGGAGAGGTCGCGCTCACCCTCGGCGCCATCTCCCAGCGCCGGGAGGCCGCCGCGCCTCGCTGACGGCCGGGAAGACGGACCCCAGGATCCGGGGCCGCGCCTTTCGCCTACGCGAGGCGCGGCCGGACGGCGGCTCTGCGCAGCCGCAGCCGCTTGAGCAGGTCCACCCAGAGCGCGGTGGCGAGACCGAAGCCGACGCCGGCCGCCAGAGCGGCAGCAGGCGGCGACCCGAAGTGGAAGAGCTCGCGCAGCGCGGGTACGGCGAACACCAGCGAGAGCACCGCCGCCGCGCCGCCCAGGACGCCCCAGAGCGCCGGATTGCGGGCGCGCAGCATCGCGCCGGAGCCGCGGGAGACGGAGCGGTTGCCGAGGATCAGGAGCAGATTCGAGAGCACCACGGCGATGAAGGCGGCGGCACGCGACTCGGAAGGCCCCGCGCCCAATCCGCGTGCGGCGACGAACGCCAGCAGGGCCGCGGCGAGGGCGCCGATGCCCTGCAGCACCGCCCAGGCGACCGATGCGCGGGAGAAGAGCTTCTCGCGAGGGTCGCGGGGGGGCCTGCGCATCACCTCCGCCTCTGCAGGCTCCGCCTCGAAGACCAGCGAGCAGGCCGGGTCGATGATCAGCTCGAGGAAGACCACGTGCACGGGCAGGAGCAGCGAGGGCCAACCCGGGACGAGCACGGGCACGAGCGAGAGCCCGACGATGGGCACGTGGACGGCCAGCACGTAGGTGAAGGCCTTCCCGATGTTGTCGAAGATGCGCCGCCCCAGCGCCACCGCCGCCACGATGGAAGGAAACTCGTCGTCGAGCAGCACCAGGCTGGCCGCCTCGCGGGCCACGTCGGTGCCGCGGCCGCCCATGGCGATGCCGATGTGCGCCGCCTTGAGCGCCGGCGCGTCGTTGATCCCGTCGCCGGTCATCGCCACCACGTCGCCCCGCGCCTGCAGCGCCCGCACGATGCGCAGCTTCTGCTCGGGCAGGACGCGCGCGAACACCGACGATGCGCCCACGCGCGCGGAGAACTCCTCGTCGGCGACGCCCTCGATCGCGGCGCCCGAGATCACCTCGCCCGACTGGGGAATGCCGGCGGCGCGGGCGATGCTCTGCGCGGTGGTCGGCGAGTCGCCGGTGATCATCACCACGCGGATTCCTGCGGCGCGGCATTCCGCGACCGCCGCGGGCACCGTGGCCCGGACCGGATCCTCGAGCGCGACCATGCCGAGCAGGTCCAGCTTCAGATCGGCGTGCTCCGCCGGCAGCTCGCTCTCGGCCACTCGCCGCGAGGCCACGGCAAGGACGCGCAGGCCGTCGCGCGCCAGCGCCGCCGCCGCGGCTCCCAGGTCCGCCTCGGGGAGCCCGCACATCGCTGCCACCGCTTCCGGCGCGCCCTTGGTGGCCACCAGCAGCGGCTCGCCCGCGGCCATCCGCCAGGCCTGCGACATGGCGGCAAAGCGCGGCGCGAACGGGTACTCGCGCACCAGCACCGCGCCCTCGGGAATCGCGTCGGGCGCGGCCTCGCGCAGCGCGCGCTCCATGGGATCGAAGGGATTCTGCCGGCTCGCCAGTGCCGCCGCGCACAGCACCGGGCGCACCTCGTCGGGCGCCTGGCCGCTGCGCGGCAGGTCGAAGCGCGTGCCGTGGCGCACCACCGCCGCGACCGACATCTGGTTGAGCGTCAAGGTGCCGGTCTTGTCCACGCAGAGCACGGTTGCGGCGCCCAGCGTCTCCACCGCCGCGATCCGCCGGGTGAGCACCCGGCTGCGCGAGATGCGCCAGGCGCCCAACGCGAGGAAGACGGTGAGCACCACCGGGAATTCCTCCGGCAGGATGGCCATGGCGAGCGCAATGCCGGCGAGCGCGCCGTCGCGCCAGGCCGCCGCGCTGCCGCCCTTGAGCAGCGCGTGCGCCACCACCAGGATGGCGGAGAGCGAAAGCCCGGCGATGGCGAGCGTGCGCACCAGCCCGCCGGTGGCGATCTGCAGCGGCGTCGGCTCCGGCTCCACCGTCTGCAGGCTCTTGCCGATCCTGCCGAGCTGCGTCCGGGCGCCGGTGGCCATGACCTCGGCGGTGCCCTGGCCCGATGCCACCAGCGTGCCGGAGAAGAGCGAGGGCAGCCCGTCCGGGCCGGGCCGGTCGAGCGCCTGCGCCGACGCCGAGGGCACCTTGTCCACCGGGGCGGACTCTCCCGTGAGCAGCGACTCGTCGACCCGCAGGTTGGAGCCTTCGCGCAGGAGCGCGTCGGCCGGCACCCGGTCGCCCTCGGAGAGCACCAGCAGATCTCCCCGCGCCACCTCCCTGCCGGCGATGCGCTGCGGAGCGCCGTCGCGGATGACCAGCGCGCGCGGGCTGGACAGGTCGCGCAGCGCCGTCAGCGCGTGCTCGGTGCGCCGCTCCTGGAAGATGGTGATGCCCATGATGATGCAGACGAACCCGAGCAGCATCAGCGCGTCGCCCAGGCTCCCCATGGTGAGGTAGAGGACGCCCGCGCCCACCAGCATGAGGAACATGGGCTCCCGCGCGACCTCCAGCGCGATCCGCCAGAGGCCTCGCTGCCGATCCTGCGGCAGCTCGTTGGGCCCTTCCTCCTCGAGGCGCTTCGCCGCCTCGGCAGACGTGAGCCCCTGCGCAGCACCCTGCATGCTGCGCTTCTGCGTCATTCCGCCAGCGCACGCAAGAGCGGTAAGGTCGCACGCGGTGAAGTTGGGGCGGATGGATTCGAACCATCATAGCGGGATTCAAAGTCCCGCGTCCTGCCCTTAGACGACGCCCCAGGAGCCCCGGGTTCTAGCGCGCCTGGCCCTCACCCGCCAACTGACCGATGGGCGGCGGCCCCATCCGCGTTCCAGAGTGCCGCCATGTTCGAGCGCGAAGAGGGGCAGGCGGTGGTGGAGGCGGCGCTGGTCCTGCCGGCGATGATCTTCCTGCTGCTCCTCACCATCCAGCTCACCCAGCTGCAGCGGGCGCGCATCCTGGCCGACTACGCCGCCTTTGCCGCCGCCCGCACCGGCATCGTCTACAACGGCGACCCGGACAAGATGAAGGACGCCGCGACGATGGCCATCCTGCCCGGCTACGGCCGGACCGATGGCTTCATCGAGATCGGAAAGACGCTCGCGCGCTTCAAGGTGGCCGAGGCCGCGCTCACGCCGCTGGGCCTCGAGCAGGTGCGCATCTACGTGCACAACCCGGTGGCCGCGGACTTCGCGCAGTTCGGCCAGCACCTCGACGGACAGGAGATCGACTTCGACGACGTCCGGCCCGGCGCCACCGAGGCCACCCTGCTCTCGCTGCAGGTCCGTTACCTCTACGAGCTGCGGGTGCCGTTCGCGAACAAGCTGATCCAGACCGTCTGGCTCGCGGCCCACGCGGGGCTCCTCGCCAGGTGGCGCGGGTGGGACCTGACCGGCCCCAGACTGGCGATGCAGAACGGCCCGGACGCAGTGGCGGTGTCGCGGATCGCGGCGGCAGGAACCCGCGTCGCCGACGGAACGCCGGAAGGCATCCCGATCGCGGCCCTGGTCACCCTCGGCAACGCGGCGGGCCGTTTCTTCCTGCCGGTGGAGGCCTTCTACACCATGCGCATGCAGTCGAACCCCTACCTGAAATGGGCGCGCCCATGATCGCCGCCATGCGCGCCCTCCGGCGCTCCGAGGAAGGGCAGGCGCTGGTGCTCGCCGCCATCTTCGGGCTGGTGCTGATGCTCTGTGTCCTCGGCACCGTCAACCTGGGCCGCGCCGTCTACGACAAGGTGCAACTCCAGGCAGCGGCCGATTCTGCCGCGTACTCGCAGGCGGCGGTGGAGGCGCGGGTCCTCAACTTCACCGCCTACACCAACCGCGCCATGGTGGTGCACTACGCCTCCCTGATGGCGGCGACCTCGTACCTCACCTACCTGCATTTCGAGTGGCCGTTCCTCAAGGCGGCGCTCGACCTGGCGAAGTACCTGCCTGACGTGGGGCCCGCCTTCTACGCCGTCGAGGAGGCGGTGACCGGAGCGATGGCCGCCCTCGACGCCGGCGTGATGGCGCTGGCGCCGCTTTTGACCGCGGCCAACATCGCCCTCTACGCGCTGCAGGAAGGCGCGTGGGCGAGCGTCTACGCGACCCTGTCCACCGGGCTGCCGCCGGAAGCTCACTCCGGCGACACCGCCGACCATCCCTACGAGGCGATCTGGCCCAAGCTGATCCCGCTCGCGAACGCGGCCGTGTTCGCGCAGACCCGGGGCCACATGCTCCTGCCCGAGGACACGCTGGAGACGGCGAAGATCCTCCTCAACGACAAGTCCGCCGCCGTGCAGGAGGCGCGGCTGCACATGCTGGAGATCGCCAACTCCGCGCGGCAGCCCTGGGTCGCCTACGGCGACGGGCATCCCAGGGCGTCGTGGTCCCCGGCCGCGCGCCACTTCCAATGGAGGCTGTTGCCCCGAGTGCTCTCGTTTGGAAACCGCGCGCGCACCGAGCTGGGCTCCTTTCCGCCGCCCTCGATGGCAGCCACCGCGGCGCGGACCACGTCGCAGATCTGGAGCGGCCAGCAGAACTCCCTCGACTACGACTTCAGCATCGCCGGGTTCGGCTTCTCCGGCAGGGTGCCGCTCTTCAGCTTCGTCGCCGTGGACCAGATCGCGCCGACGGTGTCGCCGTTCACGCAGTCGTACTTCGGCGGCTTCGACGCGGGCACGGTGCTGAAGGGGGCGCTGTACATGATCTTCCCGCCGCTCGCGGCGATGCAGGGCGCGATCGCCGAGTACGTGGACGAGACCAAGCCGAATCCCGCGACCGACAACCGGGTCTTCGCGCTCTCGCCCTACGTCTACTTCGCGGCGCACGCGCAGGGAGGTCCCAGCTCCGGGCCGCTGGGCGAGCTGGGCAACTTCGCGCAGCCCGACGTGCTCATCGGCCTGGCGAAGCAGGGCAAGGACTACAACGACGAGCCGGGCGCTGCCTCGACCGCGGGCCGGCGCTTCTCCTGGGACGGCCACGCCGCGGGAGCCGCGACCACCGACTTCCGCTACGGCGACAAGGACTGGCCGCAGATCGAGGGCATGCCGAAGAGCCTGCAGGTGCTCCACCGCGGGCTCAACGCCTTCGCCGCGGCGCAGGTCTACTATCACCGTCCCGGCGACTGGAAGGAGCAGCCCAACTTCTTCAACCCCCTGTGGGGCGCGCGGCTGATGCCGGTGCTGGAGTCGAACGTGGCCGGCAAGATCGGGCTGACCAGCGCGGCGGCTGCGGCCATCTTCCAGCGCTTCCTCCTCCACTGACCATGGCCATCCGTCATCCAGAGGATGGATCGGCGCTGGTCGAGGCGGCCATCATCTTCCCCGTGCTGGTGCTGATCCTCTACTGGTCGTCCGCGCTCACCGACGTGCTGGTGCTCAAGCTCAAGGCGGCCGAGGCGGTGCGCTACGCGCTCTGGGAGACCACCGTGCTCAAGCCGGCGGCGCAGATCCAGGGAGAGGTGGAACGCAAGTTCATCGACCTGCGCTCGCCGCGCGACCTGGACACCCAGGGAACGGGCCTGCTCCTGATTCCCACCCTGCCGAAGCCGGGCTTCCACGCGGAGCTCGACACGGCGAAGAAGGTGAGCATCGGCGGCGCTGCGAGCGCGCCGGTGAACCTCGGCATCCTCGGCAGGGCCCTCGGCACCGCATTCGGCGCCCTGGCGGGCACCGTGGACGCCGAGATGGAGCGGGAGCGTTTCAACGTGTACGGCAAGGCCGAGGCGCGCGTGTCGCTGGGTCCGGGCAAGCCCGACGGATCACCCATCCTCGGCGGCGGCGAAGTGCTCGGCGCCGATTTCGGACGGCCTGCGCCGTTGGCCAGGATGGCGCTGCAGTCGCCGCTGCCCGCGGAGCGGCCCATGCAGCTGGTCTTCGACACCTGGAAGGCGTGGCCCAAGCCCGCCGACTACACGCGGGACGGGGCGCCGACGGACGTTTCCGTCTCGCCTGCGCGGACTTATCCGGTCGTGGAGGAGCAGGTCAGCGCGCAGGTGGACAAGATCGCCTTCTTCGGCCTGAACCAGAACCGGTGGTTCGACTGGCTGCGCTCGGCCGGCCGGTTCGTGGCCGGCAGGCTCGGGACGCTTGCGGGCGGCTCGCTCCCGGACGTCTTCTCCGCCGCGCGCATGGACGGCCCCGAGCGCGGCCCCATCAGCATCCTGCCGACGGAGCCGGCGGACGAGTCGTTCGTGCCGTCGGAGTGCGACGTGCAGGGTCGCAGCGAGCCGTGCGCGACCCAGCGGCTGGGCGACCTGCGCACTTCCCGGCCAGGGCCCGCCTTCCTCGACGACATGGAGACGCTGGGATCGCGCGTGGACCGCACCCGCTACACCCTGCCCTTCCGCATCAACACCCAGTACTGGACGGAGTCGGGTGGTACCAATGCCGGCGACGGCACGGGCGGGGACCGCAAGCTCCAGGCTCCGCCGGCGGCGCTGACCCAGGACAACGAGTACGTGAAGACCTACCACTGCCGGGGCCACTTCTTCGCCGGCTCGCAGCGCGCGCAGCAGAGCGATCCGGCGCACCGCTACGCGCAGGAGTGCTCGCAATGAGGCGTGCCGTCCGCATTCTCGCCCCCCTCTTCGTCGCCTGCTCGGCGCTCCTCGCCGGAGCCTGGGCCGGCGGCGGAAGGGGCGATGCCCGCGCCGCTTCCGGACCTCCCCCGCGGGCCCAGGCCGGCCCTTCCTACGCGCGGCGGAAAGGCGGCGAGATCCCGGTGGGCGATTCGCTGGAAGTGAGCGGCCAGCCGATGCAGCTCTCCATCTTCTACACGGCCGATGCGCCCGGGGACGTGGTCCTCTTTTATGCGCGCGCGTTCCAGGCTCGCGGGGTCCTGCCGGTCGTCTCCAGCGAATCGGGGTTCGCGCACGTCTCCGGCTTCGACCGGAAGGACGGCCTGCAGCACTTCATCACCGCCGTGCCGCAGCCTTCGGGGCAGACGCTGGTGATGCTGGGCGTCACCAATCCGCGCCGGCCTCCGAAGCTCAGCCAGGGCGCGAAGGACGCCGGGTTTCCGGTGCCGGAAGCGAGCCGCGCCTATCTCGGGTACCGCTCCTCCGACGCGAGCGGCGAGGCGGAGAGCGCGCAGTTCCTCAGCTCCTTGTCGCCTTCGGCGGTGCTGGCGTTCTATCGGCGCGAGCTTCGTCTCCGGGGGTGGGCCGAGCGCGCCGCTGCAAGCTCGGCGGCGCTCGGCGTCTTTGCCCGCGGCGGCGAGGTGCTCTCGGTGGCGGTGCAGGCGCTCGACGAGAAGGCTGGCGCCGCGGTGTTCGTGAACCGCACCGGGGGAGGTTCTCCATGAGGGTCCGGTTGGCGCGGACCTTCCTTGGCGGCGAGAGCGGACAGGCGCTGGTGGAGCAGGGAATCCTTCTCGCCACGCTCCTCGGCGCCCTGGCACTGGGCGGCGCCTGGCTGGTGAAGTCGCATCCCGCCATGATGCAGGCCATCGACACGCAGGTACGGGGCGACTACTTCCTGCTCTCGTTGCCGTTCCCCTGATCGAACTCCGCGGGAAAGACCGTGCGCCCGCCGCTGTGCCCGAAGGCGATCAACTCGACACGCCGCCGGGCATCGACCTCCTTGACGAGCCCCCAGAGCGGCACTCCCTCCGACCGCCAGACGCGCGCAGGGCCGGCCTGGATCAACTGCGCCCTGAACCGGCCGGCGGCGACCTGGATCTCCTGCACGCCCCTGCGGCGGACGCGCGGGCCGGGCCTTCGCGGCACGGCCGGAGGGGCGCCGCGAAGGTCCGCGTCGACGGGGAACTCCATCGGGGCCTGCCCTCCCACGTACAGGTAGAGGCGCTCGAGGTTCTCCACCCTGCCGGGCGGGCCGTGCAGGAGCATCCTCACCGCCACCGGCGGCGCTCCCTGCGACTGGCTTGCGGACTCCAGCCAGTAGCGACCGCCGCGAAGAAGCGGCGCCAGCACCGTGAGCCGCAGTCGCGCTTGCGCTCCCTTGCGGGGAATGACGGCGTATTCCACCCACGCGCCGGGGAGCGGCTGGAATTCGCCCAGCGCCTCGCTGAGCGCCGGGTCGGAAAGGAGCGGCAGCGCAGGAGGCTTCTGCGCCGGGGGCGCACTCCGCGCCGGAGCGGCGGAAGCGGCGACCAGGAGCGCGAGCAGCATCGCGCAGAGGGTAGCGCAATTTTCGGGCAGAATGCGCCGGTGGTTCGCATCGCGTACTTCTGCGCTTACGCCGTGGTCGCGGCCCTGGGCGAGGCGCTGGTGGCGCGCCCCGGGCTGATCTGGCTCCGCTCGCAGGGAATCTTCCACGCCGTGCTTCCCTGGGACGTTCCCCTGGGCGGCCTCTTGCTCTCCTGCGCGGCGCTGCTGGCGGTCTTCACCCTCTGGTTTGCTTCCGACGTGGCGCAGCGCCGGCGCCCGCAGATGCCGCTCCACGCCGCCTTCCTGCTGCTCTTCGGCATCTGCTTCGTGCTGCGCCAGACCGCCGGCGACCCGCGACCTCCCCGCGATCCCGCCCCTTCGCTGCTGGAGGCGCTGCGCATCGCCGCCGCCGAACTGGACCGCAGCTATTCGGGACAGTACGCGCCGGATGCCGCCCAGTTCAGCTCGGCGCTGGCGCAGGTGTCCCCTCCCGGGTTCCGGCGCTTGGGCCGCGCGATTCCCCTGCATGCACGGATCCTCTCCGGCGCGGAGGGCGCGCGGCTCGATCCCCTGGAAGGCGATCAGCCGGGCACCATCTACGTGTCGATCTCGAAGGATCGCCAGAGCGCCTGGCTCACGGCGCTGGCCGGCCACGGGACGGTGCTCCGGCTGCCCTCCGGGCAGCCGGCGGTCGTCGAGGCGCACGGCGGCAGCCACTCGCTTCCCGGACGCGACCCGCTGGTGCCCGAATACCCGCGCTCCAGGCCCGGCGTTCCCTGAGAGCGGCCTCCAAGGAGGGCGTCTCCAGATTCACGGAGACGCCAGGGTCACGCTCGCGTGTGTGTCGCCGCAAAGCGCCTTCGGCGGGCAGCTAGATATCCAGGTTCGTCGCGTCGAGCGCGTGCTTCTCGATGAACTCGCGACGCGGCTCCACCGCGTCTCCCATCAGCGTGGTGAACATCAGCTCCGCCTCCGCCATGTCGTCGGCGTGCACCTCGAGGAGCGTGCGCCGTTCCGGGTCCATGGTGGTTTGCCAGAGCTGCTCCGGGTTCATCTCCCCCAGGCCCTTGTACCGCTGGATCTCCAGGCCCTTCGACGCCGCGCGCTTCACCATCTCCACCAGCTCGATGGGATTCTTCGCGCCCTGCCCCTCCGCTCCGTCCCGGGCGGTCAGCTCGTAGGGCGGCTCGCCCAGCTGCGAGAAGTCGTGCCGCAGCCGCTCCAACTCGGCGAAGTCGGGCCCGCTCAGGAGCACGTGGTCCACCGCCGTCTCCCGCAGCGCACCGTTGTGGCCCATGCGCACGACGATCTTCTGGCAGCCGTGCTCCGGGTCGTCGGCGATCTCCACCGACAACGACTCGTTGGGATGCTCGCTGGCCAGCGCCGCCTCGAGGGCGCGCTTCTCCCGCTCCAGCGCCGCCGGATC
>DASSQZ010000075.1:0-24686 GCA_035702105.1 Myxococcales bacterium | reverse complement strand
GCCCAAGGACAACCGCGGCGTGGGCGAGATGCTGCAGCTGATCGAGCCCAGCGATCTGATCAAGTTCGGCATGATCCCGGAGTTCGTGGGCCGGCTTCCCATGATCGCCACCCTCGACGATCTCACCGAGGACGATCTGGTCACCATCCTCACCCAGCCGAAGAACGCGCTGGTCAAGCAGTACCAGAAGCTCTTCGAGATGGAGCGGGTGAAGCTCACCTTCTCGCGCGAGGCGCTCCGGGCCATCGCCCACGAGGCGATGCGCCGCAAGGCGGGCGCGCGCGGGCTGCGCGCCATCATGGAAAACGCCATGCTGGACATCCAGTACGACGTGCCGTACCGGGACAGCATCAAGGAGTGCAAGATCAGCGAGGGCGTCATCATCCGCGGCGAGGAGCCCACGCTCCTGTACGAGAAGGACCGCAAGACCGCCTAGTGCACGTCGCCGGGGACACGATGCGCCGTAGATGAACATGGGGGGTTGTCGTCCGTCCAACGTCGCAGGAGGGACGCCATGAAGCGGCTCGCAGTCCTGATCGCCATCGTTTCGCTCGCAGCGCCCGCGTTCGCCCAGGATTACGGATACGGCTCGTACCCCGGCGACGACGACGAGTCCTGGCGGTACCCGTCCGACGACCAGGTGCCGCCCCCCGATCAGGGGCCCACCCTGGACGACTTCCGCGACGACAGCGAGCTCTCCTGGAACGGCGAATGGGTCGAGACGGCCGAGTACGGCACGGTCTGGCGGCCCACCCGCGTTCGCGAGGACTGGCAGCCCTACATGTACGGCCGTTGGGTCTGGACGCGCGCGGGCTGGGCCTGGGCCAGCGACGAGCCGTTCGGCTGGGCCGTCTACCACTACGGGCGCTGGGCCTGGATGCCCGGACTCGGCTGGGCCTGGCTGCCGGGCCGCGTCTGGTCGCCTGCGTGGGTGGCCTGGCGCTGGAACGATGGCTACACGGGCTGGTGCCCGCTCGGGCCCGCCGGCTTCGTCTACCAGCATCCGGCGCGCTGGGTGGTGGTGCCGAATCGGCAGTTCCTGCAGCCCGTCGCTCATTACGTGGTGCCGCGGCGGGAGCGGCAGTCGCTCCCCTTGCCGCCTCCGCGCGGGCCCCGCGCAGGGCCGCCCATCGCCGCCGTGGAGCGGGCGACCGGGCGCACGGTTCGTCCGCTGGCGATCGGTGAGGGAAGCTCGCCCGCGCAGGCGCACGCGGGACCGGGAACGGTCTATTTCTACCGGCCGCGCAGCGCGCCCATCGCGGCGCCGGCGCGGGGCGCGCGAGAGGTGCAGCAGCAGCCCGGCACGCGGATGGTGACTCCGCGCGCATCTCCGCCGGCCCAACGGGGCGCCGCCCAGCCGGCGCGAGGCGGGGCAGGGCAGCAGCAGCCCGGCGCCACCCAGCCGCGCGCAGGCGCCCCACGGACCGGCGGCGCTTCAGGAGCGCCTCGCGCTCCCGCCGCCGCGCCCGCTCCCCATGCCACGACGCCGCGGGCGGGGGCGCCGCGCGGGAGCGGTGCGCAGCCACGGCCTGAAACCGAACAGCCGCACGTCAAGGAGCGGTAATAGATTTTCCGCGCATGACGCGACAGCGGCTCCTCCTCATCGCCCGCATCGCAGCCTGGATCGCGGTGGGCGCCTGCGTGGTGGTCTTCGCGCGGCGCCTCGACTGGGACCAGGTGATCCATGCCTTCGAGGGCGTGGACCTCCGCCTGGCTGCGCTCGCGACCGTGCTCTGCATCCCGGGCGTGCTGCTGCAGGGGCTGCGGTGGTCGTCCTTGGTGCGCGGAATCAGGAAGGTGCCCCGGATGACGCCGATCGCGGCCATGTACGTGGGCCAGGCCGCGAGCGCGATGCTGCCCATGCGCGCGGGCGAGGCGGTCCGCACCGACATGCTCGGGCGGGCGAGCGGCCTGGGCCGGGCCACGGCGCTGGGTACGGTGGCGCTGGATCACAGCGTCAACGGCGTGGTCATGTTTGCCTTCGCCGCGCTCCTGCCCGCGCTGCTGCCGGTTCCCCACTGGATGGCGGCGGCGCTCTGGGTGGGAATGGCCGGCGCCGTCGCGCTGGTGCTGGTGCTGCTGCGGCTGGCCAAGCATCCCGAGTCCGTCCCCAGCGGGCGCATCGCCGCCATCGTCGCGCGCGCCCGCTCCGGACTGATGGCCGCCCGCAACCCGCGCGCCGTCGCCCAGGCGGCCCTCTTCTCGGCGATGGCCTGGATCGTCGAGATCGCGGTCACGCTCCTGGTGCTGGCGGCGTTCCACCTGCCGCACGACCTGCCCCACGCCATGGCGGTGATCTTCGGCGTCAACCTCGCCCTCATCATCCCCTCTCCCCCGGCCTCGCTCGGCAGCTTCGAGCTGGGCGCCGGCAGCGCGCTGGTGGCCTTCGGCGGCCCCACCGAGCACGCCGCGGCGTTCGCCATCGGCCTGCACGCCATCCAGCTCCTGCCCACCCTGGTGATGGGCGGGTTGATGCTCGGGTACTTCCGGCGGCGCCCGCGCGCAGCGCCGGTCCTCCCGCCCGCCGGAGCGCAGGAGGCCTAGCGCTCAGCGCTTGACGAAGATCGATTTCGGGATCATCACGTGGGCCCCGACGTTCCCGTCCACGAGCTGCGTCGTATCCACGTCGCCGGCCACGCTCACCAGCATGTAGGCGTCGTCGCGCGACATCCCGCGCGTCTCCACCAGGAACTCGATCGCCTGGCGCACCGCCATTTTCGTCGCCGCGACCAGGTCCTTGTCCATGCCCATCGCGATGAAGTGGGTGGGCGTCTCCGCGCGCGGCCACTTCAGCCGCAGATCCTTGCGCACCAGGACCTGGAAGGTCCCCACCAGCGAGGTCTCGATGGCGGTGATGTCCACCTCGCCATTTCCCTGGGCGGCGTGGCCATCGCCAATTTCCAGCAGGGCCCCCGGCGCGTGCACCGGCAGGTAGAGCGTGGTGCCCGCCACCAGCTCCTTGTTGTCGAGGTTGCCGCCGTGCACGCCGGGAGGCGCGCTGTCCACCCTGCCCGCCGATGGCGGAGGGGCCACGCCGATGCTGCCGAAGAAGGGCCGCAGGGGAACCTCGATGCCGGGTGCGAAGCGGGCGACTCCCGCTGCCGCATCGAGGGGAATGATGCGCATCCTTGCGTGGTCGAAATCCTCGGGGAGAAAGCCGCGCCCGACCGCGAAGCCGTTGTACGCGTAGGGGATGGCCAGATCGATCTTCTCGATGCGGATCTCCAGCGCATCGCCGGGGGCGGCGCCTTCGACGAAGATGGGACCGGTGAGGATGTGCCCGCCCGGGCCCTTGTCCTTCACCTGCGCGAAGATCTCCCGGAGCGCGGGCTCGACGGCCTCCTTCGGCACGCCGGCGCCTTCGAGGCGCTCCGGACTGGAGGTGAGCAGCGTGCGCACGACGACGGTATCGCCGGAGCCGATGCGCAGCACCGGCTTGGAGGCAGCGTCGTAGTGACCCCAGGCGACGGTGCGGGGAGAAGGGTCCAGCCGGTGCGAGGCGGCGAGCAGCAAGGCGAGGGCGAGGGACATCGGCGCATCGTAGCCGTTCCCACCGCACGTCGCTGGGGACACGATGCGCCCTGCGGGCGGCGATCATGTCCCCGTAGATGGCGCGTGACCGGCCGCCGGCCAGGTCTCGCCGAGCAGGCGCAGGTAGTTGCCGCCGAGGATGCCGCGCAGCTCGGCCTCGCTGAAGCCCCGGCGGGCCAGGCGCTCGGTCAGAGCGGGATACTGCGTTGCGTCCCGGATGCCCTTCGCGCTGAACACCCAGCCGTCGAAGTCGGTGCCGATGCCCACGTGGCCGGCGCCGGCGACGGAAGCGCCGTGGACGATCGAGTCCGCCATCCTGTCGATCGAATCGCCGCCCAGCAGGTCGCTCCAGGTGATCACGCCGATGAGCCCGCCGCTGCGGGCGATCTCCCTCGCCTGTTCGTCGGAGAGATTGCGCTCCAGGGCCGCGAACCTGCGAAAGCCGGTGTGGGTGGCGAGCAGCGGCCGGGTGCTGACCGAGAGCACGTCCGCGAGCGAGCGGTCGGAGCAGTGGGTGACGTCCACCAGCACGCCCAGCTCCTCGCAGCGGCGCACCAGGGCGCGGCCGAACGCGCTCAGCCCCGGCGCGCCGCGCAGGAGCGAGAAGAAGGGCCGGCGCGGCAGCCGCGCCGGCTGCGCGATGCCGTTGTCCACGAAATGGGTGAGCGTCAGGTAGCGCAGCCCGCGCTCGGCCAGCTCCGCCAGTTTCTCCAGCGAGCCCTCGACGTGGTGGCCCCCCTCGGCGGCCTGGACCACCGCCAGCCTGCCGCTCCGCACGATCGCGGAGATCTCTCCCCTGCGCGCAACCTGGGCGAGCGACGGGCTCCGCGCGCAGGCCTGCTCCAGCGCCGCGAACCCGCCCAGCGCGGCGCGGAAGGGCCGCACCGGCAGCACCGAGGGCGCGTAGACGCAGTTGGTGAGGATCCGCAGACCGCCGGCCCGCGCCCGCGGCAGGTCGAGCTGTTGCCGCAGCGGGTTCCAGCGCGAGGGGCCCCGGTGCTGCCGGCTCAGATCGCGCCGCAGGTAGTAGGCGTTGAGGGCGGGGTGCGCGTGCAGGTCGGCCACCGGCGAGGAGGCGTGGACTGCCGCTGCGTCCAGCTCGCGCCCGGGCTGGCCGGAGCTCTCCGCCATCAGTGCTGCGTGACCCGCACCGTGGTCTTCATCTGCTTGCCCGTCTCCACGTCGCGCGCCGACATGGTGAGGATGCCCTCGATGTTGACGTCGAAGGTGATCTCCAGCCGCGCCTTTCCGGCGGGCCCCGGCTTGAGGCCGCTGAAGAGGAAGTCGCCGAGCAGCTCGTTCTGCGCCACCTGGGCGTTGTCGCCCTGGAAGATGCGCATCGCCACCTCGGTCTGGTTGTCGTACGAGGTGGTCGCCTCGATCGCCTTTGCGTTGGGGATGGCCGCGTTGCGGGCGAAGACGGTGTGGAATTCGCCGCCCGCCCTCTCCAGCCCGATGGCCATGGGAATGACGTCGAGCAGCTGCAGGCGCAGGTTGGAGTTGTCCTCGAGCGAATTGGCGTAGAGCGCGGCGCCGATGGCGACCGCCTCGTCCGGATGCACTCCCTTCGAAGGCGCCTTGCCGAAGATGTCGGTGAGCCGCTTCTGCACCGCCGGCATGCGCGTCTGCCCGCCGACCAGCAGCAGCTCGTCCACCTTCTTCGGATCGAGGCCGGCGTCGTTCATCACCCGCGCGAGGATCTCCACGGTGCGATCCACCAGGTTCCGGGTGAGATCCTCGAGGAGCTTGCGGGTGAACTGGAACTCGATGTTGAGGGGCTGCCCCTGCGCGGTCATGGTCACGAAGGGCACCGAGAAGGGCGCCTGCTCGCGAGAGGAGAGGTCGATCTTCACCCGCTCGGCCAGGTCCTTGATCCGCTGCATCGCCACCGGATCGGTGGAGAGGTCGATGCCGTGCTGCTTCTGGAACTCGCCGATGACGTGGCGGATCATCGCCTGATCGAAGTCGAGGCCGCCGAGGAAGATGTCGCCGCCGGTGGCCTTCACCTCGAAGATGCGATCGCGGATCTCGATGATGGAGACGTCGAAGGTGCCGCCGCCCAGGTCGTAGATCACCACCGTCTCGTGCAGGTTCTTGCCGATGCCGTAGGCCAGCGCCGCGGCGGTGGGCTCGTTGATGATCCGCACCACCTCGAGCTGGATCATCTTGCCCGCGTCCTTCACCGCCTGACGCTGGCGGTCGGTGAAGTACGCCGGCACCGTCACCACCGCGCGCGTGACCTTCTCGCCCAGGTAGTCCTGCGCGACGACGCGGATCTTGTTGAGGATCTTCGCGCTGATCTCGGCGAGGCGGAAATTCTTCTGCCCCACGTCGAGCACCACGTCGTTGCGCTCGCCCGCCTTGAGCTCGTAGGCGACGGTCTTGCGCATCAGCTCCACCACCTCGCTGCTGTAGGAGCGCCCGACGAGCCGCTTGGCGGCGTAGACGGTGTTGCGCGGGTTGAGCTGCCATTGCCGCTTCGCCTCGTGGCCGATCAGCTCGTTGCCCTTGTCGTCGATGGCGAAGATCGAGGGGATGATGAACTCGCCCCCCTTGTACGGAATGAGCTTCACCTGCTCGCCTCCGCCCTCGACGATGGCGGCGCACGAGTTGGTGGTGCCGAGGTCGATTCCGATGATCTTGCTCACGAGTGGTAGACTAGCATGGTGGACTCACTGCGCTATCTGAAGTCCGTCGGGGACCAGGTCCGCCGCTCGTTCCTCGAGAACAAGACCATCCTCGCCTTCCAGGAGTACATGGAGGCGTTCTTCGACGCGCCTCGGGTGCACGCGCGGGACGCGGCCCAGTACATCCGCGACTGCTTCGACTTCTACGGCACCGAGACGCTGCAGAAGCCGTGGGGCAGCGTGCGCCGGTTCAAGCTCTTCGACCGGCCGTTCGACCAGGCGGCGGCGGTGCAGGAGGGCGAGGGCGGCGCGCCGGTGGTCGGGCAGGAGGATGTGCAGAACGCCATCTACCGGATCCTCAACTCGTTTGTCCGCGCCGGACGCGTCCACAAGCTGATCCTGCTGCACGGGCCCAACGGCTCGGCCAAGTCGTCGCTGGTGGCCGCGCTCCAGCGCGCGCTCGAGGACTACTCGCGCAAGGAGGAGGGAGCGCTCTACCGGCTGAACTGGATCTTCCCCAACGAGCGCCTGGTCAAGGGCTCCATCGGCTTCGGCGAGAAGGTGGCGGGCGCGACCACGGTGGAGTCGTACGCGCATCTCGAGGGCGAGCAGATCGACGCGCGCCTGACCTGCGAGATGAAGGACCACCCGCTCTTCCTCGTGCCGCGCGGCGAGCGGCAGCGGCTCCTGGCGGAGTGGTGCAAGCCCGACGCCGAGTTCCAGCTCGCCGCCGGCGTGCTCGAGGGAGAGCTCTGCCACAAGTGCAGGCAGATCTACGCGGCGCTGCTGCAGAGCTACAACGGCGACGTGCTCAAGGTCCTCCGCCACGTGCAGGTGGAGCGCTTCTACCTCTCGCGGCGCTACATGATCGGCGCGGTCACGGTGGAGCCGCAGATGTCGGTGGACGCCGACTATCGCCAGGTCACCTCCGACCGCAGCCACGGCAACCTCCCCGGCGCCCTGCAGAACCTCTCGCTCTACGAGCCCTTCGGGCCGCTGGTGACGGGCAACCGCGGCGTGATCGAGTTCTCCGACCTGCTCAAGCGGCCGCTGGAGCACTACAAGTACCTGCTCGGCACGGTGGAGACGGGCATCGCCCGGATGAACCACTTCCTCCTCCACCTCGACTCGCTGCTCATCTCCTCCAGCAACGAGAAGCACCTCTCCGCCTTCAAGGAGATGGGCGACTTCGCCAGCTTCAAGGGCCGCATCGAGCTGGTGCGCGTGCCGTACCTGCGCCGGGTGGAGGAGGAGGAGCGCGTCTACTCCTTCCGCCTCAAGGAGAGCGTGGGCAAGCACGTGGCGCCCCACGCCACCTGGGTGGCCGCGCTCTGGGCCGTGCTCACGCGCCTGAAGAAACCGGTAGGCGACCGGTACAAGGGCGACCTGCGCAAGCTCGCCGATCACCTGACTCCGCTGGAGAAGGCGCGCCTCTACGACGACGGCCGCGCGCCCGACCGCCTCTCCAACCAGCAGGCGCGCGAGCTGAAGAAGCACCTGCCGGAGATCTGGCGCGAGTCGGACAGCTATCCCAACTACGAAGGCCGCACCGGCGCGAGCGCGCGCGAGCTCAAGACCGCCATCGGCAATGCCGCCCAGAACCCGGCCTGGAAATGTCTCACGCCGCAGGCCGTGCTGGAAGAGCTGGAGGCGCTCACGCGCGACAAGTCGGTGTACGAGTTCCTCCAGCAGGAGGTGGTGGACGGCTACCACGACCACGAGGAGTTCGTGCGGGTGGCGGAGGGCGAGTACCTCGACGTGCTCGACGAGGAAGTGCGCGAGGCCATGGGCCTGATCTCCGAGAAGCAGTACCGCACCATGTTCGAGCGCTACGCGCTGCACGTGCTGGCCTGGACGCGGGGCGAGCGGGTGCGCAACCCCCACACCGGCGAGATGGAGCGCGCGGACGAGGAGATGATGGCGCAGACCGAGTCCATCGTCATGGCCGGCGCGGAGGACCGGCGCGAGTTCCGCCGCGGCCTCATCGCTGCGGTGGGCGCGCACCGGCTCGAGCACCCCGAGGGCGAGATCGACTACTCGCAGATCTTTCCCGACCTCTTCCGGAGGCTGCGCGACCACTTCTTCGACGAGCGCAAGCGCACGCTGCGCAAGAACGCGGAGAAGGTGCTGCGCTACCTGGGCGACGAGCGCGCCCAGCTCACCTCGCGCGAGCAGGCCCAGGTGCAGGACACGCTGCGCGCGCTGGAGAAGTACGGCTACTGCGAGTGCTGCGCCAAGGACGGAATCGTGCTCCTGCTCTCGCGCCGCTACACCGACTAGCACCCGCCCGGAAGTTCGTTCCGGGCGGCCGAGGAGCCGGAACACCGATCCGGTGTTCAATCGCTGACAAACGGTTCATCCAAGTGAACCGCCTCAACCGCGCGCGGGGTCGCCCGCGCCGTCCGGGCCGGGCCGCGGCAGTCCACGCACCGCGTCCGGCTGGGCGCGCGCGCCGAGCACGGGGACGCGGACGCACGCCACCGTCGCGGCGAGGAAGGCCGCCGCCGACAGTCCCATCCAGAGATGGAACCAGGTGGGATCGAGCTCGACCATCACCCGTCCCACCATCGCGAGCGCAACCAGCCCGCTGGCCCAGGCCAGCTTGCGCAGCGGGAACGACGGCTGCTCTCCCGGGCGGGGGAAGAGCGCCGCGAGCAGCAGCGCGGTGAAGCAGCCGAGGAAGATCACGTGCAGGCCGGCGCGGCGGATCTGCGGAGCCACCGCCACCCAGGCGTTCCCCGCCGCCAGCATCCAGAGCGCCACGTGGGCGAAGGCGCGGCGGCGGTTGCCCGGGCCGAACTCCCAGGAGGGACGCAGCGGCTGCGCGAGCCAGACGGTGATCGCGGCCCGCAGCGCGAAGCCGAGGTGCGCGCCGAACCGGCTGCCCACCCAGAAGCTGGCGGCGAAGAGCGCGCCGGCGGAGAGGTGGAGCCCGGGGCTGGTGCGGTCGTCGCCGCGCAGCGTGCGCGCCGCCGCCACCGCCAGTCCGGTGAAGAGGCCCTGCATGACGAGGTCGCGGCCCATCTCGTGGAGCCAGAACCACCGCTCGCCGTGCGCCGCCGCCACTTCCGCCAGCGTCGCGCCGCCGGCGCCCATGGCGAACGCGAGCGGCACCCAGACCAGGCCCGGCGAGAGCGGTCGCGCCGTCCGCCGCCAGGCGAACTCCACCGACACGAGCAGCAGCGCGAGCCAGGCCGCCTGTCCCAGTTGCCAACGTCCCGTGGCGGCGGCCGCGGCGCTGGCCAGCGGCGCCAGCGCGGCCACCGCCACCTGCCATGCCGCCGGCGGGGGCCGCAGCGCGGTGAAGAGCAGTCCCGCCGCGAAGCAGCCGAGGAACCCGTTCAGCTCGGCGAGCGGGTGCAGGAACGACCGGTACGCGAGCACGTCGTTGATCGGTTGGTAGAGGCCCCGCACCCGCAGGGCGAAGAAGAGCCAGGGGAGCACGCCCGCCCAGGCGAGCAGCGCCCCGAGGGGAAAGAGCAGCCGGTACGGTTCGCGCCGGAGCACGGTCACCGACCATTGCACGGCGGACGCGGAGTTGAAAAGCCCGTCAGCTCGGGAAGACGAGGTGGAAGAACTCGGCGCGTCCGGCCACGCCCAGCTTGGCGTAGACCTGCGTCAGGTGCTGCTTGATCGTCTTCTCGCTGTTGCCCATCATCGCGCCGATCTCGGCGGAGGTGAGGCCCTTGAGGACGAGCCGCGCCACCTCCTCTTCCTTGCGGGTGAGCCGGGCGCGCGAGAGCGCCTTGTTCACCAGCCGCGCCAGGTCGACGTCCACGCTGGATACCTTGTCGAGCACCTGCCTCAGCGCCTCGGTGGTGAAGGGCTTCTCGAGCAGATACGAGGCGCCGGCATTGAGCGCCGCCTTGAGCCGCTGCGTGTCGGCGAACGCGGTCACGAGGATGACCGGCGCGCGCACCTCCTGCCTGCGCAGCGCGGCGATGAGGTCGATGCCGGACATCCTGCCGTCGCCCAGCACCACGTCGGCCACCACCGCCTCGACGTAGCGCAGATCGGGATCGAGGATCGCGCTCTCCACGTTGGCGTGGGCGAGGCAGGTCCAGCCGAACGCCGACAGGCGCCGGGAGAGGATGGTGCGGGCGTCGGGCTCGTCCTCGACGAGGAGGATCAGGCGCGGCGCAGAGCGTGGAGCTGTGTGTTCGGTCCGTTCGGGGATCATTTGTTCGCCTCCGGTGGCGTGTACTGTAACCCTCATGCAGCTTCGAAGGTAAAGCGGAACGTGGTGCGGCCCGGCCGCGACTCGGCGCAGATCAGGTCGCCTCCCGCTGCGCGCGCCAGCGCCCTGGCTATGGAAAGACCCAGCCCGGTGCCGTCGTGACCCGAGGCGAACGGGGTGAAAAGCCGCGATCTCAGCGTCTCCGGGATCCCAGGACCATCGTCCTGTACGAGCAGCTCCACGGAGCCGTCGTGGCGCTGCGCACGCAGCCAGAGGGTGCCGCCGGTGCCTCGCGTCTGCAGCGCTTCCAGGGCGTTGGCGGCCACGTTTTCCACCGCGCTGCGCAGCGCGTGCGCGTCGCAGCGCACCGAGGTGCCGTGCGGACAGTCGATGTGCAGTTGCGCCCGCGTCGCCAGCACGGTGGGCTTGAGGCGCTCGCGCAGCTCCTCCAGCATGCCCGCGAGCTCCACCGGCTGCTCGATGCGCTCCTGCGGACTCTGCCCCGCGCGCGACAGCTCGGAGAGCCGTTCGGTGGCGCGTCCGACGTTTTCGTGGATGCGGCGCAACAGATCGGCGCGCAGCTCCGGGTCCTTCTCGTCGGACACCTCCTCGACGAGGAGCTGCAGGTTGTGCAGGGGGTTCTTCAGGTCGTGCGCGACCGCGGCGGCCACCACCCAGATGGCCTGCCGGCGCTCGGTTCCCGCCAGCCGCTCGGCGAGCACCTCCGCCGCCGCCTTCTCCGCGGCGTGCAGGGTGCGCGCCCGCTGCGCGTACAGCAGCGCCGCCGCCATCAGCACCCCTGCCAGCGGCGGCGCGACCCAGTCCACGAACACCACCAGCCAGCGGGTAGGGCCTTCCTGCACGGAGGCGGCGGGCAGGATGTGGTCCAGGCTCGCGAGCACGAGCCCGAGGAAGAACCCCACGACGATGGTGACGGCCGACCCGATCCTCTGGAACACCCTGCAAGGGTAGCAGAGGAATTGTCGCACCACTCCCGCATTCTTTGCGCGGGGTTCTGGAATGGGGGCGCGTGGCTGTACTGTTGATTCCAGGGCACATCGCGAGAGGAGGCACGTTGATCTTCCGAACCACGGCAGTCGTTCTGGCTCTGCTTGCCGTCCCGGCGCTGGCCAGGAGCGACAGGGGCAGGGTGGTGCAGAAGGCGCTGCGCGAGAGCGTCCGCATCGAAGTGCTGGTGCACGGCAAGGTGGAGCGCGCCGCCAGCGGCGTGGTGATCGGAAGAGAGGGCGACACCTCCTACGTGCTCACCAACCAGCACGTCGTGCAGCGCGAAGGGCTGTCCGGCGGGGCGTCGTTCCAGGTGGTGGTGGAGCGCCCCCGGCTGCACCGCGTCCCCGCCCGCATCGTCCACGAGGGGAAGGTTCCCGACGAGGATCTCGCGATCCTGGCGGTGGAAGGCGAGGCGCTCGCCGTCGCGCCGGTCGCCTCGGAGGACCAGGTGGACGTGGGAGACGACGTGGTGGTGGTGGGCGCCCCCTACGGCAGGGCGCTCAGCGTGTCCGCGGGGATCGTCAGCCAGCTCGAGGTGGACGAGCAGGAGCCACGCATCCAGCGGTCGATGAAGACCGACGCGCCCATCGGCTACGGCGCCTCGGGTGGCGGCGTCTTCGCGGTGCCCTCCGGACGGCTGGTGGGAATCGTCGAGGGCTATCGCACCGCCAAGGTCGCCTTCGGCGGCATCAGCAAGGACGACTTCTCCTTCGACGTGCCGATGCCCGGCGAGACCTTCCTCTCTCCGCCGGGCAAGATCCGCTCGTTCCTCGTCCGCAGCGGGCTCGGCAGGCTGGCGGGCATCAAGGGAAGCGCGCTGATGCCCGCAGCCCCCTCCGCCGCTGCGCCGCTGGCCCGGGAGCGGTAGACTCCGCGCCCATGCGCGCGGACTGGGACAGCTACTTCATGGAGATCGCGAGGGTGGTGGCCTCGCGCGCCACCTGCGATCGCAAGCACGTGGGCGCGCTCCTGGTGCGCGACCGCATCATCCTCTCCACCGGCTACAACGGCAGCATCCGCGGCATGCCGCACTGCGACGACGCCGGGCACATGCTGGAGAACGGCCACTGCGTCGCCACCATCCACGCCGAGGCCAACGCCATCCTCCAGGCGGCGCGCAACGGCGTGCGCATCGAGGCGGCGGACATCTACACGACCGCCAGCCCTTGCTGGCCGTGCTTCAAGCTGATCGCCAACGCCGGCATCAAGCGCATCGTCTATGGCGAGTTCTACCGCGACGAGCGCATCTTCGACGTCGCCCGGCGGATCGGCATCTCGCTGGTCGATCTCTCCGCCGTCGGGCCCGGCGCAGGCGCTCTGCTGCCCGGCAAGCAGACGGCCTGACGCATTTTTTTCAACTGCGGGTAGCCGCTGCAGAGTTGGCCAGTAAAAACTCCAGCGCACGACGCGTTGCGGCCACTTGCCGCACGAGCCGACAGTGCGAACGGCGAGAGGCGCCACATGGGGCATCCGATTCCACGCATCGCCAGAGCCGCCGGAGAGGAGCCGGAGCAGCGCGCCGCCGACCGCGCCCGGCTGCTCGAGCGCGTCGCCGTGGGCCTGGCCCACGAAGGGAAGAATCCCCTCCACAACATGGCGCTCCACCTCCAGCTGATGGCCGAGAAGCTCTCCGCCCGCGCCGCGCCCGGAGGCTCGCCGATCGAGAAGCACGTCGCGGCCTTGCGCGACGGCATCGGCCGCGTCGATCAGCTGCTCCGCGCCTTCGGCGAGTTCGCCGCGCCCGAGCACCTCGCCCCCGATCTGGCTGCGGCGGCGGCGCGCGCCGTGCAGCTCTTCGGCTACGACGCCCGCCGCGCCGGCGTGCAGGTGACGCAGCGGGGGCCGGCGGCGGCATTGGTGCAGTCCGAGCCCGCCTTCCTCGGCGATCTGGTCGCGCACGCGCTGGTGGCATGCATCGAGCACGCGCGTGACGGCGGCCGCGTGGACCTCACCCTCGAGAGCCGCGCGGGCGTCGCTGTGCTCGAGGTGCGCGCCGACGGCGGCTTGGGCAACCGGGCGAACGCGGCTCCCCACCTCGAGGCGGTGCGCCGCCTGGCCCCGGAGGCGGGGTGCGAGCTCTCGATCGAGACCCCCACTGCGGGGGGCGCCCGGCTCTCGCTGTCCTTCCTTCATTCGAGGTAACCACGCGCCATGTCGAAGGCCCGCATCCTGATCGTGGACGACGAAGAGACCACCCGCGAGCTGTTCGCAGAGCTCCTGCAGCGCTGGGGCTACGACGTCGACCAGACCGCCGACGGGCACGAGGCGCTGAAGATCGCGGCCGAGACCCACCCGGACGTGATCATCAGCGATCTGGTGATGCCCAAGCTCGACGGGCTCTCGCTGGTGCGCGCCCTCCGCGAGGAGCAGCCTGACACCCCGGTGGTGATCATCACCGGCAAGGGAACCATCGACGCGGCGGTCGAGGCGGTGCGGGAGGGCGTCTTCGACTTCGTGGAGAAGCCGCTCGACCCGGCGCGGCTCAAGATCATCCTCCAGCGCGCGCTGGAGAAGAAGGAGACCCTGCACGAGATGCAGGTGCTGCGCCGCCGCCTGGGCCAGATGGACTCGGGCGTGGGCCTGGTGGGCAGCTCGCCGCCCATGCGCCGGGCGATGGAGCTGGTGGAGAAGGTGGCTCCCTCGAAGGCGAGCGTGGTGATCACCGGCCAGAGCGGCACCGGCAAAGAGATGGTGGCGCGCGCCATCCACCAGCTCAGCCCGCGGCGCGACAAGCCCTTCATCGCCATCAATTGCTCGGCCATTCCCGCCACCCTGATCGAGAGCGAGATGTTCGGCCACGAGCGCGGCGCCTTCACCGGCGCCGACCAGCGGCGGCTCGGTGCCTGGGAGCTGGCCGACGGCGGGACGCTGTTCCTCGACGAGGTGGGCGAGATCCCCGTCGAGCTGCAGCCCAAGTTCCTCCGCGTCATCGAGGAGGAGCGCCTGCGCAGGCTGGGCGGCAAGAGCGAGATCGCGGTCGACGTGCGGGTGATCAGCGCCACCAACCGGGAGCTGAAAGAGGAGATCAAGACCGGCCGCTTTCGCGAGGACCTCTATTTCCGTCTCAACGTCTTCCACATCAACCTCGCTCCACTGAAGGAGCGGCGCGACGACATTCCCGTGCTGGTGCAGCACTTCATCGACCGCTTCGCCCGCGAGGGCGGCAAGAAGCTGCAGGGCGTCTCGCAGCAGGCGATGAAGCTGCTCTGCGACTACGCCTGGCCGGGCAACATCCGCGAGCTGCGCAACACGCTGGAGCGCGCGGTCATCCTCTGCGGCAGCGGCACCATCGAGCCGGAGCACCTGCCCGGCGAGCTGGCCATGGGCGGCGGCGAGAGCGCCTATCTCAAGCTGCCCTATGGGCTTCCCCTGCGCGAGATCGAGAAGGAGTACATCCTCGCCACCCTGACCCGGCTGCAGAAGAACAAGGCGCGCACCGCGCAGGCGCTGGGCATCAGCGAGAAGACGCTCTACAACAAGCTCTATCGATACTCGGGCCGCACGCCGCACCACGACGAGGTCGTGGAGGAGGACGGCCGCCGCGCGGAGATCAAGGTCACGGGCATCGGCTGACCGCGCCGTCCGGCGGCTCCGCGCGCCGGCGTCCGATCTTCAGTGCTCGGTGTGCGCCACTTCCACCCGGTCGCGCCCGGACCGCTTGGCGCGGTAGAGCGCCTCGTCCGCGCGCCGGAGCAAGTCCTCGGCGGCATCGGCAGAATCCAGCTCGTCGGCGTTCACCGCGGCCACTCCGATGGACCCGCGCACCGGCAGCCCCGCGTCCGCGCTGGCGCTGACCAGCCGCCGCCGCAGGCGCTCTGCGAACTGCGCGCCCTGGGCCTCGTTGGTTTGGGGCAGGAGCACCACGAACTCGTCGCCGCCGTAGCGCGCGGCGAAGTCGGTGTCGCGAAGCTCCTCGCGCACCGCATCGGCCAGCGCCATGATCGCGCGGTTCCCGGCGGCGTGGCCGAGGCGATCGTTGATTGCCTTGAGGCCGTCGAGATCGACCATGGCGCAGGCGAGCGGATGGCCGTAGCGATGCGCGCGCGCCACCTCCTCCTCGAGGCGGGCGTGGAAGGAACGGAAGTTGGGTAGGCCGGTGAGCCCGTCGGTCTGGGCCAGGGCGCGGAAGTGCTCCTTCTGCGCGGTGAGCTTGAGCGTGCGATCCACCCGCGCCATCAGCTCCTGCTCGGAGAAGGGCTTGGCCAGGTAGTCGGCGGCGCCGAGCGAGAGGCCCTGGGACTTGGTCTCGGCGTCGCCCTGCGCGGAGAGGAAGATCACCGGGGTGTCGGCGGTCCTCGAGTTGCGGCGCAGCCCGGTGAGCGCACCGAAGCCGTCCATGCCGGGCAGGAAGAGATCGAGCAGCACCAGATCGGGGTTGAGCTCCGCCGCCCGCTTCAGCGCGGTCTCGCCGTCGCCCACCGCGTCCACGTCGTAGCGCGGGCGGAGCAGCTCGGTGAGCACGATGCGCGCGTCCTCGTCGTCCTCCACCACCAGGATGAGCGGCTTCTGCCGCCTCCCCGCGGCCGGCACCGGATCGGGAGCGGGCGCCTCCTCGATGCGCGCCACCTTCGGGGCCTTCAGCCGGGCGCCCACCCGCTGGGTCACTTCCTCCGCCGTTCCACCCGCGTCGTCGGCGCCGGACTCGATGGCGCTGGCGGCGTCGGAGGTGAGCGCGACGATGGGCCCGGTGATTCCGGCGAGCTCGCGCATGGCGATGGCGCGCGGCAGGTCGTCGAGCGTGCAGACGAACGCTTCGGGCTCGCCCGAGCGCTCTGCCATGCCTGCGCGAGAGAGCGCGCCGCGCAGCGCTTCCGCTGCTTCTCCTGCTCCGACGACCCTGACGTTCACGCCGCCCCCGACCCACGCCACCCAACAGCCCGCCGGGACGGTAGCGATTCGGCTGGCAGAACGCCAAGATGTGCGGCCGTGTGCGCCAGCGGCCTGCCCGGCCGCCCGCTGGGAGTCACGCTTCGCGAGTGTAGCCGCAAAGCCCGCCTTCGGCGGGCAGCGGCTAGCGGCGGAACCCGCCTCCGCGGCCGAATCTCTGTCGGCCGCTGAACACGGCGCCGCTGCCGGGCCCCATCATCATCGGCGGCGTCTCCAGCCAGAACTGCCACCACTGCTCGCCCCAGGGATCGAGCTTGAGCCGCTTGTCGTTCTGCGCCCGGCCGAGCAATGCCTTGAGCTTCTCGTCGGCGGCGTTCTCGGAGACGCCCTTCTGCAGCACTTCGATGGCCTTCTTCTTCTCGCCGCGCTGGTTCTCGCACCAGGCGTACACGGCGAAGAGCAGCGTCTCGTTCTTGTTGCCGCGCATCGCCGAGTTGAAGACCTTCTCCATCTCCTCGAACTGCTTCTTGCGGAAGAGGATGGCGCCGAGCATGGCCTGCGCGAGCCAGAGCTTGACCAGCGCCGCGCCGCTCTTGCGCAGGTGCGGCTCCGCTTCGTCGAACTTCTTCTGCACGTAGAGCAGGATGCCGATGTTGGCGTGCAGCCCGGAGGCCATGCCGAACTGCCAGCGGGCCAGCTTGAACCCGTCCTGCAGCACCGCCACCGCGCGCTCGGGCTTGCGCGCCATCATCTCCTTCTCCGCCGCGGAGCGGATCTGCTCGAACTGCTTGCCGGTGCGGCGCGCGAGCAGGAAGTAGGTCCCCCCGAAGGCCAGCAGGCCCGGAAGGACCGAGCCCCAGGCCGGCGTGATGTGCGGCAGGTAGAAGACGAGGAAGCCGACGACGCCGGCGACCAGTGCGAGGAGGAGGTTGATCAAGGCGGGTCCTTTACTGCGGCGGCCACGCGAGGGCGGCGTGAAGAGTGTATGGCCGTCCCCGGAATCGAACCGGGACGGGTTTTACCCCGGTGGATTTTGAGTCCACTGCGTCTGCCAGTTCCGCCAGACGGCCCCAAGGAAGCGACGCGCGTTCTATCAGCGACGGCGCGGCGGGGGAAGGTCCGTGCAGGTGCCGGTGAAGACCTCCGCACCCAGGCCGATGCTCTCGCCCAGGGTGGGGTGGGGGTGGATGGTGCGGCCGATGTCGTCGGCGTCGGCCCCCATCTCGATCGCGAGGCAGATCTCCGAGATGAGGTCTCCGGCGTGGATTCCCACCACCGCGCCGCCGAGGATGCGGCCGGTGGCCTGCCCGGGGCTCTCCGCGGAGCTCCGATCGAAGAGCAGCTTGACGAACCCTTCTTCACGGCCATTGGCGATGGCACGACCGCTGGCGGACCAGGGAAACACCGACTTGCCGTAGGTCTCGCCGCGCGCCTTGAGCTCGTCCTCGGTGGCGCCGGCCCAGGCGATCTCCGGGTCGGTGTAGGCCACCGAGGGAACCTGCCGCGCGTCGAACGACGCCTTGTGGCCGGCGGCCACCTCGGCGGCCACGTGGCCCTCGTGGGTGGCCTTGTGCGCCAGCATGGGAGGGCCGGCGATGTCGCCGATGGCGAAGATGTGCGGAACGTTGGTGCGCATCTGCCGGTCGGTGCGGATGTAGCCGCGCTCGTCCACGGTCACGCCGGCGGCCTCCGCGCCGATGCGCTTGCCGTTGGGCGAGCGGCCCACCGAGACGAGCACCAGGTCGTAGACGGCGGGATCGGCGCCGTCGAACCTCACGTGGATGCCGTCCTTCGCCGCCTCGGCGCCCGTCGTCTTCGTCTTCAGCATCAGCCGATCGAAGCGAGGCGCGTTCTTCTTCTGCCAGACTTGGACGAGGTCGCGGTCCGCTCCGGGCATCAGGCCTTCGAGCATCTCCACCACGTCCACCCGCGCGCCGAGGGTCGAGTAGACCGTGGCCATCTCCATTCCGATGATGCCGCCGCCGATGACGAGCATCTTCTTCGGGATGGCCGCGAGCTCGAGCGCGCCGGTGGAGTCGACGATGCGCGGGTCCTCGGGAAGGAAGGGAAGCTTCACCGCCTGCGAGCCCGCAGCGATGATCGCCTTGTCGAAGCGGATGGTGCGCTCGGCGACCGCAAGCTCGTGCGCGCCGGCGAACCTGCCCTCGCCCGTGACCACCTCGACCTTTCGCGCCTTCGCCATCATGGCGACGCCGCCGCTCAGCTTGCCCACCACCCTGGCCTTGAAGGCGCGGAGCTTCTCCAGGTCCACCTGCGGCTCGCCGAAGGAGACGCCGTGCGAGGCCATCGCGCGCGCCTCGTCCATGACCGCGGCCACGTGCAGGAGCGCCTTGGAGGGAATGCACCCGACGTTCAGGCAGACTCCGCCCAGCGCCTTGTACCGCTCGACCAGAATGACGCGCTGGCCCAGGTCCGCCGCGCGGAAGGCGGCCGCGTAGCCGCCCGGGCCGGAGCCGAGGACGAGAACGTCGCAGTCGAATCCGCCCTCGCCCCGTCTCGCGGGCGCCGGAGCGGAAGCGGGGGCTCGCGGCGGCGCGCCGGGGGAAGACCCTGGAGCGCCTGCCTCGGGCGCCGGCGCGGGAACCGCCGTCCCGCCCGGGCCCGACTCCGTCTTTTCGCGCGCTTCCTCGAGCACGAGCAGGAGCGTTCCCTGCGAGACCTTGTCGCCGACCTGCACCCGCACCGCCGACACCGTCCCCGCCGCGGGCGAGGGCACGTCCACCGTGGCCTTGTCCGACTCCAGCGTGACGATCGACTGCTCCTTCTCCACCCGGTCGCCCGCCTTCACCAGCACCGCGATGATCGGCACGTCCTTGAAGTCGCCGATGTCGGGAACGAGCACGTCCATCAGAGCAGCATCCTGCGCGCGTCGCCGAGCAGCCCGGCGAGAAACGCGTTGAAGCGCGCGGCGGCGGCGCCGTCCACCACGCGGTGGTCCCAGGAGAGCGAGAGCGGCAGCATCAGGCGCGGCTTGAACTCCGAGCCGTCCCACACCGGCCGCGTCGAGGCGCGGCAGACGCCGAGGATGGCCACCTCGGGCGCATTGATGATGGGCGTGAAGTACGTCCCTCCGATGCCGCCCAGGGAGGAGATGCTGAAGGTGCCGCCCTGCATGTCGCCCGGCGCGAGCTTGCCGTCGCGCGCCTTCGCCGCCAGCGCCGCGGTCTCCTGGGCGATGGCGAGCACGCCCTTCTTGTCGGCGTCCTTGATCACCGGGACCATCAGCCCCTGCGGCGTATCGGCGGCAAAGCCGACGTTCCAGTACTTCTTGATGACGAGATGGTCGCCCTCCAGCGAGCTGTTGAAGTTGGGGAACTTCTGCAGCGCGGCGACGCAGGCCTTGATGAGGAAGGCGAGCAGGGTGACCTTCACCTCCTGTTCCTTGTTGAGCGCCACCCGGAACGCTTCCAGGTCGGTGATGTCCGCGTCCTCGCAATTGGTGACGTGGGGAATGCTCACCCAGTTGCGGTGCAGGCCGGGCCCGGCGATCTTCTGGATGCGGGTGAGCGGCTTCTCCTCCACCGGCCCGAATCTGGCGAAGTCCACCTTGGGCCAGGGCGCAACCGGCATCCCCGCGCCGCCCGCCGCGCCCGGCGCGGCGCCCGTCATGACCGACTTCACGAACGCATGCACGTCCTGGGTGAGGATGCGCCCCTTGGGCCCGCTTCCCTTGACCCTGCCCAGGTCGACGCCGAGCTCGCGCGCCAGCTTGCGCACGCCCGGGCCGGCGTGCGCCTTGTGGAACGCCTCCTCGTCGACGACCGGCGGCGCGACCGACGGCTCGGGGCGGGGCGGCGGCACCGTCTCGGTCGGGCCGCCGTATTCCTTGCGCGGGGTCGGCGGCGGCCGCTCGGGCGCGGGCTGCTCGCGAAAGGCGCGCTCGGGCGTCGCCTGCTCCACCGGCGCCGTGCCGCCGCGCGAGGCCGCCACCGGCTGCTCCGGCGCCGCGGGCTTCTGGGGGGTGGCGGCGGAGCGCGATTCCTTCGCCGGCTCGCTCGCGTCGAGCTTCAGCACCAGCGTGCCCTGCGAGACCTTGTCGCCCACCTTGACCGCGACTTCTCGCACCGTGCCCGCGGCTGGTGAGGGCACGTCCATGGTGGCCTTGTCCGACTCCAGCGTGATCAGCGGCGCCTCGGCGGCCACCTCGTCACCGGGCTTCACCAGCACCTCGATGACCGGGATGTCCTTGAAGTCGCCGACGTCGGGAACGAGGACGTCCATGGCCTAGACCGTCACCGGGTTGGGCTTTTCCGCGTCGAGGCCGTACTTCTTCATCGCCTCGGTCACGCGGGAGGCGGGCACCGTCCCCTCGTCCGCCAGCGCCTTGAGCGCATGCACCGTCACCCAGTACCGGTTCACTTCGAAGAAGTGACGGAGCCTGGCGCGGGTGTCGCTGCGGCCGAACCCGTCGGTGCCCAGCACGCGATAGCGCGCCGGCAGGAAGCCGCGGATCGAGTCGGCGTGCAGCTTGATGTAGTCGGTGGCGGCGACCACCGGTCCCTTGCGCCCCGCGAAGCACTGCTCCACGTAGCTCGTGCGCGGGCTCGACGAGGGATGGAGCGCGTTCCAGCGGTCCGCAGCCAGGCCCTCGCGCCGGAGCTGCGAGAAGCTGGTGACACTCCACAGGTCGGCGGCCACGCCGAAGTCCTTCTCCAGCAGGGCAGCCGCCTCGATCACCTCGCGGAAGATGCTCCCCGAGCCGAGCAACTGCACCACCGGCGTCTTC
This sequence comes from Myxococcales bacterium, assembly GCA_035702105.1. Taxonomy (GTDB): domain Bacteria; phylum Myxococcota; class Myxococcia; order Myxococcales; family 40CM-4-68-19; genus 40CM-4-68-19. Next base: position 3,766 of record DASSQZ010000075.1, on the reverse strand, counting down.
TTCGCCGCCTGCGCCTCGCGGAACAGGTACATGCCCTTGAGGATGCCGGGCTCGGCGCCCTTGGGCATTTCCGGGTGGGCGTAGTTCTCGTTCATCACCGTCAGGTAGTAGTAGACGTCCTCCTGCTCCTCCACCATGCGGCGCAGCCCGTCCTGCACGATGACCGCCACCTCGTACTGGAAGGTGGGGTCGTACGCCACGCAGTTGGGAATGGTGGAGGCGACCACCTGGCTGTGCCCGTCCTGGTGCTGCAGCCCCTCGCCGTTGAGGGTGGTGCGCCCCGAGGTGCCGCCGAGCAGGAAGCCGCGGGTGCGCGAGTCGCCCGCCGCCCAGGCCAGGTCGCCGATGCGCTGGAAGCCGAACATCGAATAGAAAAGGTAGACGGGAATCATCTGCAGCCCGTTGGTGCTGTAGCTGGTGCCCGCGGCGATCCAGGAACAGAACGCGCCCGCCTCGCTGATTCCCTCCTCGAGGATCTGGCCGTTCTTCGCCTCCTTGTAGAACATGAGCTGGTCGGCGTCCTCCGGGCGGTAGAGCTGCCCGACGTGCGAGTAGATGCCGTACTGCCGGAACATCCCCTCCATTCCAAAGGTCCGGGCCTCGTCCGCGACGATGGGCACGACCCGGGCGCCGATGCTCTTGTCGCGCAGCATGCTGGTGAGGACGCGGACGAACGCCATGGTGGTGGAGAGCTCGCGCTCGCCGCTGCTCTTGAGCTGCGCCTCGAAGGCGGTCAGCGGGGGCGCCTGCAGCCCGGGAGCGGACTTCCGCCTTCGCTGCGGCAGCCCGCCGCCCAGCTCGGCCTGGCGCTCGCGCAGCCACTTCATCTCCGCGCTGTCCTCCGGCGGGCGGTAGAACGGCACCTTCTCCAGCTCCTCGTCGGGGATGGGTACGTGGAAGCGGTCGCGGAAGGCGCGGATGTGCTCGCCCTTCATCTTCTTCGCCTGGTGGGCGATGTTCTGCCCTTCCATCGCCTCGCCCATGCCGAAGCCCTTCACCGTCTTGGCGAGGATGACGGTGGGCTGCCCCTTGTGCTCCGAGGCGGCCTTGTACGCGGTGTACACCTTCATCGGGTCGTGGCCGCCGCGGGTCAACGACCAGATCTGCTCGTCGGTCCAGTCCGCCACCATCGCCGCCGTTTCCGGATGGCGGCCGAAGAACTCCTTGCGCACAAAGGCGCCGTCGCGCGACTTGAAGGCCTGGTAGTCGCCGTCCACGCACTCCTCCATGAGCGCGCGCAGGTGCCCGCCCTCGTCGCGGGCGAGGAGCGGGTCCCAGTTGGAGCCCCAGATCACCTTGATGACGTTCCACCCCGCGCCGCGGAAGCTCGCCTCCAGTTCCTGGATGACCTTGCCGTTGCCGCGCACCGGCCCGTCCAGGCGCTGCAGGTTGCAGTTGACGACGAAGATGAGGTTGTCGAGCTTCTCCCGCGCCGCCAGCGAGATGGCCCCCAGCGCCTCGGGCTCGTCGGTCTCGCCGTCGCCGAGGAAGCACCAGACCTTGCGGCCTTCGTTCTTCTGCAGGCCGCGGTCGGTGAGGTAGCGCAGGAACCGCGCCTGGTAGATCGCCATGATCGGGCCCAGGCCCATCGAGACGGTGGGAAACTGCCAGAACTCCGGCATCAGCCAGGGATGCGGATAGCTGGACAGCCCCTTGCCCTCCACCTCCTGCCGGAAGTGGCCCATCTGCTCGTCGGTCAGGCGCCCTTCCAGGTAGGCGCGCGCATAGAAGCCCGGCGAGGAGTGGCCCTGCAGGTAGACCAGGTCGCCGCCGTGCTTCTCCGACGGGGTGTGCCAGAAGTGATTGAAGCCGATGTCGTAGAGCGTCGCGGCGGAGGCGTAGCTCGCCACGTGCCCGCCCAGCTCGGTGGACTCCTTGTTGGCGCGGACCACCAGCGCCATCGCGTTCCAGCGGGTGATGGCGGAGAGCCGGCCTTCAATCTTGAAGTCGGGCGGCCGCTGCGGCTGCGCGCTGACCGGGATGGTGTTCACGTACGGCGTGTTGGCGCTGAAGGGCAGGTCCACTCCCGCCCCGCGAACACGGCCGATCAGGCTCTCGAGCAGGTAGCGGGCGCGGTCCTTGCCTTCGTTCTCGATGACGCTCTCGATCGCGTCGACCCACTCGCGGGTTTCGACGGGATCGGCGTCCTGGTGCGTGGGCACGGAGTCTCCTTGCGGACTGCAGAAGACGGCGTCCTTAACGCAAGCGCCGTTGTCCTACAAGGCCGCCTTCGCTGCGACGTCGAACGGAGGGCGCACGCTCGCCCGCCCCGCAGCGCGGCGAGCGGCAGGCGGGGTGGGGCATTCCGGTACATCGGGGAAACCCGCCCCGCCGCGGCGCGGCGCCGCGGTGTGGTCAGATTCGAACGTCCGGTCTCTGGGGCCGCGCCTCGCCGGAGCGCGCTCGCGGCGCTGGGGAGAATCGCCCCGATTTTTCCGGCACGGCGCTTGCTGAAGCACCCTGACGGAACCGCTCCCGGGGTAGTCCCGGGGCATGAACCTCAGGAGTCCATGATGATCCGCACGATCGCCGCTGCACTCGCCGCCTTTGCCCTCGTCGCCTTCAGCGCCACCGCCGCCGAGGAGACGAAGCCGGCCGACACCGCCGCGACCACCAAGTCCGACACGATGAAGGACGCCAAGTCCCACAAGGCGAAGAAGTCCCACAAGGCGAAGAAGGCCAAGAAGGCGGAGAAGGCCGAGAAGTCCGACGCCGCGGCCACGCCCGCGAAGTAAGCCGCTCTCCGGCGATCTGCAGTTCATCGAAGCCCCCGGGCGCCGATCGCGGCGAACGGGGGCTTCGTGCTCTTGTCTCCGCGGCGCGCGTGCGCGCAGATTGGCGCCGATGGCCTACAACCCGCGCGACCGCTTCTGGCAGAGGGCGAAGAAAGAGGGCCTGCGCGCCCGCTCTGCCTACAAGCTGGAGGAGATCCAGCACCGCCTGCGCGTGCTTCGGCCGGGCGGCAGGGTGCTCGACCTCGGGGCCGCGCCGGGCGGTTGGTGCCAGGTCGCCATCCGCGAGGTGGGAGCGAAGGGGTTCGTGCTCGGCATCGATCTCGAGCCCATCGCGGCATTGCCGCCGCCGGCCGTGACCTGGGTTGCGGACGCGTTCACCCCCGAGCTTCTCGAGCGACTGCGCGCCGAGGGCAGGGCCCCCTACGACGCGGTGCTGAGCGACCTCGCGCCCAAGACCTCCGGCATCCGGGGGGCCGACGAGGCGCGCTCCCTGGAGCTGGCCGGGCGGGCGCTCGCGCTCTCGCTCGAGGTGCTCAAGCCGTCGGGGTTCTTCGTCGTCAAGGTGTTCATGGGCGGAGACTTCGAGGCCTTCCTGCGCAGCTGCAGGCAGGCGTTCGCGCAGGTCCGGGTGGTGCGGCCGGAAGCCAGCGTCGCCCGCGGCAGCAAGGAGGTCTATCTCGTCTGTCACGAGCCGCGCCGCGGCCCGCAGATTCCTCCGGAGCAGACCGGATCCGCCGCTGGAACGACCGGTGCTTGACACCCTGCAAGGCCGGTGTTACATGACGCGCCCCCTGCACTCTGGGGGTCCGCGATCAGGCCGGAAGGCAGGGCCTTGACACGGAAGCGCAGACAGCGGTAGGAAGCGCGCCCCCGTCGAGAAGGCGGGGCCGGCAGTCGGTCGTCCGCGGTGGGAGCAGTGGCGTTCGGTCCTTGAAAACTGGATAGCAGGTCCACGAAAGAGATTGCGGAACCGCAATGCTTTGAGTGAATTGAAGTGACGTCAGCCCAGGAGCTGACGCTCCGATGGAATT
>DASSQZ010000074.1:0-20103 GCA_035702105.1 Myxococcales bacterium | reverse complement strand
GAGCCGCCGCCCACCCCACCTCGTCCCGGCGTCGGAGCGCGACGGAATCAATCGAAGCGGAACGAGAGCCTTACGCCTGCGGCTCGGCTCGGTTCCCCTGCATGGCAATCGCCTCGATGATGGTGTCGAGGTCCACCGGCTTCACCAGGTGCGCCTCGATGCCCGCCGCGGCGGTGCGGCTGCGTTCGCGGGGCTCGCCCCGGCCGGTGAGGGCGACGATGCGGACCGAGGAGAGCTCGGGCAGCTCGCGCAGGCGGCGCGCCACCTCGATTCCGCCCATGCCGGGAAGGCCCAGATCGAGCAGCACCACGTCGGGCTGGAACTGGGCCGCTGCCACCAGCGCGGAGGCGCCGTCGTGCTCCTGCCGGACTTCGTGACCCACCGCCGAAAGCGCGCGCGAGAGCATCTCGGTGCTGTCCACGTCGTCGTCCACCACCAGCACCCGGCGCGGCTGGTGCGAGATCGCCCTCGCCGCAGGCTTCGGGGGCGGCGGGCGCTCCGACTCGCGCGAGGAGGCGGGCAGGCGGACCACGAACTCGGTGCCCTTGCCGGGACCTTCGCTGAACGCCTCCACGGTGCCGCCGTGGAGCTGGACCAGGCTCCGCACCAGCGTCAGCCCGATGCCGAGACCGCCGCGCGAGCTCCCCTCGGGATCTCCCTGCACGAACAGGTCGAACATCGACGAAAGCCGCTCCCTGGGAATGCCGGCGCCGTCGTCGCGGACGCGCAGGACCATCTCGCCGCTCTCGCGCCGGCCCTCCACGCGGATGTGCCCGCCCGGGTCGGTGTACCGCGCGGCGTTCTGCAGCAGGTTCCCGATCACCTGCGCCAGGCGCACCAGGTCGCCCTCGACGAAGAGGCCCCCCACCGGCACGTCCACTTCCAGGTGGTGCTTGCGCGCCTCGATGGCCGGCCGCGACATCTCCACCGCCCGGGCCACGGCCGCCGCCAGATCCAGCCGCTCGCGGCGCAGGTCGATCTTCCCCATGGTCGCGCGCGAGATGTCGAGGAGATCGTCGACCAGGCGGGAGAGATGGCTGACCTGCCGCTCGATCACGGCGCGCTCCGCCTCGGTGGACGGGTCGCTCGAGCGCAGCCGCATGACGTGGAGCGCGGTGAGGATGGGCGCGAGCGGGTTGCGCAGCTCGTGCCCGAGGATGGCGAGGAACTCGTCCTTGTTGCGGTCGGTCTCGAGAAGCCGCTTTGCCAGCGCCTCCGACCGGCGCCGCGCCGCCACCGAATCGGTCACCTCGACGGCGTGGACCATCACGCTCTCGGTCTCGCCGCTCGCCATCCGGGTGGGCTGCGCCACGAAGTTGAAGAAGCGCTGCGACCCGTCCTCTCCCGACATTCCCCAGAGCGCGGGGACCTCGTTGCCGAGGAACGGGTCGCCGGTCCTTTGTACCTCGTCGAGGATGTCCCAGGTGGGCTGCGCCTCCGGCTCGGGGATCGCCTCGCGGCCCGGCCGCCCCATTAGATTCTTGCGCCCCACCATCTCCTCGAAGCGCGGGTTCGCGAGCACGAAGCTCTGCTCCGGCCCGCGGACGATGGAGATGGCCGCCGGCGCCTTCATGAACAGGGCGTAGAGGTGCTCGCGGTGCGCGTCGGCCTCCGCCCGGGCCCTGCGCTCGCGGCGCTCGAACTCGTCGCGCTCCTGCGCCCGCAGCGCCGCCTCGCGCCTGAGGCTCTGCTCGTGCCGGTAGATCTCGAGGAAGGCGCGCACCTTGGCGACCATCGTCTCCGGCGCGAAGGGCTTGATCACGTAATCGACCGCGCCGTTGGCGTATCCCTTGAGGATCTCCTCCTCCTCCCGGCGCACCGCGGTGACGAAGATGATGGGCGTATAACGGGTGCGCTCGCGCTCGCGGATCAGCGCGGCGGTCTCGAAGCCGTCCAGCTCCGGCATCTGCACGTCGAGCAGGATCAGCGCGCAGTCCTGCTCGAGAAGGAAGCGCAGCGCCTCGCGCCCGGAGCGGGCCTTGACCAGCCGGTGCCCGAGCGGCTCGAGCACGGCCTCGAGCGCGAGCAGGTTCGCGTCACGGTCGTCGACGATGAGGATGGTGGCTGGCGGGTCTTGCATCGGGGGGACAATAGGATAACCGGACCGCCGCGTCGCGTCTTTGCGGGCACCGCCCGCCCGCTCGTGGAAGAAGCGGCCGCGCGCAGGGCCGCTCAGGGGATCTTCGGGGGCAGCGCGTCCAGCTCGATCACCCGAAGCTCTCTGGCGCGGGGGAGCACCCGGTAGCTGACCCGGCAGCCGGACACGTCGATCTGCAGCACCGAATCGTCCATCGAGGCCCAGAAGGGATTGGCCTCGGGAACCGTGCTGACCGCCTCGGCGATCCGCTCCATGGTCCGCTCGATCTCGAGGCGCACCTGCTGCGGGAGCGGCGCGAGATCGACGAAGTATTTCACCGAGTAGGACACGTTGGCGGCGCCCGGAAGCGACGCCGCGTATATGGGCGCGAGCCCTGCTTCCTGCAATCCCCGCCGGCCTGCCGATGCGTCAATTGCGACGGACTTCGGTGACGCGAAGCGTCCCGTCGTCGAGGGTATAGAAGAACGACCACCCCCGGACGTCGAGGCAGAGGCGGCTCACCCGCGCCGACGCCCAGAAGGGGCTGTCTGCCGCAATCCCATCCACTCCAGCCGCGATCTCGTCGAAGCGCGATCGCGCTTCCGCGCGGATGTCCTCGGGAGCTGCGTCCAGGCCAGGCTGCTGCATGATCACGCGACGGGTCAACGTGCCTCCTTCGACCCCTCCGCCCCAAACCTCCGCAGCCGCTCCCCCCGCTTTCAAGTCTTGACAGCCTCCGCGTCTCCCGGCCGCCGTCCATGCGAGCCTGCGGGCCCGTGTCTGTCCGGTTCTTCGCAGAGCACCTCGCGCCGATGCCGGACGCGGGCGCCCTTTCCGCGATGATGGAATGGCGCATTTGCGCACAGGTCCCCGGGATGCAGCGCCTCGCACTCCTCTTCCTCGCAGCCCTTCTCGCCTGCCCCGCCGCGCGCGCCTCGCCAGAGGACGCGGCCTGGCGCGACGGCACGCTTCCCGCCGCCGTCTACCAGGGGCCGCCCAGGAGCGGCGGCACGCTGGTGGTGAGGCTCGACCAGGAACCTCCCAGCCTGGACATGCTCACCGACTCGGCGCTGGCCATCGACTGGATGCTCGAGCGCAAGGTCCTCGAGTCGATGGCCGAGCTCGACGCCTCGAGGCACCCGGACTACTCGCTCAAGCCCGCCCTCGCCACCGACTGGAGCGTCTCGAAGGATCAGCTCACCTTCACCTTCCACCTCCGCCGCGGGGTGACCTGGCACGACGGCGCGCCCTTCAGCGGCAAGGACGTGGTGGCCACCGTCCGCAAGATCCTCGACCCCAGCGTGCGGGCCATGCACCTGCGCAACAACTTCGCTGACCTCGCGGACATCGCCACCGCGCCGGGCGACGACTTCACCGTGATTGCGCATTATCGCAAGCCGTATTTCCTCGCCTTCCGCGCGCTCGCGACGCTGGTCATCTACCCGGCGCACCTGCTCGAGAAGGCGGGCGACCTGCTCCACGACCCGCTCCACCGGGCGCCGGTGGGCACCGGCCCCTTCAAGTTCGAGCAGTGGAAGAGCGGCGACCGCATCTCCTTCGTGCGCAACGAGAAGTACTGGGGGCGCAAGGCGTACCTGGATCGCGTGGTGTACCGCGTGGTGCTCGACCCCGCGGTGGGCTTCCAGCTCCTCCAGCAGGGCGAGTTCGGACTCTACTTGCAGCTCCAGCCGCAGCAGTGGCTGCGCGATCTGGAGAGCGCCGGCCTGCGCGGCAAGCTGCGGCGGATCAAGTTCTTCAACCCCAACTACAACTGGATCGGCTGGAACGAGAAGCGCCCCTGGTTCTCGGACGCGCGCGTGCGCCAGGCGATGAACTACGCCATCGACACCGAAGGCGTGCGCCGCGGATTTCTCTTCGGCCTCGACCGCCCCACCACCTGCCACTTCTACCTGGACTCGTCCGCCTGCGATCCGTCGCTCTCGCCGCGGCCCCACGATCCCGCGCGCGCCGCCAGGCTGCTCGACGAGGCGGGCTGGATCGACCACGACGGCGACGGCGTCCGCGACAAGGACGGCGTGCCCTTCCGCTTCACCTTCCTGATGAACGCCGACTCGACCTTCCTGGCCAGGCTGCTCCCCTACATGCAGCAGGAGCTGCACAAGCTCGGCGTCGAGATGGAGGTGCGCAAGGTGGACTGGGCGCTCTTCACCCAGCGCGTCGAGCAGCACGACTTCGACGCCATCTCGCTGCGCTGGGGCAACAGCGACGTGGTGCAGGACCCGTACGAGATCTGGCACTCGTCGCAAGCGAAGGACGGGTCGAACTTCGTCTTCTTCGACAATCCCACGGTCGACCGCATCATCGAGACGGCGCGCACCACGCTGGACGATGCGCGGCGCAACCAGATGTACCGGAAGATGGGCCGCATCCTCTACGACGAGGCGCCCTACACCTTCCTCTACAGCCGCCCCTCCCTCGACGCCGTGCGCGCGGACGTCCGCGGCATCCGGCCTTCGGTCGCCTGGTACGACCTCCAGGACGTCTGGCTCGCGCCGCGGTGACGGGGCCTGTGCAGAGACGGCTCTTGCGCGCCCTGCCCACCTTGCTGGGCATCACCTTCCTGGCCTTCGCGCTGGTGCGGGCTGCGCCGGGAGATCCTTCCCCGCTCTCGGAAGGGCTGCGCGCCGGCAGCGCCTCGCTCGCGCAGATCCGCGAGTACCGGCACCGGATGGGCCTCGACGAGCCTTTCCTGCAGGGTTACCTGCGCTGGCTCGCGCACCTGCTCGCAGGCGATCTGGGCCATTCGTTCCGCGACGGGCGCCCGGTGGCCGCGCTGCTCGCCGAGGCGCTGCCGGTGACGCTGCTCCTCTCGCTGCCCTCGCTGCTCCTCGGCGCCCTCCTCGCCATTCCCGCGGGCATCGTCTCCGCCGCGCGGCCCTCCGGCCTGCTCGATCGCGCGCTGGGGTGGACGGCGTTCGTGCTCTATTCGCTCCCGGTGCAGGGCGTCGCGCTCGCGCTGGTGCTGCTGGCCGGCCCTTCCGGGTGGCCCATCCAGGGGCTGCGCAGCGAGGGCGTGCGCTCGGGGCTGGACCTCGCCGCGCACCTGGTCCTGCCGGTCCTCTGCCTCGCCGGCGGCACCGTCGCGGTGCTCGCGCGCTTCCTGCGCAGCTCCATGCTGGAGGAGATGGGCCAGGACTACGTGCGCACCGCCCGCGCCAGGGGACTGCCGGAGCGCAGGGTGGTGCTCCGGCACGCACTGCCCAACTCGCTCCTCAGCCTGATCACGCTCTTCAGCCTCAGCCTGCCCGGCCTCGTCTCGGGAGCGGTGATCCTCGAGCGCATCTTCGGGCTTCCGGGAATGGGCCGGCTCTGCTTCGAGGCGGTGCTGGGCCGCGACCTGCCGGTCCTGATGGGGGTGATCACGCTCTCGGGCGTGCTCACCATGCTGGGCATGCTCGCCGCCGACCTGCTCTATGCGGCCGCCGACCCGCGCATCTCTCTCCGGGGAGAGCGCGCATGAAACGGCTGTGGAGACGGTTCTCGCGGCACAGGGCCAACCTGCTCGGCCTCTGGCTCGTGCTCGCGCTCGCGGCCCTGGCGCTGTTCGCGGACTTCATCGCCAGCGACCGGCCCATCGCCATGCGCAAGGGCGGCACGCTCTACCTCCTGCCCAACCTGGTCGACCCTCGCGATCTGCGCTCGTTCCAGCCGGGCGACCTGCACCCGGGCGACTGGGCGCTCTGGCCGCCGTACCGCCACGGCCCCGCCACCATTCCCGCCCCCGGGACGCTGGACCAGCCTCCTCCGCTGCCGCCCGGCCCGGGACATCCGCTCGGCACCGACCGCGCGGGCCGCGATACCCTGGCGCGCCTGCTCCACGGCGCGCGCACCTCGCTCGCGGTCGGCGTGCTCGCGGCGCTCGTCCAGGTTGCGGCGGGCCTCTTGCTCGGCGTCGCCGCGGGCTTTCTGGGCGGAGCCGTCGATGCCGCGGTCACCGTGGCCTGCGAAGTGCTGCTCAGCTTTCCCCTGCTCCTGCTCCTGCTCGCAGCCCAGGGCGTGCTCGAGCGCACCTCGCTGCTCAGCACCATCGCGGTCATCGGGCTGACCCGCTGGGCTGAGACCTCGCGCCTGGTGCGCGCCGAGGCGCTGCGCGTGCGCGAGCTGCCCTTCGTGGAGGCGAGCCGGGCAGCGGGCAGTCCGCCGCTCCGCACCGCCTTGCGGCACGTCCTTCCCAACTGCCTCTCGCCCGCGCTGGTCTCGGCGGCGTTCGGGGTCGGCTCGGCCATCCTGCTCGAGAGCGCGCTCAGCTTCCTCGGCTTCGGCGCGCCGGAGCCGATCGCGTCGTGGGGCGCCCTGATGGCCGACGGGTTCCAGGACGTGCTCGACCCGGGCGGGCGGCTGCTGGTGCTCCTCCCCGCCCTCGCCATCTTCCTCTCGGTGAGCGCGTTCAACCTGGTGGCGGAGGGCCTGCGCGACGCGCTCGACCCGCGCGCTCAGGGAGCGGTGGCGCCCTCGAGGTTCATCACCTCCGACCAGAAGCGCGCGTTGTCGCCGGCGCCCATGCCGCCAGGGGCAGATGCGGCGCCTGCCACGTACAGCGTTCCGCTGCCGAAGTAGCTGGAGGAGAGCGGCTTGCTGGAAGCGACGCCCAGGCCGCCGCAGAGGTTGGCCAGCTCGGTTGCGTCCAGGGCCGCGGCGCCGGGCGTGAGCACCCACGACGAGTCCAGCGCGCGGACGCTGTAGCCGCTGGAGAGCCAGGCGCCGGAGAAGAAGGCCCAGGAGGCGGTGAAGGAGAACGGCCCGTAGGAGTAGAGCTGGAGCGGCTGCAGGCAGGCGGTGATGCCGGCGGTGAGCGGATACGACGGCGCCGTGCCCGAGCCGGCGGAGCCGGTGGTGCCGGAGGCGAGGCCGGACCCGGTGGTCCCCGAGGCGAGCCCGGAGCCGGTGGTGCCCGAGGCGAGGCCGCTGTCCTGGGAGAACCCGTAGCCCCAGATGCCCAGGCCGTCGATCGGGGAAGGCGTTCCGCCCGGCGAAAGGCTGGCGCTGATGGCGAGCGTATTGAACCCTCCGCCGGCGCGGGCGAAGGCGCGGGGCCGCTGGGCAGCGCCGCGATGGATCACCCGCGGCACCTCGAGCAGGAAGAGCCTGCGCGACGAGGACGGCGCGGGCGAGACGAAGCGGGCGATGCCGTTGCCGTCGGTGGTGGCGATCTGGGTTGCGTTCGCCGCTCCGCGCCAGCGCCCGTGCACCTCGACGTTGGAGACGCCGTTGCCGGAGGCGTCGGCGATCATCACCGCGCCCGCCGCCCTGCCGTCGCTCCGCAGCGCGGCCACCGCGTCGGCATAGAGCACCCTGGGTGCGGTCCAGGCTCCGCTCGCGAGCGAGATGGCGCTTGCCGCCTGCACGCGCCCGGAGCCCGCGGCCGGGTTCCAGCCCGCGCCTCCCAGGCCCGCCGCGGTGGCCTGCAGCGCCGGCCGCACTTCGGCGGCGGTGGCGCCGTTGCCCAGGAGCGCAGCCGCCGCCGCGCTCACGTGCGCCGTGGCGGGCGAGGTGCCGGCGAACAGCCACCAGGCGAACGCGGTGGGGAACCCCGGAGCAAACGACTGCGCCAGCACGCCGTCCCAGAGCCCGTCGCCGTTCACGTCCCGGTCCGGCATGCCGCCGGGTCCCGCCACGTCCAGGCCCTCGCCGAAGTTCGAGTACGGCGTCATCGCGTATCCCGCGCAGGGGCCGAGCGTGAACGCGCCCACCGAGATGGCGTCGGGGAACGCTGCCGGATAGAGGACCGTGCCGCCGCCCGTATTCCCGCTCGCCGCCACGATCACCACGTTGGCGGCGCGCGCCATCGCAATCGCGTCGCGCAGCGCGGCGCCGGGGACGTAGTTGCGCGCGAAGTCCAGGGAGAGGTTGATCACCTGCGCCCCCGAGCGCACCGCGAAGCGGATGCCTTCCTCGAGCCAGAACTCGGTGCCCTGGTTGTCGCGGTCGAGCACCTTGACCGGCATCAGCGTGGCGCCCGCGGCGGGCCCGGAGTAGGGAATGGCGGAGGGAGAGAAGCTCCCCGCGCCGGCGATGATGCTCGCCATGGCGGTGCCGTGGCCGTTGTCGTCGTCGGGATAGGGGTCGTCGTTGACGAAGTCCCACCCCTTCGCGAAGGGGGTGCCGCCGAAGACCGGGGCGCGGGCGTAGAGCCCGAGCAGGTCGTTCTCGAACGCGATGCCGGTGTCGAGCACCGCGACCACCGGCGACGCGGCCGCGGGAAGCAGGGTGGCGTCGCCGGGCGCCTGGATGGCCGGGAAGTGCCAGGTCTGCGGATAGGCGGCGCTGCCGATCAGCACGCGGTTCGGCTCGGCCGAGGCAATCGACGACGAGGCGCGCAGCGTGTCGAGCGCTCCCTGCAGGGGGGTCCCTGGAGGCAGCTCGAGCAACTGGAAGGCGGTCTGGCCCACGGCGGCGACTGCGGCGTTCACGGTCGCCAGCACCTGCGCGCAGGCGTCGGGCAGGATGGCCGGAGTACAGCGGACGATGATCTGCTGCGGCGCGACGACCTGAGGCAGGCCGTCGATCACCTGCGTGACCTGGGGCAGCGCGCGGGCGGCGCCCGCAGCGCCCAATGCGGCGATCAACGACGTCCAAACGGCTCGGCGGCGAATGGCGTCCATTGCCAGGGAAGCAGAGCAATCTTGCTGCCATGCGCGCCTGTAATGAATTCAGGTGTTTGCAACTCCACGGATCTTCCCAGCCGTGGCGCGCGCGCCACATGCCACGAAAGATCATGGAGTTGCGGCGTGGCGCCAGCGCAACATCCGTGGCGGCAGCGCCCTACCGGGTGGCGCGGTGCATGCCGTGGCGCCGCAGCTTGAGCCAGAGGTTCTTGCGATCGATCCCGGCCCTGCGCGCCGCCTCGGCCACGTTGGTGCCCACGCTGCGCAAGAGCGTGTCCAGGTACGCCTTCTCGAAGCGAGCCAGCGCATCCGCTCGCGCCTGGTGGAACGGCTCCACCGCCGCCGGCTGCTCGCGCGCCGGGGCGCCGCCGCGGATCACCGCCTCGCACTCGAACCGGCCGATGCGCGGCCCCGAAGACATCACCGCCAGCCTCCGCACCGCGTTCTCCAGCTGGCGGACGTTGCCGGGCCAGTCGTGGCCGGAGAGCGCGTCGAGCGCCTCGGCGGTGAAGCCCTCGATGGTCCGGCCCATGCCCCCGCTGATGGAGCGCAGGAAGTGATCGGCGAGGAGCGGCACGTCCTCGGGCCGCTCGCGCAGCGCGGGAAGGCGGATGGGGAAGACGTTGATCCGGTAGAAGAGGTCCTGCCGGAAGCGGCCCGCGGCCACCTCGGCCTCCAGCTCGCGGTTGGTCGCCACCACCACCCGCACGTCCACCCGCGTTTGCCGCGAGGCGCCCACCCTGCGGAACTCCTTGGTCTGGAGGAAGCGCAAGAGCTTGGACTGGAGCGGCAGCGGCATCTCGCCGATCTCGTCGATGAAGAGCGTTCCGCCGTCGGCCTCGGCGAGCAGGCCGCGCGCGTGCCGCAGGGCGCCGGTGAAGGCGCCCGCCTCGTGGCCGAAGAGCTCGTTCTCCAGCAGCGGCTCGGGCAGCGCCGCGCAGTCCACCACCACGAAGGGCTTCTCGCTGCGCGCGCTGTATTCGTGGACGGCGCGCGCGGCCAGCTCCTTGCCGGTGCCGGTTTCGCCGTAGAGCGCCACGTCCACGTCGGTGCGGGCCACGCTGGCGATCAGGTGCCGGACGCCGGCGATGGCGGGCGAGACCCCGATGATCAGCTCCGCCCTGCGGCGCTGCAGCTTGCGGCGCAGCGCCGCCAGCTCGTGCGCGGTGCGGCCCATCTCCACCGCCTGCGCCACCCGGGCGCGGAAGAAATCGACGTCGAACGGCTTCTGGACGAAATCCAGCACGCCGGCCTTCATCGCCTCCACCGCGATGGAGACGGTGGCCTCGCCCGAGACGATGAGCACCGGCGCGGAGTTCTTCTCCTCGCGCAGCCGCCGGACCATCTGCACGCCGTTCATGCCGGGGAGCATGTAGTCGGCGACCACCAGGTCGACGCCGGTGCGCGCCAGCGGAAGGGCGGCTTCGGCGTCGCTGGCGACGAGGATCTCGCGGCCGCCCGCCGCCAGCAGCTCCGAGAGCGCCGAGGCCTGGGAGGCGTCGTCCTCGACGATGAGGACGCGGACCGATCCCTGCTCGCCGCGTTCCATCACGCGGCTCCGGGAAGGACGACGGTGAAGCGCGTCCCTTCCTCGAGCTTGCTCTCCACGCGGATGTCGCCGCCGTGCTGCCGCGCGATCTCGCGGCTGATCACCAGGCCGAGGCCGGTGCCGCCCGCGCCTCCGCCGGCGCGGAAGAACGGCGTGAAGAGCCGCTCCAGATCCGCCGGAGCGATGCCGGGGCCGCGATCGGAGATCAGCACCTGCGCGCTGGAGCGCAGCGGCTCGCGCGGCTCCGGCTCCGCCTCCGCGCCCTCGAACTCGATGCGCGGCACCGTCTTGGCGCGCACCAGCGGCTCTCCCGCGCCCACCCGGACGCGGATGGGCCTGCCCTCGGCGGAGTACTGGATGGCGTTTCCCACCAGGTTGGTGATCACCTGCACCAGGCGGTCGAAATCGCCCAGCACCGGGGGCGCCGCCGGGTCGCGCTCGAGCGTCACCTCGATGGACTTCATCCGGGCGAGCGGGTCGAGCCCGGCGATGGCGGCCGCGGCGACCTCGCCCAGGTCCACCTTCTCGCGGGCGAGCGAGACCGCCCCTGCCTCCATCCGCGACAGCTCGAGCGTGCGCTCGACGATCTTCCCGAGGCGCATCGCCTGCGAGGAGATGACGTCCAGCCCGCGCCGGCCGCGCGCGCCCAGCCCCTCGTCCTTCTTCGCCAGCGCCGCGTAGCCGGTGATGCCCTGCAGGGGCGAGCGGAACTCGTGGGCCATGTGCGCGAGCAGCTCGGTCTTGCGCCGCAGATCGGCGATCAGCCGCGCGTTCTCCAGCGCCGACCCGGCCAGGGCGGCAAACGCGCTCAGGAGGCCCAGGTCCTTCTCCGAGAGGAGCGAGCCCACCCGGCGCGAGTCCACGTAGAGGATGCCCAGGCGCCGGCCGCCGAAGCGGATGGGCGTGCAGAGCACCGAGCGCAGGCCCAGGTCGAGGATGCTCTTGCGCGTCATCAGGTCTTCGTTGCCGACGATGTCGGCGATGGCGACGATCTCCCCGGTGTGCAGCACGCGGTCGGCAACCGTGCGCGAGATCCGCAGCGCGGCGGTGGGAGCCGCGCCGCGCACCGCCGCCACCCGCGGCTCTCCGCCGTCCTCGGTGAGCAGGATGAACCCCCGCTCGGCGCCGGTGAGGAGCAGCGCCTCGTCGAGAGCGTCCTCGAGCAGCGCCGCGGGGTCGCCGCGCGCCGCGAGCCGCTGCGCCGCCTGGGTGAGGGCCTCCACGTGCGAGAACGACCTGCGCTGGAGCGCCTCCACCTCCTTCTCCAGCCGATCCGCCTCGGAGAGGTCCGGCGCCGCCCCCAGCTTCTCGAAGACCCCGCGCGCCCTGCGCAGCGCCGCCGCGGCCTGCACCGACTGGCCGCGGTCCAGGTCGAGCAGGCACTCGACGCAGTCCACCCGCGCGTCCTCGAGCGCCGCGCCGGCGCCGCGGAGGAGCTGGTGCGCCTCGCGGACGGCGGCGGCCGCGCCGGCGGCATCTCCCCTTCCCCGCGCGGCCAGGGCGAGCACGCGGCGCAGGTTTCCCTGCTCGACCACGTTGCCGCAAAGGCCCGCGAGCTCCAGGGCCTCGGCCGCCCGCGCGCTGGCGGAGACCGGATCGCGCCGCAAGAGGTCCAGCTCGCTCCTGCGCCTCTCGGTCTCCACCACCTCGTCGCGGGCGCCGATCCGCCGGGCAATCTCCAGCGCCTGGGCGTAGAAGCGCTCGGCGCCGGCGACGTCTCCCTCGCGCGAGGCCACCTCGCCGAGGTTGCCGCACACCACCGCCTCGATGCGGGCATATCCGCCGGCGGAGCGGATGCGCGAGAGCGCGCGTCCGAGGAGCTCGCGGGCGCGGGGGAAGTCGCCCCGCTCGCGGTAGAGAAAGCCCAGGTTGTTCAGCGTCAGCAGCTCCTCCTCCAGCGTCTGGCCCTTCTTCCCGGTCAGGCGCTCCCACGCCTCCAGCGCGCCGTCCCAGTCGCCGGCGAGGTAGCGGGCAACGCCCAGGTTGTTCCAGGCGATCGACTCCTGCCGCTCGTCGCCCAGGGCGCGGTACAGCTCCAGCGCGCGCAGGGTCTCCGCGGCCGAGCGGCCATGGCGCGCGAGCAGGCGCCAGGCGGTGCCCAGTCCCGCGCGCGCGTCCGCCTCGGCGCGAACGTCTCCCTGCCGCCGCGCGATCAGCATGGCGGTGCGCTCTTCCACCGCGGCGCGCCGGCCATCTCCGCGATGCCAGGCGCTGGTGCCGAGCAGGTGGTGCAGCCGCGCCGCCGCCTCGGCGTCCTTTCTCGCGCGGGCGAGCGGAAGCGTCCCGGCGGCAAGCTCCTCGGCGCGCGCGTAGTTGCCGCGCATCGCCTCGGCGCGGGCCTCGATGGTGGTCACCGCCAGCGCGTCGGCTCCGGCCTCGCGGGCGCGGGCGAGCGCCTCCAGCACCTGCTCGAACCGGCCCTCCTGCCAGCGCGCCTGCGCCACCTTCTGCCAGAGCCTTCCCGCGGCCGCCCCGCGGCGGAGCGCGCGGGCGTACATGAGCCGCGCCGCGGCAGGCTGCCCTGCCAGCGCCAGGCAGTCGGCGGCGCGCTCGCAGAGCACCGCGGCGCGAACGCTGCGCTGCGGATGCCGGAGCGCGGCCTGCGCCATCTGGTAGAGCCGGGCGGCCGGAAGCGGCGTGCCGGCGCGACGCGCGGCGCGCGCCGCGGCGATGGCCGCGCGCACCACGCCACCCTGTCGGGCGTGGAAGAGGTGCCGGGCCCGCGCTCCGGCGTCCGCGGTCATCTGCGAGGCGCGCAGGTGCGCGTTCTGGTGCTCGCCCCGCGAGAGAGCGCGCTCGGCGGCGCGAGAGAGGGCGAGCTGGGAGAGGGAAAGGTTCAGCTCCTCCGCCACCCGCAATCCGCCGGCCACCAGCGCCGCCTCGTGACCCGCCAGCGCGGCCGCGTCCAGCTCGGGCCAGAGCACCGCGGCGAGACCCAGCTCCGATTGCTGCGCGCGGGGCAGGGCCGAAACCGCCGCCCGGGCGGCGCGGGAGGCGCTCCGCGGCACGCAGCCGGCGAAGTCGGGGCCGGCCCGCAGCGTGTCCAGCTCCCACCTGCCGCCCCGCCGCTCGAAAATCCCGCGCCGCGCCAGGTCGCAGAGCGCGAGCTCCAGCTCGCGGGGCTGGCCCGACGACTCGCGCACCAGGCGCTCCGCGAGCCCGTCGGCCCAGGCGCGCGGGCCCAGGGCCTCCAGCACCTTGGCTTTCGCGCTCGCGGGCGAAAGCGGCTGCAGGTCGAGCCGCTCCACCGGCGCCTGGAGCTGCGGCGAGCCGGCGGCGATCACGAGCAGCGGCCGCTTCTTCCAGACCGGATCGCGGGCGAGCGCGAGGAGCAGCGCGGGCAGCCAGTCGGTGCTGCGGTCGGCGTCGTCGATCAGCACCGCCAGCGGATGCTGCGCGCACGCCGCCGCCAGCTTCTCGCGGGCCGCGCCCACCGACGCGTCGAAGGTGCCGGCCGCGCCGAGCAGGAGATCGAGCCTGCGGCAGAGCACGGCGAGGCCCTCGCCCTGCTCGAGCAGGACGGTGCGAAGGCCGGCCAGCTCGGAGGCTGCCGCCGCGGCGCGGAGCAGCCGCGACCGGCCGGAACCGGCGGCCCCCGCCAGGAGCAGCATCTCGCCGCTGCCGCCGGCGCTGTGGCGGGCGGCGGCCTCGATGCGCGCCAGCTCCGCCTCCCTGCCATGAAGCTGCCCGAGCGCGATGCGGTCCGTGGTCAGCCCCTCTCCCTCGCACTCCAGCGGAAGCCCGGTGGCCGCGGCGAGCGCCTCGATGACCTCGTCGGCATGCGCGTAGCGGGAGCGCGGATCCTTGGCCAGCAGCTTGGCCACCACCGCCTGCACGCCGGCGCTTGCGCGGGCGGCGGGCGCCGGCGCGAAGTGGGCGCGCACCACGTCGGCGGAGGCGGCCGCCGCGAAGGGGCCGAAGCCGGAGAGCAGCTCGTGCAGGGTCACGCCCAGCGAGTAGAGGTCGGAAGCCGCGCCTGGCGCCGCGCCTTCCAGCACCTCCGGCGCCGCGTACTCGAGGCTCCCCCGCGCGGCCGACTCCTCGCCGCCGAGCGCCAGGTCCACCAGGAGGGCCTTGCGCCTGCCGGGCGCGCCGGCGAGCACCGCGTTCTCCGGCTTGACGTCGCCGTGGACGATGCCCCTGCGGTGCAGGTGGCAGAGCCCGCGCGCGATCTCCGCCACGTGCCGCACCACCACCGGCTCGGGGGCGCCGCGCAGGACGCCCAGGTCGTCGGCGCCGTACTCGAAGGCCAGGGCCGCCGATCCGCCCGAGCGCCAGAGCGCGAGCGCACGCGCCAGGTGCGGATGGGTCAGCTCCGCGCACCGGCGATACTCGTCCATCAGCCGGCCCGGCGACGCCACCTTGAGCGCCACCTCGCGCCCGCTGAACAGATCGATGGCGAGGTAGACCGCGGCCTCCGCTCCCGAGCCGCGCAGGGAGAGCACCCGGTAGCGGCCCCCCACCAGTTGCGGGACGTCGGCTGCAATCGGCGGAGGCGGGACTTCGCGGGGCGGGATCGCTGTCGTGGGCTCGACGATGAGGGGCTGGATCTGCATGCGCGTGGACTCCGGTCGAACGGCGGACTTTGACATCGCCTCCCGGGCCGGTAAACGAGTCGGAGTGCTTCGGGTGCGCGAATTGTCGGTCCGCATTCAAACGGATGAACACTCGTTCGCCGTACTGGACCGCATTTCGTTCGATCTCGAACGCAGCGGCTCCCTGGCGCTGATGGGCGAATCCGGCAGCGGCAAGACCACGGCGGCGCTCTCGCTCCTTCGCCTCCTGCCGCCCGGCGCCGCCGCGTCCGGGCGTGTCGAGCTCTCCGGCCGCGACCTCCTCCAGGTGCCGGAGGGCGAGCTCGCGGGCGTGCGCGGCGCGGGGATCGCGATGGTGTTCCAGGATGCGCTCGCCGCGCTCAATCCGGTGATGCGCATCGGCGCGCAGATCTCCGAGGCGCTGCGCGCGCACCGCCCGCTCTCCGCCGCCGACGCGCGCACGGAAATGGAGAGGTTGCTCTCCGACCTGGGGCTCGAGGCGGAGACGGCGCGCCTCTACCCGCACCAGCTCTCGGGCGGCATGCGCAAGCGGGCGCTCATCGCCACGGCGCTGGCCTGCGGGCCTTCGCTGCTGGTGGCCGACGAGCCCACCGCCTCGCTCGACACGGTGGCGCAGGCAGGCATCGTCGAGGTCTTCCGCAGGATCCGCGAGGAGCGCGGCGTGGCGCTGCTGGTGGCCACGCACGATCCGTCGGTGGCGGCCCGCCTCTGCGATCGCATCGCCGTGCTCTACGCCGGGCGCATCGTCGAGCGCGCGGGCGCCGCCGACCTGCTCGAGCGGCCGCGCCATCCCTACACGGCGGGCCTCTGGCGCAGCCTTCCGCCCGCGCCGGGATCGGCGGCGTCCGCGCGGCTCGAGCCGGTGCCGGGCTCTCCGCCGCGTCCCTGGGCGCTTCCCTCGGGGTGCCGCTTCCGCGAGCGCTGCCCGCGCGCGGATGCGCAGTGCGCCGGCCGTGAGCCGGAGCTTCTCGACCTGGGAGGGGGCCGCGAGGTGGCGTGCTTCCATCCGCTGGAGGCGGCGTGACCGGTCCGCTCCTCGAGGTGCGCGATCTGCGCGTCGACCGCGGCGGGCGCCGGATCCTCGAGGGGATCTCCTTCTCCCTCGCCGCCGGCGAGACGCTGGGGATCATCGGCGAGAGCGGCTCGGGAAAATCCACCCTTGCGCGCACTCTCGTGCGGCTGCTCCCCGCAGCGGGCGGCCAGGTCCTCTGGAAGGGGGCGGACCTGCTCCCGCTCCGCGGCGCTTCCCTGCGCGCCGCGCGGCGCGAGATGCAGATCGTCTTCCAGGATCCGGCGACCTCGCTCGATCCGCGGATGCAGGTGGGCGCCATCGTGGCCGAACCGCTCGCGCTCCACCGCCTCGCCCGCGGGCGGGATCGCGCCGCCGCCGTCGCCCGGCTGCTCCGGACGGTGGAGCTCGATGCCGATCTGATGTCGCGCCATCCCCACGAGCTTTCCGCTGGACAGGCGCAGCGCGTGGCGCTGGCGCGGGCGCTCGCGCCGGGGCCGTCGCTGCTGATCGCCGACGAAGCCTTGAGCGCGCTCGACGTCTCCCTGCAGGCGCAGATGGCGAACCTGCTCCTCGACCTGCGGCGCTCGCTGGGAATCGCCTGCCTCTTCATCTCGCACGACCTGCGGCTCGCGTCCTGCCTCTGCGATCGCGTCGCCGTGCTGTCGCGCGGAGCGCTGGTGGAGACCGGCGCGCCCGCGTCGCTCCTTCGCGATCCGCGCCATCCCGCAACCCGCGCCCTGGCCGGCGCCGCGCACTGAAATTCCCTCCGTGGGGAGGTCGGTTTTACAGCCGCTCGCCCTCCATCCCACATCCGTTCTTACCGGGTGAGCCGCGGCGCCGGAAGAATCGCCCGTGAAGTTCGCCATCTATCGAATGCCCCTGGCTGGCGGCGGCCTTGCATCGTTGGGCGCCCATGCATTCTGCTCTCCCGCAGCGGCACGCCGGATCGGCGCGGCCGCTGCGCCATCTCGACCGGCAGCCGTGTCCGCGGTGAGCCATGCTCGAGCGCGCCGTAGAGACCGCTTATTTTTTCAACAGCCGGTTGCCGCTGCTCGCGCTGGTGGGCAAGGGCGTCCGCTTCCCGCCCGGGCAGTGGATCCGCATCGCGCCCGGCACGGCGCAGCCCTGGCGCGTCGAGGAGCTGGTGCCGGATCTCTTCCCCGGGCTGCGGGGCCGGCCGCTGCCCATGCAGGTGCTGCTCACCGATTTCGACGTCGACGAATTCGAGCGCGAGCTGGAGCAGCGCGCACACGAATGACGTCGCGCCCCGCGCTGTTCGTCAGTTCAGCCGCTTCTGCGCGCCGGTGTCGCGGTACCAGTCGAACGGCCGCCCCTCGGTGTTGACCATCACCGTCTTCACGTCGAAGTGCTCGTCGAACGACTCGGTGCCGAACTCACGCCCGACACCCGACTCCTTCACCCCGCCCCAGGGAAGCGCCGGGTCGAGCCGGTGGTGGTCGTTGATCCAGACGATGCCGCAGCGCATGGCGGCGGCCACGCGGTGCGCGCGCGCCACGTCGCGGGTGCGGATGGCGGCGGCCAGGCCGAAGGGCGAGTCGTTGGCGATGCGGACGGCCTCCGCCTCGTCGTCGAAGGGCAAGACCACGGTGAAGGGGCCGAACACCTCCTCGCGGGCGATGCGCATGGAGGGCCTCACCTCGGCGAAGACGGTGGGCTCGACGAAGAAGCCGCGGGCGAGCCGCGGATCGGAGAGCTGGGGCACGCGCCCGCCCGCCACCAGGCTGGCGCCTTCGTCGACGCCGGCCTGCACGTAGGAGAGCACGCGGCGGCGCTGCCGCTCGGAGATGACGGGCCCGAGCTGGGTGGCGGGATCGGTGGGGTCGCCGATGCGAATGGCCTTCGCCTTGGCGGCCAGCCGCTCCACGAACTCCGGATAGAGCTTGCGCTGCACGAGGTGCCGGCTGGCGCAGATGCAGGTCTGCCCCGCCCCGACGAAGGCGCCGAAGGCGGCGTAGTTGACCGCCTGCTCCACGTCGTAGTCGTCGAAGACCAGGACCGGCGTCTTGCCGCCGAGCTCCAGCGTCTGGCGGGCGAAGTTGCGGCCGGCGAGCCCGCCCACGATGCGGCCCGCGTCGGTGCCGCCGGTGAGCACCAGCTTGTTCAGGCCCGGGTGCTCGGCCAGCGCCTTGCCGGTGGTGGGGCCGAGGCCGGTGACCACGTTGAACACGCCCGGCGGCAGGCCCGCCTCGGTGAAGATGTGCGCGAGCCGCAGCGTGGTGAGCGGGGTGTACTCGGACGGCTTCACCACCGTGGTGCAGCCCGAGGCCAGCACCGGCGCCAGGCTCTTGCAGAGGATCATCATCGGATGGTTGAAGGGCGTGGAGTTGCCCACCACCCCGATGGGCGTGCGCTGGGTGTAGGCGAGGTACGGCCCCTCCACCGGCACCACCGCGTCGCGGCGCGAGAGCGCGAGCCCGGCGTTGTAGCGGAAGAAGTCGGCGAGGCGGCTGATCTGCGCGCGCGTCTCGTTGACCGGCCGGCCGTTGTTGGTGGTCTCGAGGCGGAAGAGCTCGGGCAGCCGGGGCTCCAGCGCGTCGGGGAGCCGGTTCTCGAGGCGCGCGCGGGCGCGGACGTCCATGCCGCCCCACTCCTTGCCCTCGAAGGCGCGACGGGCGCTGCGGATGGCCACCTCGATGTCCTGGGCGGTGCCGTGGGCGGTCCGGGCGATCACCTCGCCGGTGGCGGGATTGAGCACGTCGAGGGTCTCGCCGGAGGCGCCGGCGACTTCCTGGCCGTCGATGAAGAGGCCGTGGGTGGCCGGCTGCGAAAGCGTCTCTGCGGTGCTCATGCCGTTCTCCATCTCGCTGGGGACACCCTGCGCCCTTCGGGCGGCGATGGTCGGGCGGCGGTGGTGTCCCCGGATTGAAGCCGCCTCTTCTAACGCCTTCAGGCCACGATTGCCGCCCGGGAAAGGGCTTCGCCCACCCGCCGCTCCGCCGCCCCGATGTGGGCGCGCAAGAGGGCCGCTGCCCGCCGGCCGTCGCGGTCCTGCAGGGCCTCGATGATTGCGGCGTGCTCCGCCACCAGGGGCGCGGTGCGGCGCGGCTCCGCGGCCTGCACGCTGACGTGGACCAGGCGGCGGGTCTGCTCGATCAGCTCGCAGGTGAGCGCCGCCATGCGCCGGTTGCCGGAGGCCCGGGCCAGCGCGCAGTGGAACTCGCGGTTGTAGCCGGCGAAGCCCTCCAGCCATTGCGAGGGCCGGAAGCTGCGGAAGCGGTCGAGCGCGGCGAGCTCGGCGCCGTCCGCCTCGCGGGCGGCCTCCGCGGCGCAGGCGCACTCGAGCACGGAGCGGAGCCGGAGCAGGTCGCGGGCGTCGGAGAGCGAGATGGGGGCGACGCGGTAGCCCTGGCGGGGCGCGATGGTGACGAGCTGCTCGCGCTCCAGGCGCAAGAGCGCGTCGCGCACCGGCGACTTGCTCACCTGGAAGCGGGTGGCGAGCTCCTGCTCGCGGAGGTCGGCGCCGGGGGCGAGCCTGCAGGCGAGGATCTCCTCCCGCAGCTTCTCGTGGATGTCCACGCGCAAGAGGCGCCGGGGAGCGCGCATGGGTTGACCGTCTAGCACGCGTGATATATCAGGTCAACGCTCGGCAGACGCCACAGCATCTCACCCGTCGAGAGGGAGATTCGCATGCGCAGCCTCGCCGCCGTCGTGGTCGCAGCCCTTGCAGCCCTTGCATCGCGCCCTGCAGCCGCGGCAGACCCCGGGCCGGTGCGGGTGGGCTTCCTCACCGTCAACACCGGCGCGCTCGCCGCCGGCGGGCGGCAGATGAACGAGGGCCTCACGCTCTATCTCAAGGAGCACGGCAACAAGCTCGCCGGACGCCAGATCGAGGTGGTGACCCTGGACACCGCCGGCCAGCCCGCCACCACCCGCACCCGCACGCAGGAGGCGGTGGAGCGCTACCACGTCGACGTCATCATCGGGCCGCTCGCCGCCTTCGAGGCGCTGGCCATCAACGACTACGTCAAGCAGGTGAAGGTGCCGGTGATCTCTCCCTCGGCGGCGGCGGAAGACCTCACCCAGCGGCAGCCCAACCCGTGGTTCGTGCGCGCGGTGGGCACCTCGGCGCAGCCCAACCAGCCCCTCGGCGAGTACGCGGCGAAGACGCTCAAGTACAAGCGCGTGGCCACCATCGGCGACGACTTCGCCTTCGGCCACGAGACCACCGCCGGCTTCCAGCGCACCTTCGAGGACAACGGCGGCAAGGTGGTGCAGAAGCTCTGGTCGCCGCTCAACGTGGCCGACTACGGCTCGTACATCGC
>DASSQZ010000073.1:0-25938 GCA_035702105.1 Myxococcales bacterium | reverse complement strand
TTGGTCGGGGAGACAGGATTTGAACCTGCGACCCCCTGGTCCCGAACCAGGTGCTCTACCAGGCTGAGCCACTCCCCGAAAAGGCTGTTCCCCTGCGAAGGGGCGCAGGGAAGTACCAGCAAAGCGCGGGAGGCGTCAATGCTTGTCGGCAGGGGCGGCCCGGCGCCTGCCGCCGGCGACCTTCAGGGAAAACGCCCCGTCGTCTCGTAGCCGATGCCGGCGCCGGCCCGCAGGGCTCGGATGGCCTCCACGTAGTCCTTCTTCCCGAACACCGCCGTGCCCGCTACCAGCACGGTGGCGCCGGCGCTGACCACGCGGCCGGCCGTCTCCGGCGTGATGCCGCCGTCCACCTCGATGGTGGTCTTGAGCCCGCGCTTCTGGATCCAGCCAGCCAGCTTCTCGATCTTCGGCAGGCAGCCCTCGATGAAGCTCTGCCCGCCGAAGCCCGGGTTCACCGTCATCACCAGGACCATGTCGATGCCGTCGAGCACGTACTCGAGGTGGTCGGGCGGCGTGTGCGGGTTCAGCGAGACTCCGGCGGTGGCTCCGGCCGCCTTGATCTGCTGCAGCGCCCGGTGCAGGTGCGTGCACGCCTCCACGTGCACCGTGATGTTCGCCGCCCCCGCCCGCGCGAACGCCTCCACGTACTTCTCCGGCTCGACGATCATCAGGTGGCAGTCGAGCGGCTTCTTCGCGTGCTTCTTCATCGCCGCCACCACCGGCGGCCCCCAGGTGAGGTTGGGGACGAAGCGGCCGTCCATCACGTCCACGTGGATGAGGTCGGCGCCGGCGGCCTCCACGGCGCGGATCTCCTCGCCGATGCGGGAGAGGTCGCAGGAGAGCAGCGAAGGCGCGACCAGGACGTCGGTCATGAGACCCTCCTCAGGCGGGCGGCGAAGAAGCCGTCGGTGCCGGTGCGATGGGGCAGCGTGCGCATGAACTTCTGGTCGAGGCAGTCGGGGGGAAATCCGGGCGGCGGCGGGTCGATGCGGAAGCCGGGCTGCGCGGCCAGGAAACGCTGCACCTGCTCGTCGCACTCCTCCGGCGTCAGCGTGCAGAGCGCGTAGACCAGCAGCCCGCCCGGCTTCACGTAGCGCTGCACCGCCGAGAGGAGCCGCGCCTGGAGCTGCGCCAGCCGGTCCACGTCCTCCGGCGTGCGGCGCATCTTCATCTCCGGATGCCGGCGCAGCGTGCCCAGGCCCGAGCAGGGCGCGTCGAGCAGCACCAGGTCGAAGCCCGAAGGCTCGGCGCCGGGGATGGGCAGGAGCGCATCGGCGGCGACGGCCTGGAGGTTCCCGATGCCCAGCCGCTGCGCCGCCTCGGCGATGATGCGCGCCTTGCGCGCGTGCAGGTCCACCGCCAGCACCGATCCCCGCGGCGCAAGCTCCGCCAGGTGGCAGGCCTTGCCTCCCGGAGCGGCGCAGGCATCCAGCACCCGCGCGTCCGCTGCCGGCGCGGCGAACGACGACACGAGCTGCGCCGCCTCGTCCTGCGCCTGGAACAGGCCCTGGTCGTGGCCTTCGATGTCCAGCGCGGGCGGGGCGCCTGCGGCAAGGACCAGCGCGTCCGGAGCGTAGCGGCCCGGCGCCGACTCGATGCCCGCCTTCGCCAGCGCCTCCCGCACCTGCTCGAGGGAACCCTTGCGCCGCGCCACCCGCACGCAGGCGGGCGCCTGCTCCTGGTTCGCGGCGCAAAGCCGCTCTGCCTCCGCAGCGCCGAGCCAGCGCGTCCAGAGGGCCACCATCCAGCGGGGATGCGAGGTGACCGCGGCCACGTGGCCCTCGAAATCCATCTCCCGGGCGGGCGGTGGCGGCGGCGCGCGCGTCTCGGAGAGGCGGCGCAGGACCGCGTTCACGAATCCGGATGCGCGGCCCGCCTTCAGCTCGCGGGTCAGCTCCACCGCTTCGTTGACCGCGGCGCGCGCGGGCACCTTGTCGTGGTGGAGCAGCTCGAAGGCGCCCAGCCGCAGCGCCACGCGCACCGGCTCGTCCAGCTCCTCCACCGCGCGGTCGCTGTGCGCGAGGAGCGCGCGGTCGAGCTGGAGTTGCCAGCGCAGCGTGCCGTAGCTGAGCTCGGTGGCGAGCGCCACCTCGCGGGGCGGAAGCTCGCCCGCCTGCCGCAGCGCCGCGTCCAGCGCCAGGTTGGAGAAGGCGCCGCCCTGCGCCACGCGCATCAGCACCTCGGCAGCAATCCGCCGCGCCGGCGTCGCCATGCGCGCCTTCTTATCACTCGCGCTGCGCCGGGAGCGCCGCGTCGGCGTCCGCGGCGGCCTGCCTGTCCCCCGCGCCCCGGGCGGCCAGCCCGAGCCCCTGCAGCGCATGGCGGCGGCCGGGCCGCTTGCGCAGGGCCGCCTCGAATGCCTTCTCCGCCTCGGCGAACCGGTGCGAGCGCGAGAGGAGATCTCCCAGCTCCTCGCGCGCGGGGAGCGCGAACGCCGGCCCGCTCACCGGCTCCTGGTCCTCGGCGTCAGCCAACGCGCGCACGGCGTCGATGGCAGCGGAGAGCGAGCCGGGATCGCGCACCGAGTGCGCGACGAGCTTCTTCGCCGCCACCAGCCGCTCGTCGTGCACCCCTGCGGCGGCGACCGACGCCTCGTCGCCCTGCGCCGCCGCGGCGTCAAGGCGCACCCGCGCCGTGGCGTCCTCGGGAAGACCTTTCAGGAGCGCTCCCGTGCGCGCCCATTGGCCGGTGGCGGACAGCCAGAGCCCGGCCAGCTCTGCGGCGACGCGCGCCGGCGCCTCCTTGCGGGCCTGCTCGATCATCGGCAGCACCTCGTCGGGCCGGCCCAGCTCGACCCGCGCGTCGGCCAGCCAGGAGAAGCTGTGCCAGTCGGGCCGCCCGTGCTTCTGGCTCGCGGCGAACGCCGCGGCGTTGCTGCGCTCCACGTCCGCCCACATCCCGAGCTGCACGAAGATGTGCGACGGCATGTGCAGCGCGTGCGACGCGGCGGGGGCAATCTGCGCGTACTTGCGCGCGGCCTTGAGGGCCAGGATGGCGTGGTCGGGCGAGTCGCAGGCGTGGATGAGATAGTGCGCCGCGCCCGGGTGGTCGGGATTGCGCTCGAAAACGTCCATGGCGATGGCGGCGGCGTGCATGGCGCGCCCCACGTCCTTGCCGTGGCCGGAGGTGGCGTAGAGCGAGAGCGCGTAGAAGAGCGCCACTTCGTCGTCGCGGGGCAGCTCGCGGTGCAGCCGCGCGAGCCGCTCGCGCCAGGCCTCGTGGCCGCCGGAATAGAGGGCGCGCGCGGCCTCGATGAGCCCGGCCTCCGCAGGCGACACCCTGGCGTCCGCCGGAATCCGCGCCAGCGCCGCCCGCGCCGCCGGGGCGTCTTGCTGGTCCCAGAGCGGATGGTCGTAGGTCATCGCCTCGCCCCAGAACGCGATCGGGCAGGGCGCCTCCTTCTCCGCCTTCTCGAACGAGGCGCGGGCGTCCTCGTACATGAACGAGTGCAACGCCAGCACGCCTTCGAGCACGGATCTGCGGCACGCCACAGGCCCGGTCGCGGTGAAATTCGACGAGCCCAGACCTGCGGCCAGGAGCAGCGCGAGCATGATCGCCGCAATTTACCTTGATCCCGAACGGCCTGCCCCGTTAGTGTGGGTGCATGTCGACCCTTTCCCGGAGCCGGCTTTGGAGGCCCTGCCTCCGTCGAACTTCCCGGTGATCTGCTGACGCCGTTCGGCGTCTTCTGCCTCCTCGACGACGAGCAGCGCAGCGAGTCCTTCCTCTTCGAGGGAGCTCTCGGGCGTTACAGCTACGTGGGCGTGGGCGCCCCCGACGCCCGGCTGGAGCTGCGCAGCGACGGCGCGCCGCTGGAAAAGCTGCGCCGCGCCCTGGAGGAGGAGCAGACCGAACGCGTCGAGGGCCTGCCGCCGTTCTGCGGCGGATATGTCGGCTACCTGGGCTGGGCCAGCGCGGCGTGGAGCGAGCGGCTGCCGCAAAGGCTGGGCCCCGACGCGCTCTTCCCCGAGGCGGACCTCCTGCGCGTGCGCGAGCTGGTGGCGTTCGACCACCGGCAGGGGCGCACCTGGGCCATCGCCAGCGGCCCCGGCGCGCAGGAGCGCGCGCAGGCCCTGGCGGCGCGCGTGCTCCACGGCTTTGCGGCGGGCCGCTTTCCCGACGCGCTGCGCACTCCCGCCGCGCAGTCGCTCGGGGCGAAGCTCTTCGGCGACCGGCGCAACGGGGCAGGCTTCCTCAAGGGCGGGCTGCCCGAGCCGGTGCCGGTGGCCGGCGGAGAGAAGCAGTTCAAGGCGGCGGTGCGGCGGGCGCTCGAATACATCCGCGCCGGCGACATCTTCCAGGTGGTGCTCTCGCAGCGCTTCGAGCTGCCCGACTGCGACGGCTTCTCGCTCTACCGCACCCTGCGCGCGGCGAGCCCCGCTCCCTACCACTTCTACCTGCGCCTGGGCGGCCGCGAGCTCTTCGGCGCCTCGCCGGAGCTTTTGGTGCAGGTGGAAGCCGGCAAGATGACGCTGCGGCCCATCGCCGGGACGCGCAGGCGCGGCAGCTCCATGGAAGACGACCTGCGCCTCGAGCGCGAGATGCAGGCAGACCCCAAGGAGCGCGCCGAGCACACCATGCTGGTGGACCTGGGCCGAAACGACGTGGGCCGCGTCGCGCGGGTCGGCTCGGTGCGGGTGGAGCGGCTGATGGAGACCGAGCGCTTCAGCCACGTGATGCACATGACCAGCGAGGTGAGCGGAATGCTGCGCCCCGGCCTCGGCGCGGTGGACGCGTTCGCCGCCGCCTTTCCCGCCGGCACGCTCTCCGGAGCTCCGAAGATCCGCGCGATGGAGATCATCGACGAGCTGGAGGGCGTGCAGCGCGGCCCCTACGGCGGCGCGGTGGGGTGGTTCTCCGGCGCGGGCGACGTGCAGCTCGCCATCGCCATCCGCACGCTCTTCCGCAGCCAGGGGCGCCTCTTCGCCCAGGCGGGCGCCGGCATCGTGGCGGACAGCGACCCCGCCTCCGAGTGGCGCGAGGTGCTGGCCAAGGTCCGCGCGTCGGTGGGCGCGGCCTACGGCGCGGTGGCCGGGAAGGCCGCATGAAGCGGCGCGTCCTGGTCATCGACAACTACGACTCCTTCACCTTCAACCTGGTGCAGAGGCTCGGGGAGCTGGGCGCTTCGGTGGAGGTGCTGCGCAACGACGCGCTCTCCGCCGCGGAGATCCTCGCCCGCAAGCCGGAGCGCATCGTGCTCTCTCCGGGCCCCTGCACTCCCAACGAGGCCGGCGTGTGCCTGGAGCTGATCGCGCGCGCCTGCGGCCTGAACGGCTCTGCGGTTCCGGCGCGGCCGGTGCCGATGCTGGGCGTGTGCCTCGGCCACCAGAGCATCGGGCAGGCGTTCGGGGCCAGGGTGGTGCGGGCGCGCGAGCCGGTTCACGGCAAGGCGGAGGAGATCGTCCACGACCGCAGCTCGCTCTTCCGCGGCGTGCCCCGGCCGCTGCGGGCGGGCCGCTACCATTCGCTGGTGGTGGACGCGCGCACCGTTCCGCGCGCGCTCGCCGTCAGCGCCCGCACCCGGGACGGCATCGTCATGGCGCTGCGTCACCGCAAGCTGCCGGTGTTCGGCGTGCAGTTCCACCCCGAGTCGATCCTCACGCCCGACGGGCAGACGCTGCTCCGCAACTTCCTGGAGATCTGACCGATGCCCCTTCGGGAACACATCCGCCAGGCGGTGGAGGGAGTGCACCTCTCGCGAGAGCAGGCGGCGCAGGCCATGGACGCCATGCTCGACGGCGGCGCGCCGGTCGCGCAGATGGCGGCGCTGCTGGTGGCGCTGCGGATGAAGGGCGAGACCCCGGACGAGATCGCGGGCGCGGCGCAGGCGCTGCGCTCGCGGGCGGCACGGGTGGAGGTGTCGGCGGAGCGGCTCATCGACACCTGCGGCACCGGCGGCGACGGCTCGCACACGTTCAACATCTCCACCGCGGCCGCATTCGTGGCGGCAGGCGGCGGCGCTCGGGTGGCCAAGCACGGCAACCGCGCGGTCTCCTCGCGCTGCGGCAGCGCCGACGTGCTCGCGGCCCTGGGCGTGGAGGTGGATCTGCCCCCCGACGCCGTCGCTGCCTGCATCGACGAGTGCGGCATCGGGTTCCTCTTCGCGCCGCGCCACCACGCCGCCATGCGCCACGTGGCCCCGGTGCGCAAGGAGCTGGGGCTGCGCACGCTGTTCAACCTGCTCGGGCCCCTGGCCAACCCGGCGGGAGCGCGGCGGCAGCTCCTCGGCGTCTATGCGCCGCAGCTCGTCCCGGTGCTGGCGAGGACGCTGGCCGAGCTGGGCTGCGAGCGCGCCTTCGTGGTCCACGGCTTCGGCGGGCTCGACGAGATCTCCACCGCCGGGCCCACCGTGGTGTGCGAAGTGCGCGACGGCAAGGTGCGCCAGTTCGAGTTCGCGCCGGAGGACGCCGGCGTCGAGCGGGCGCCGCTGGAAGGGCTGCGCGGAGGCGACGCGCAGGAGAACGCCGGGATGCTTCGCGCCGTCCTTGCCGGCGAGGACGGACCGCGCCGCACGGCGGTGGTGCTCAACGCCGGCGCCGCCCTGGCCGCGGCCGGCATGTGCGAGACCATCGCCGAGGGCGTGCGCCTCGCCGCGCGCGCCATCGACAGCGGCGCCGCGGTGGACCGGCTGGACGCGCTGGTGCAGGCCTCGCAGGCGCGAAAGGCGCCGCCGTGAGCCACCTCGCCCGGCTGGTGGAGCAGGCGGTGGCCGATGCGCGCGAGCGCGAGAAGCAGCCGCTGCCCGGCGCGCCTCCGCCGCCGCGCCCCTTCCCGCGGGCGGGGCTCATCGCCGAGGTGAAGCGGGCCAGCCCCTCGCGGGGAACCATCAACGCCGGCCTCGACCCGGTGCGGCTGGCCCAGGCCTACGAGCGCGGCGGCGCGGCGGCGGTCTCGGTGCTCACCGACCGCGTGCACTTCGGGGGCTCGCTCGAGGATCTGAGGGCGGTCGGCGCGGCGGTGTCCCTGCCGGTGCTGCGCAAGGACTTCATCGTCACCGAGTTCCAGGTGCGCGAGGCGCGCGCGCACGGGGCCGATGCCATCCTGCTCATCGCGGCCGCGGCGCCGCTGCGGACGCTGCAGGGGCTGCGCGAGCTGGCGCGGCGGCTCGGCCTGGCCGTCCTCTTCGAGGTGCACGAGGAGGGCGAGCTGGATGCGGCCCGGGCCTGCGCGCCCGACCTGCTCGGCATCAACGCGCGCAACCTCAAGACGCTGGAGGTGCATCCCGACGTCTTCGCGCGGCTCGCGGCGAAGGCGTCCGGCATCGCGCCGCTGGTGGCGGAGAGCGGCGTGCGCACGCCGGAGCAGGCCCGGGCCTATCGCGCGCAGGGAGCGGATCTGCTGCTGGTGGGGGAGGCGCTCTCCTCGGCCGCGGATCCGGAGGCGGCCACCCACGCGCTGGTGCGGGCGTGAGCGGCGTGCGCATCAAGCTCTGCGGCGTGCGCACCGTGGCCGACGCGCTCCTCTGCGCCGAGGAGGGCGCCGACGAGATCGGCGTGGTGTTCGCGCAGAAGAGCAGGCGCCGGGTCACCGTGCAGGAAGCGAAAGCCATCCGCGACGCGCTGCCCGCCCGAGTGCCGCTGGTGGGCGTGTTCCTCGATGCCGCCCTCGAGGAGGTGCTCCGGATCGCTTCGGCAGTGGGGCTGCAGGCGGCGCAGTTGCACGGGGCGTGGCCGCCGGGTCCTGCGCCGCTGCCGCTGTACGCGGCGCTCCAGGTGACGTCGGAAGAGTCGCTGCAGGCGCGGCCCGGCGCCGTTCGGCTGCTGCTCGACGGGCCTTCGGGCGGCTCGGGCAAGGCCTTCCCCTGGGCGCTGGCAGGGAAGGCGCGCGCGCTGCACCGCGGTGAGCTGTTCGTGGCGGGAGGGCTCTCGGCGGAGAACGTGGCCGGGGCCATCCGCGAGGCGCGGCCCGAGGGCGTCGACGTGTCGGGTGGAATCGAAGGCGAGGACGGGTTCAAGGATCGCGCGCGGGTGCGCGCGTTCGTGCGGGCGGCGAGAGGTGCTTCCAGATGAAAGAAATGACGGCCATCTTTGCAGACCCGACGCGGACCCCGCCCGATGCGCGCGGCCGCTTCGGCGCCTACGGCGGGCGCTTCGTGCCCGAGACGCTGATCCCGGCGCTCGACGAGCTGGAGCAGGCCTGGACCGCGGCGCGCGCCGACCCTGCCTACCGCCTGGAGCTCTCCACCCTGCTCGAGACCTACGCGGGAAGGCCCACGCCGCTCTTCCGCGCCGACCGGCTGGCCCGGGCGCTGGGCCTCTCCGCCCGCGTCTACCTCAAGCGAGAGGACCTGCTCCACACCGGGGCGCACAAGCTGAACAACACGCTCGGCCAGGCGCTCCTGGCGCGGCGGATGGGCAAGAAGCGGGTCATCGCCGAGACCGGCGCCGGCCAGCACGGCGTGGCCACCGCCACCGTCTGCGCGCTCCTCGGGCTCGAGTGCATCGTCTACATGGGCGCGGAGGACGTGCGCAGGCAGAGCCCCAACGTCGAGCGGATGAAGCTCCTCGGCGCCGAGGTGCGCAGCGTCACCGCCGGCTCGCGCACTCTCAAGGACGCCATGAACGAGGCCATCCGCGACTGGGTGACCAACGTGCGCGGCACCTACTACTGCCTGGGCAGCGCGGCCGGGCCCCATCCCTATCCGGTGATGGTCCGCGAGCTGCAGAAGATCATCGGCGAGGAGATCGCCGAGCAGGTCGTCCGCGTGGAGGGCCGCCTGCCCGACGCGGTGGTGGCCTGCGTGGGTGGAGGATCCAACGCCATCGGCGCGCTGCACCGCTTCGTGCGCGAGGAGACCGTCAAGCTCTACGGCGTGGAAGCGGCGGGCCACGGGCTCGGCAGCGGCAAGCACGGAGCCTCGCTGGCGAAGGGGCGCCCCGGGGTCCTGCACGGGTCGCGATCGTACGTGCTGCAGACCGAGGACGGGCAGATCGCCGAGGCGCACTCCATCAGCGCGGGCCTCGATTACCCCGGCGTGGGCCCCGAGCTCTCCTTCCTGCGCGACGAGGGCCGGCTCACGCTGCTCTCCGCCACCGACGACGAGGCGCTGCAGGCGTTCGCGACACTGGCGCGCAGCGAGGGAATCCTCTGCGCGCTGGAGTCGGCGCACGCGGTGGCGGCGCTCGCTCGCGTGCCGGGGAAGCTCCTGGTCGTGAACCTGTCCGGACGCGGCGACAAGGACCTGGGCACGATCTTGGAGGCGCTGAAGTGACCCGGCTCTCCGACGCCTTCGCCGCCGCGAGCGCGCAGGGCCGCACCGCTCTGGTCTGCTACGCGATGGGCGGCGACGGCGATACCGCGGCCCTCTTGCGCGCCATCGACGAGGCGGGCGCCGACGTCATCGAGCTGGGGCTGCCCTTCTCCGATCCCATCGCCGACGGTCCGGTGCTGCAGGCGGCGGCCACCCGCGCCATCTCCGCGCGGACCACGGTGCGCGATCTGCTCGCCCTGGCGGGAACGCTGCGCCTGCGCGCTCCGGTGGTGGCGATGGGCTACATGAACCCCATCGAGACCCTGGGGGCGCCCGCGTTCGCCGCCGCGCTGCGCGAGGCGGGACTCTGCGGCGCCATCGTGCCCGACCTGCCGCTGGAGGAGGCGGAGCCGGTGCGCGCCGCGCTGGAGAAGGAGGGGCTGGACCTGGTTCCGCTGGTCGCGCCCACCACGCCTCCGGAGCGGGCGGCGCGGATCGCGCGGACGGCGCGGGGGTTCCTCTATTACGTGAGCGTGACCGGCGTGACCGGCGCGCGCGCAGCGCTGCCGGAGGATCTGGAGAAGCGGCTCGCCGACCTGCGCGCCATCTCGGCGGCGCCGGTGGCGGTGGGGTTCGGCATCTCGCGGCCGGAGCAGGCGGCGGCCCTCAAGGGCAAGGCGGACGGAGTGGTGGTGGGCACGGCGCTGGTGGCCATGCACCACGACAAGGGCGTCCGGGCCGCTGCGGACTTCGTCCGCTCGCTGCGCGCGGTGCTCTAGGGCGCGTTACAGGCGCTCTCGATCTGAGGCAGCTCGCTCGCGATCATGACCGCCGTCTCGGCCAGGTCGTCGATGGAGGCGTGCGGATCGGCGATGCGCAGACGCGTGCGGATCTTCCCGTCGTCCGCCACGCGATGGCACTCGGCGACGAATCGGCGGCGAACAGATGAGCGTGTATCCGAGACCCTGGCGACGACATCGGCCGCGCTGCGTGCAGCCACAATGGAGCCACACGACAATGGCAGCGCTACCGGAAGAGCTTGCGCAGGGCCTTGCGCGCGAACACGCCCGCCAGCGCCGGAGTGTCCTTGTCCAGGAGCCGCGCGCGCGGCGGGGCGGGAGCGTCGAGCAAGGCGAGCAGCGTGTCGGCGGAGCGCTGCCAGGTGCGCTCCTTTGCGGCAGCGCTCGCCGCGGTTCGCGCCCGCGCGTTCTCCTCGGGATCGCAGAGCGCCACCATCGCGTCCGCCAGCGCCCTCGCGTCGCCCACCGGAGCGGTCCGCGCCCAGCCCTGCCGACCTCCCTCGGAGGCGAGCACGTCTCCTTCGGTGCACGCAGCGGGCAGGCCCGCCCAGAGGCAGTCCAGCAGGCGCGTGCGGAAGGCCAGCTCCGCCTCCAGCGAGGGCTTGTGCGCCGAGACGGCGAGGTCCGCGTCCAGGAGCCAGGCGCCGCGCTCTTCGTACGGCACCCATCGCTCGATGAAGTGCGCGCCCGCTCCGGCGACGGCGCGGGCGGCGTCCGCCGCTGCCCGCATCGGTGGCGCGGCGTTGCCGGGTCGCTGTCCGGCGAGCAGCGCCAGCTGGAGATCCGGCACCCGCTGCCGGGCCAGCGCCGCAGCCGTCACCGCCAGCGCCGGGTCCATCCAGTCCCACAGCCCGCCCGCCCAGAGCGCCACCCGGACCTCCGCACCCGCCCCGATGGCGGCGCGGAGCGGCGAGCCTGCGCGCTGCGGCGGCGACTCGGGCAGCCCGAAGGGAACCATCGCGAGCAGCCGTGACGCCTCCGCGTCGTCCGCCAGCGCCTGCGGCGTGAGCCTTCCGCACGCTCCCAGCCAACCCAGCCAGAGTGCGCGCTGCGGCCGCGAGGCGCAGAGCAGGTGATCGGCCCGGCGAACCAGGTACTGCAGCCGCCGCCGGACGTAGCCCACCTGGACGATCTGCTCGGGCGTGGGACGCGCGCCCATGTGGGCGAGCTGCTCGAGCTGGACGGGATCGTAGAGGTCCAGCACCAGCCTGCCGCGGAAGCGCAGGAGGTGTGGCAGGGGAAAGCCGAACCCCTGCGTGATGAGCGCGTCCGCGCCCGCGAGCGCCGCGCCCAGGTTCTCCGACGCGTGCACCGCATCATTCGCCAGCTCGCCCGCGCCCTGCGCCACCAGCGTCACCTCGTGACGCCCGGCGAGCCTGCGCGAGAGCTCCACCGCCCGGATGCCCGGCCCGGCCATCTTCGCGCCGACCACGTCCTGGCAGTGCCAGACGATCCTCACCGCGCGAGCCACTCCAGCGCTTCCAGGTACCCTGCTACTCCCTTGCCCATCACGCGGTGCGCGCAGACCTCCTCCAGCACGCTGACGCGGCGCCAGGGCTCGCGTTTGCTGATGTCGCTCAGGTGCACC
This sequence comes from Myxococcales bacterium, assembly GCA_035702105.1. Classification (GTDB taxonomy): domain Bacteria; phylum Myxococcota; class Myxococcia; order Myxococcales; family 40CM-4-68-19; genus 40CM-4-68-19. The sequence goes on along the minus strand of DASSQZ010000073.1, from coordinate 14,360 downwards.
TCCACCACCCGCAGCCTGCAGCCGGAGATGGCGTCGCGCAGCGCGTACGAGGTGTGGGTGAACGCGCCGGGGTTGAAGATGACCCCGTTGGCCCAGCGCCGCGACTGGTGGAGCTCGTCGATCAGCGCGCCTTCGTGGTTGGACTGGAACGCCTGCACGGTGTGGCCCAGCTCCCGCGCGCGCCTCTGCACCAGTTGCTCCAGCTCGGGCAGCGTGGTCTTGCCGTAGATCTCCGGCTCGCGCTCGCCGAGCAGGTTCAGATTCGGTCCGTTGAGCAAGAGGATGTTCATGGAGCCTCCGCGACGCGGCCGGGCAGCATACCCCGCGGGCGTCAGGCGAGCGCGGCGGCCAGCGCGCCGGCGCAGTCGGCCCGGTTCACCTCGCGCAGCTTGGCCGCGCCGATGCGCTCCAGCACCACGAACCGCACCGAGCCTCCGCGCGCCTTCTTGTCGCGCGACATGGCCGCAAGCGCCGCCTCCCGCTGGTCGGCATCGAGGGTGCGCTCGGCCGAGATCTGCAGCCGCGCCACCAGCTTCTCGGCCCGGTCGCGGTCGGGCATGGTTTCGGAGAGCGCGAGCATGCCGCGCAGTCCCAGCGCCACCGCCTCGCCGTGGGCGAACCGCTCGTAGCCGGTGGCCGCTTCCAGCGCATGGCCCACCGTGTGTCCCAGGTTGAGGAAGGCGCGCTGGCCGCCCTCGCGCTCGTCCGCGGCGACGATGCGCGCCTTGAGGCGGACGGAGCCCTCGACGAGCGGAGCGAGCGCCGCGGCATCCCCTCCCGCTGCGCGCTCGAGGTCGCGCTCGCAGGCTTCCAGCAATCCGCCGCCTTCCAGCAGCGCGCACTTCACCACCTCGGCCAGCCCGCTCCAGCGCTCGCGCTCGGGCAGGGTGGCGAGGAGCAGCGGATCGCAGACCACCAGCCGGGGCTGGTGGAACGCGCCGACCAGGTTCTTGCCCGCGCGCAGGTTCGCGCCGGTCTTGCCGCCCAGCCCCGCGTCCACCTGCGCGAGCAGGGTGGTGGGGACGCTCGCCCAGGGCACGCCGCGCAGGTAGAGCGCCGCGGCCAGCCCGGCGAGGTCGGTGAGCACGCCTCCGCCCACCGCCACCACGAACCCGTCGCGCTGCACGCCGCGCGCGGCGAGGCCTTCGCACATGGCCTCCACCTCGGCCAGCGTCTTGCGCACCTCGTTCACGGGGCGTGCCAGCACCTCGCCGAAATGCGAGCGCAACGAGAGCACCGCCTCGGACTGAACGGCTGCGAGGCGCGCGTCGCAGATCAACCCTGCGGTGCCGCGCAGCCCTGCCTGCTCGCAGAGCTCGGGCAGCCGCGCGAGCGCGCCCGCCTCGATGACGCAGTCGGTTCGCGCGCCCGACGGGAAGCGGACCTCAACCGTGGGCACGCTGCGCCTCCAGCGCCGCCACCGCCGCGGCGGCCTGCGCCGCAAGCTGCGGTGGAGACAGTCCCGCCTGCACCTCCACCACCGCGTCGGCGAGGCGCGCGTATACGGGCTCGCGAACCGCCGCCAGCGCTGCGAGCCGCGCCGCGGTGTCGCCTTCGAGCAGGGGCCGCCCGGTGGCGGCGCGCTCCGCGCAGAGGGCCACCGGCGCGCGCAGCCAGAGCAGGTGCCCGGTCTTGCGGACGAGGAGCCGGACCGCGCGGCTGCCCAGCGCGCCGCCGCCGACCGAGATCACGCTGCGCGGGCCTCTGGCAGCGGCCCGCACCGCCTCCACCTCGCGGCGGCGGAATTCCGCCTCGCCGTCGCCGGAGAAGATCTCCGGGATGCTGCGCCCCGCCGCTTTCTCGATCAGTCCGTCCACCTCCACGCTGGGAAGCCCGAGCGCGGAGGCGATCAGCGGCGCCAGCGTGGACTTGCCGCCGCCGGGCAGGCCGCAGAGCCAGACGTGCCCCGCCAGCGGCCGGGCGCGCCGCCAGGCGAGACGGTGCGCGGCAAACAGCTCCTCCATCGAGTCGCCGCCCAGCTTGCACAGCAGCGCGTCCGCGATGCAGAGCGCCACCACCGCCTCGCCCACCACCGCCGCCGCCGGCACCGCGCAGGTGTCGCTGCGCTCCACGTGCGCCGCGGCCGGCTCGCCGGACTCCAGGTCCACGCTGCGCAGCGCCGCCGGCACCGTGGCGATGGGCTTCATCGCCGCGCGCACCACCAGCGGCTCGCCGTTGCTCACCCCGCCTTCCAGGCCGCCGGCGTGGTTGGTGTCGCGGGTCACGCCGCCTCCGGCGCGGCCCATGGGGTCGTGCACCAGCGACCCGAACAACTCTGCCGCGCGCCAGCCGTCCCCCAACTCCACCGCCTTGATGGCCGGGATGCTCGCCAGCGCGCGCGCCAGGAGGCCGTCCAGGCGCAGGTCGCCCTGCGTGTAGCTGCCCAGCCCCGGGACGAGGCCGGTGACGCGCACCTCGAAGGTGCCGCCCACCGTGTCGCGCCGGGCGCGGGCCGATTCGATCTGCTCGCGGAACGCCGGGTCGGCCTCGGGGTCGAGGCAGCGCACCGAGGATGCGTCCGCGCGCAGGGCCAGCGCCTCGGCGTCTTCGCTCCCCTCGATGCCGCTCACGTCCTTCGCGTGCGCCGAGCCGATCGAGGTGACCCAGGAGCCGACCCGCACGTCCAGCTCGTCGAGCAGCCGCCGCGCCGCGGCCGCCAGCGCCACGCGCATGGCGGTCTCGCGCGCGCTGGCCCGCTCCAGCGAGTTGCGCAGGTCGCGGTGGCCGAACTTGATCGAGCCGGTCAGGTCGGCGTGGCCCGGCCGCGGCAGCGTGACCCGCTTGCCCGGCTCGTCCGAGGGAGCCACCGACATGCGCGACGACCAGGCCTTCTCGTGGTCGGCGTTCTCGATGAGGATGGCGAGCGGCGACCCGAGCGTGCGCCCGTGCCGCACTCCGGCGAGGATGCGCGGCTTCTCCGGCTCGATGGCCATGCGCCCGCCGCGGCCGTAGCCGAGCTTGCGCCGCTGCAGATCGCGCTCGATGTGCTCGGCCAGGAGCTCGAGTCCCGCGGGCAGGCCGTCGAGGATGCCGGCCAGCGCAGGACCGTGCGACTCGCCCGCGGTGAGGAAGCGCAGCCGGCTCATGCGAGCGCCGCCTTCCTGAGCTCCGGGAACAGCTCGTCGAGGCGAGGCCGGGAGAGCCAGATCTCCAGGGACGCGATGGCCTGGCGGACCAGGACTTCGATGCCGTCGATGACCCGAAGGCCCCGCTCGCGGGCGGCGCGCACCAATGCCGTCTCGCCGGTGGGGCCCTCGTACACCAGGTCCACCAGCGTTCCGCGCAGCGAGGCGGGATCCACCGGCATCGCGCCTCCGGTCATCCCCACGCTGGTGCAGTTGACCACCACGTCCGCCCGCGACACGGCCTCGAGGCCGCCGGCGTCGACGCCCAGTTCGCGCGCCAGCTCCTCCGCGCGCTCCGGGGTGCGGTTCACGATGGTGACGTGCGGCCGCAGCGCGTCCACCGCGGCGCGCGCAGAACCTCCGGCGCCCAGCACCACCGCGCGCCCGGAGAACGGGCCCAGGGCGCGGAGCAGGCCCTCGCGATCGGTGTTGCAGCCCACCAGCGAGCCGCCCTGGTTGACGATGCAGTTCACCGCCCCGATGCGGCGCGCGACCTCGTCGACGCCGTCCAGGTGCGCGATCACCGCCTGCTTGTGGGGAATGGTGACGTTGGCTCCCGCGACCGAGAGCGCGCGCAGGCCGCGGATGGCTCCGGGCACGTCGGTCACGCGCGAGGGGGCGTAGACCGCGTCCACGCCGAGGAGCTGGAAGGCGCGCGCGTGGATGGCGGGCGAGCGCGAGTGGGCGACCGGATCGCCGAGCAGGAGGTAGAGCGCGCGCATCAGCGGAGGATCTCCGCTTCTGCCCCGAGCTTGCGCAAGAGGGAGAAGAAGCCGGGAAACGAGACGTCCGCCCACTCCGCGCCGGAGATGGTGCAGGGCTCCTCCGCGGCGAGCGCGGCAATCGAGAACGCCAGCGCGATGCGGTGGTCCATGGCCGAGTCGATGGCCGCCCCTCCGCGCAGCCGCGCAGGCCCTGCGCCCTGGATGCGTAGCCCGTCGGGCAGCTCTTCCACTTCCGCGCCCATGGCGCGCAGGCCCGCCGCCATCTGCGCGATGCGGTCGGACTCCTTCACCCGCAGCTCTGCGGCGCCGCGGATCACCGTCTCTCCCTCTGCGCAGGCGCCGAGGACGGCGAGGATGGGCACCTCGTCGATGGCGCGGAGCACCAGCTCGCCGTCGAGGCGCGCGCCGCGGAGCTTCTGCGCGCCCACCGTGAGCTTCGCCACCGGCTCGGGGCCGCCCGACTGCTCCAGCTCGAGGCCGATGCGGGCTCCGAACATGGCGAGCGCGTCGAGAAAGCCGGCGCGGGTGGGGTTCACCCCGACGTGCTCGAGGGAGAGGCTGCTGCCCGCGGGCGACACCAGCGCCGCCGCCACCAGGAAGGCCGCCGAGCTGAGGTCGCCGGGAACGTCGAGGGCGAAGCCGCGCAGGCGCGCCCGGCCGCGCACCGCCACGGTGTTGCCGCGCTGGACGAGGTCGGCGCCCATCATCCGCAGCATCCGCTCGGTGTGGTCGCGGCTCCGGGCCGGCTCGGTGAAGCTGGTCTCGCCTTCGGCGAAGAGCCCGGCCAGGAGCACCGCGCTCTTCACCTGCGCGCTCGCCACCTCGGAGGAGATGGCCGCCGCATGCAGCGCGTGTCCGCCGTGGACGGTCACCGGCGGCTTGCCCTGCGTCGTCGCGATCGCGGCGCCGAGCTGCCGCAGCGGCCGCGCCACGCGCTCCATCGGACGGCGCGAGAGCGAGGGGTCGCCGGTGAGCGTCGCCTCGACGCCCGCTCCCGCCAGCACCCCGGCAAAGAGCCGCAGCGTGGTGCCGGAGTTGCCGCAGTCGAGATCGCCCAGCGGCTGCCGCAGCCCGGAGAGGCCTTGCCCGATCACGATGGCATCGTCGGCCTGCATGTCGGCGTCGCGCTCGGGCAAGGGCGCGCTTCCCGCAGGCCGCGCGGGAGGCACGAAGCGCGGCTCCTCGGCGCCGTGGGGGAACTCCGCCGATCGCGGCGCCGCCCGCCACGGCGTCCCGTCGCCGCGCAGGAGCGGCACGCCCAGCTGCGCGAGGCAGCGCGCGGTGCTGCGCACGTCCTCGCCGCCGGCGAGCCCGGCGATGCGGCTCTCCCCTTCCGCCAGCGCGGCGAAGAGCAGCGCGCGGTGGGAGATGCTCTTGTCCCCGGGAACGCGGACGCCTTCTCCCCGGAGCCGTGCGCGAAGCGGCGCGACGCGGGCCTTCATGCGCGCGCCACGCGGTGGAGCTTGCGCCCCATCACCTCGGCGATGCGCTCCACCTCGCGCATCAGCTTCTCGAAGGCCGGAAGGTTGAGCGACTGCATGCCGTCGCTGAGCGCGCGGTCCGGGTCGGGGTGCACCTCGATGATGAGGCCGTCGGCGCCGCAGGCCACCGCCGCGCGCGCCATCGGCAAGACGCCGCTGCGGATGCCGATTCCGTGCGAGGGATCGACCACGACCGGCAGATGCGACTCGCGCTTGAGGACGGGCACCGCGTTCAGGTCCAGCGTGTTGCGGGTCATGGTCTCGAAGGTGCGGATGCCGCGCTCGCAGAGGATCACCTGCTTGTTGCCGCGGGAGACGATGTACTCCGCCGCCATCAGGAGCTCCTTGATGGTGGAGGACATGCCGCGCTTGAGCAGCACCGGCTTGCGCAGGTCTCCCACCGCCTCGAGGAGCGAGAAGTTCTGCATGTTGCGCGCGCCGATCTGCAACAGGTCGGCGCTCTCCGCCACCGCGGGCAGCGTCTCGGTGTCCTTCACCTCGGTGACCACCTTGAGCCCGGTCTCGGCCCGGGCCTTGGAGAGCAGCTCCAGCCCCACCTGCTTGAGGCCCTGGAAATCGTAGGGGCTGGTGCGGGGCTTGAACGCCCCCCCGCGCAGGAGCGACGCGCCCGACGCCGCCACCCCGCGCGCAGCGGCGAGGATCTGCGCCTCGTTCTCCACCGCGCAGGGCCCCGCCATGACCACCAGCGCGGGTCCGCCGATGGGCACGCCCGCCACGTCCACCACCGTGTCCTCGCGCTTCACCTCGCGGGAGACCAGCTTGTAGGGCGCGGTGACGGGGATGCAGTCGGCCACGCCGGGGAGCTCGCGGAAATGTCCCGGGTCGATGGGCCCCTTGTTCCCGGTGATGCCGATGGCGGTGCGACCCGCGCCGGAGATGGCGTGGGGCGTGAAGCCCAGCTCGCGCACGCGGCCTTCGATCGCGGCCTGCGCCTGTGGGTTGATGTCGGGGTGGAGGACGATCAGCATTGGCGGACTATACGATCAGGTTCCCAGCCGGTCCCCTGTTTTGAGGCGGGCGCCGGAAAGCCACGCCGGCGCCGGCATGCGCTTTTTCCCTTCCGGCTGCACGACGATCAGCTCCCACGCCGTGCCGCCGCCGCAGGCCACCCGCGCTCCGTCGAGCAGCGTGCCGGGCGTGCCCGCGCCGTCCACCGGCCGCGCGTCGTGGATCTTCAGGGTGCTCCCCTTGACCGTGGTCCAGGCGCCCGGCCACGGCGTGAAGCCGCGGCGGCGCGCGTCCAGCTCCCCGGCGGGGCGCGCAAAGTCCACCTTGCCGTCCTCCCGCGAGAGCAGGGGAGCGAGCGTCGCCCTCGCGTGATCCTGCGGAACGCGCGGAAGCTCGCCGCGCCCGAGCAGATCCAGCGCCTCCTCCAGCGCTCCGGCGCCCAGCGGCGCGAGCCTGCGCAAGAGCGATTCGCCGGTCTCGTCGGGAGCGACGGCGAGACGCCGTTGCAGGCGGATGTCGCCCGTGTCCAGGCCCTCGTCCATCTGCATGATGGTCACGCCGGTCTCCCGCAGGCCGCGCGCCACCGCCCACTGCGCAGGCGCGGCTCCCCGCAGCTCGGGCAAGAGCGAGGCGTGCACGTTCAGGCAGCCGTGGGGCGGCACCTGGAGCGCGTCGGGCGGAAGGATGCGCCCGTACGCGGCCACCACCGCGACGTCCGGCCGCGCCGAGGCGAGCACCGCTGCGAGCGCGCCGCCCTTCACCCTTGCCGGCTGCTCCACCCGGATGCCGCGCTGTGCCGCCCAGCTCTTCGAGGCCGGCTGCTGCAGCTCCTGGTGGCGCCCCGCCGGCTTGTCGGGCTGCGCCACCACCAGGGCCAGCTCGCCGGCCCGCGCGCAGGCCTCGAGGATGGGCAGCGTGAACTCGGGTGTTCCGAGGAAGACGATGCGCATGCGCGCGGGAACTTAGCAGAGCGGGCGGCATCAAAGGCCCGCATGAAACTCTTCTACGTGCCCGGAGTGTGTTCGCTGTCGCCCCACATCGTGCTGCGCGAGATGGGGGCGGAGTTCCAGCTCGACAAGGTGGACCGCCACACCAAGATCGCCGAGTCGGGTACCAACTACAACCAGCTCAACCCCAAGGGCTACGTGCCTGCGCTCCAGCTCGACGACGGCACCCTGCTCACCGAGGGAGCGGCCATCCTCATGTACCTGGCCGACCAGAAGGGCGGCGAGAAGGTGGCCCCCAGGGCGGGCACGAAGGAGCGGTACAAGGTGCAGGAATGGCTGGTGTTCGTCGGCACCGAGCTGCACAAGAACTTCGGCGCGCTCTTCCGGAAGAGCGCCGATCCGGTCCCGCGGGAGACCCTGCAGAAGCGCCTGGACCTGGTGGCGAAGGTGCTGGAGAAGCAGCCCTATCTGATGGGCGACAAGTTCACTGCGGCGGACGCGTACCTCTTCACCGTCCTGCGCTGGGCGCCGCGGGTCGAGCTGACGCTGCCGCAGCCGCTCCAGCAATACGTGCAGCGGATGAGCGCCCGCCCGGCCGTGGCGGAGGCGCTCAAGGCCGAGGGCCTCTCGTAAAGAGCATTGACGCGCCGCGCGAGGGCGGGTACGCGAGAGGCGATGCGCTCTCTCGCGATGGCGCTCGCCCTGTCGCTCTTCGCATGCAAGGCGAGAAGCCCCACCGATCCGCAGACCTGGATCCGGCAGCTCGACGACTCCGACCCCAAGGCTCGGGTCAAGGCCGTGCAGCAACTGCGCAAGCTCAAGGCGCGGCAGGCCGCGCCGCAGATCGCCGAGCTGCTCAAGGACCCGCTGACCCGCGAAGACGCGGCGCAGGCGCTCGGGGACCTGGGCGGGCCGGACGAGGTGCAGCCGCTGCTCGAGGCGGTGGACACCACGGTGGGCGCTGGCAGCGATACCGCGGCGCGAAACGCCAACCGCACCAACGCGAAGATCGCGGCGGCGCTGGGCAACATCGGCGATCCGCGCGCGGGTCCGGCGCTCCTGCGCCTCGCGCGCGCGAGCGACGACTCGGTCCGGCTGGCGGCGGTGGAGGCCCTGGGCCAGGTGCGCTCGCGCGACGCGGTGGCCGAGCTCTCGCACCTGGTGGACGACCCCGCCGCGCCGCCCATCCTCACCAAGAAGGCCATCGTCTCCCTGGGGGAGATCGGCGATCCCTCGGCCATCCCGGCGCTCGAGCACGGCCTCGTCCTCGAGCGCCAGGGCGTCTCCTTCCTGCCGGAGGCCTCGTTCGCGCTCTTCCTGATCGGCGAGCCGTCGGTGGAGCCGCTGCTGCGCATCGCCCAGGACCAGGATCCCGCCTACCTGGCCTGGGCCCGCGAGAACAACCGCGCGCAGGCAGGCACCTACGCCAGGGCGGCGCTGGTGCTGGGCGACCTGGAAGATCCGCGCGCGATCCCGGTGCTGCTGGCAAAGCTCAAGTACGTGGATCCGGATCCGGTGCCGGGCACTTCCCGGCTCCTCACCAACCTCGTCCGCATGTCCTGCGCCGATGCGCTCGGCAAGCTGCGGGCGGCGCAGGCGGCGCCGCAGATCGAGGCGCTGATCGCAACCGCCAATCCCCAGGACGAGGAGCTGGCAAGCCTCGCCTCCGAGGCGCTGGTCTGGCTGGGCGATCGCGCGCAGGCCCGCGACCTCTTGAAGAAGGCGCAGTCGGGAGTGCTCCGGCTGCGGCTCATCCTTGCCCGCTCCGCTGCGCTCCTGGGAGAGCCGGCGCTGGAGAAGGACCTGCTCTCCCTTGCGCAGCGCGAGGCGAAGGGATCGCAGCAGACCTGCCTGCGGCAGCTCTCGGAGGCCGGCATGCCCCCCGCCGATCCGCAGAAGGCGTGCGAGGCCCTGGCATCGCACTTCAGTGATCTGGCGAAGCCGCTGGAGGCCGCGCTCGCCTGCGGCAAGGACCCGCGCTGCTGGCTTCCCAGACTGCGGGATCCGGCCCCGCCGGTGCGGACGCGGGCAGCCTACGAGCTGGGTCGGGCGGCAGCCGCGGACGCGGTTCCGGCGCTGGTCCAGGCAGCGGCCGACGAACAGCCGCCCGTGCGCGAGGCCGCCGTGCGCGCGCTGGACTGGCTGGCCGCGGTGCCGGCCGCGAGGTCCGCCCTGAAGAACGCCGCGCAGCCCCTGGCGGCCCAGCTCGAGGCAGAGCAGGAAAAGACGGGGTTTTCCAGGGCCAACGAAGACTTGCGCCGGCTGCAGGTGAAGCTTTCGCGCCTGTGATAGGCTCGGAGCAGTTTTGGCGAAGCTGACCGGCATCCCCGCTTCACCCGGCGTCGCGATCGGGCGGGTGCTCACCCTGGACCGGCGGCGCGCGCGCGTGCCGCGCTATCACATCCAGCCCGAGCAGGTGGACGGCGAGCTCTCGCGGCTGGACGCGGCGGTCAAGGAGTCGGTGCTGCAGCTCCAGCAGATCCGCCAGAGCCTCGGCGAGGGTGAGCAGGGCGACATCCTCGACGCCCACCGCATGATGGCCGACGACCCCACGCTGCTCACCGGGGCGCGCCAGCTCATCCGCGACGAGCTGCTCAACGCCGAGTGGGCGGTGCGCAGGCTGGTGCGCGAGATCAGCGAGAAGATGGGTTCGGACGGCTACCTGGCGGAGCGCCGGGCCGACCTGGACGAGGTCGGCGACCGCATCGTGCACAACCTGGTCGGCGACACGCCCATCGCCGCCTCGGTGCCGTCGGAGGAGGCGGTGGTGGTGGCGTACGACCTGCCCACCGCGGACGCCGCGGTGCTGCTCTCGAGCGGCCGCGTGCGCGGGCTGGTCACCGACTTCGGCAGCAAGACCTCGCACACTGCCATCCTGGCGCGCGCGCTGGAGGTGCCGTGCGTGGTGGGAGCCGGGCAGGCGAGCGAGATCGCCCGGCAGGGCGACCTCATCGCCCTCGACGGCAGCACCGGAGAGGTGCTGGTCTCGCCCGACGGCGAAGAGGTGCTGCGCTTCGAGCAGGCGCGCGCGCAGGCCCGCTTCCGCGACGCGGCGCTGCTCAGCCAGCGCGAGCTGCCGGCGGAGACGCGCGACGGCCGCCGCGTCTGCCTCTGCGCCAACATCGAGTTCCCCGAAGAGGTGCCGAGCGTGCTCGCCCACGGCGGCGAGGGCGTGGGCCTCTACCGCACCGAGTTCCTCTACCTGAACCGCGAGGAGCTGCCCACCGAGGAGGAGCACTTCCGCGCCTACAGCACCATCCTCGAGAGGATGCAGGACCGGCCGGTCACCATCCGCACGCTCGACCTGGGCGGCGACAAGCTGCCCATCGGGCACCGCTCGCACGAGCCCAACCCTGCCCTGGGCCTGCGCGCCATCCGCTTCACCTTGCGGCATCCGCAGCTCTTCCGCACCCAGTTGCGGGCGCTCTTGCGCGCCAGCGCCCACGGCAAGCTGCGCATCATGCTGCCGATGGTAGCCGCGGTGGAGGAGCTCTGGGAAGCCAAGGCCCAGATCGCCGCCACCCGCAAGGAGCTGCTCGGCGAAGGCAAGCAGGTGGCGGAGCACATCCCCGTGGGCATCATGGTGGAGACGCCCGCCGCGGCGCTGGCCGCCGACCGGCTGGCGCGGGAGTGCGACTTCTTCTCCATCGGCACCAACGACCTGATCCAGTACTCGCTCGCCATCGACCGCGGCAACCGCGAGGTGGCCTACCTCTACAAGCCGCTCCACCTCGGCGTCCTGCGGCTGGTGCAGGCCTCGGTGGAGGGCGCGCGGGAGGCGGGCATCGAGTGCGCCATGTGCGGCGAGATGGCGGGCGACCCGGCCTACACGCTGGTGCTGCTCGCGCTCGGGCTCGACGAGCTGTCGATGAACCCCGCCGACATCCCGCAGGTGAAGCGCGTGATCCGGGCGGCGGAGCTGGGCGACGCGAAGAGGCTCCTGGAGGAGGCCATGACCTTCTCCTCGCACGACGAGATCGAGAACTACGTGATGGAGCAGATGCACAAGCGCTTTCCCGACGTCGTCCCGTCGCCCCCCGGCGTACCCGCGCGCACCGTCTGAAGCGGAATTTCGGGTGTCCGCAAGGGCCCAATCCGCGGTTGACTTTGGGGTACTCCGGGTGGATTCTGCGCGGCCTTTCCACGTTCCACGCCGGCCAGGGAGCCGGGTCTGAGGACAGACAAAATGCAGCTTCGAGACGCGCTCTTCTCCTCTGAATCGGTTACCGAAGGCCACCCGGACAAGGTGTGCGATCAGATCTCCGACGCGGTGCTCGACGAGTGCCTGCGCCAGGACAGGACCAGCCGCGTGGCGCTGGAGACGGCGGTCAAGACCGGCATCGTCGTCCTGCTCGGCGAGATCACCACGCACGCCAACCTCAAGTACCCGGAGATCGCCCGGCGCACCATCGAGCGCATCGGCTTCAACGACGGCTCGATGGGGTTCGACTCGAAGAGCTGCGGGGTGATGGTGGCGGTGGAGCAGCAGTCGCCCGAGATCGCCATGGGAGTGGATTCCTCCAAGGAGAAGGAGCAGGGCGCTGGCGACCAGGGGATGATGTTCGGCTACGCCTGCGACGAGACGCCGGAGTTGATGCCGCTGCCCATCGCGCTCGCCCACCGGCTCACCCGCGAGCTGGCGCGGGCGCGGCGCGGGGAGCTCTCCTTCCTGCGGCCCGACGGCAAGAGCCAGGTCACGGTGGAGTACAAGGCGGGGCGGCCGCACAAGGTGCAGGCGGTGGTGATCGCGGCGCAGCACGAGGACTCGGTCTCCACCGAGCAGCTTCGCGAGGCGGTCAACGAGTCGGTGATCAACAAGGTGGTGCCCTCCGAGCTGCGGGCGCCGGACATGAAGCGGATGATCAACGCCACCGGGCGGTTCATCATCGGCGGCCCGATGGGAGATTCCGGCGTGACCGGGCGGAAGATCATCGTCGACACCTACGGCGGCATGGGGCACCACGGCGGGGGAGCGTTCTCGGGCAAGGACCCCTCCAAGGTGGACCGGAGCGCGGCCTACGCGGCGCGGTGGGTGGCCAAGAACGTGGTCGCCGCCGGACTGGCGAAGCGGTGCGAGGTGCAGGTGGCGTACGCCATCGGCGTTGCCGAGCCGGTCTCGATCATGGTGGAGACGTTCGGGACGCACGTCGTGCCGGAGGAGAGGATCGAGAAGGCGGTGCGGGCGACGTTCTCGTTGAAGCCGGCGTCGATCATTCGCGACCTCGATCTGCTGCGGCCGATTTACGAGAAGACCGCGGCGTATGGGCACTTCGGGCGGAGCGAGCCGGAGTTTACCTGGGAGGGGACGGACAGGGCGGAGGCGTTACGGCAAGCTGCGGGGTTGAAGAAGGGCGCAGCGTAAGAGCCCGTTCAGGTTCAGGTTCACGTTCAGGCGCAACCTCGCGCCGGCCTTCGGCCGTCACTGCGGTTGCATTCGTTCAGGGAACGGCTCGCTGGCGCTCGCGCTGACTCGGGATCGTCGTCCGTTGGGCATCGTCGGCCTCCTCGCCTTCGGCTCCTTTGAAGGAGGCCGACGATGTCCAACGCGACGACTCTACCGTTTCAGAATCTCATCGCTTATCAAGTGGCGCGCGAGCTGCTGGTGTTTGTCCGGGAGGCAAATATCAGCGACGCAAGGCTCCGGGATCAGGCGCTTCGCGCTGCTGCGAGCGCGTGCTTGAACATCGCGGAGGCCGCCGGGCGAGTCACCGCCGCGGACAAGGCACGCGTGTACGGGATCGCTCGCGGCGAAGCCAGCGAGGCGACGGCCGCGCTCGATGTTGCCATCGCTGCCGGGTGGTGCACGCCGGCAGCCGCTGCCGCCGGAGCCAGCGCCGGCACCCGCCTCTTTGCCCTGCTGACGGCGCTCAGTCGCAAGGTGGCGTAAGGGGCTGGCGCGTGGGGCGGAATTGCGCTAAACGGCGCGACTCACTTCAGAGAAGGGATGTAGCGATGGCCGTGGCCAAGAAGCACCTCAAGACCTCGCATCACGTCAAGGACCTGAACCTGGCTCCCAAGGGGCACGGACGGATCGAGTGGGCGGGAAGGTCGATGCCGGTGCTGGGGAGCATTCGCGACCGGTTTGCGAAGCAGAAGCCGCTGCGGGGCATGCGCATCTCTGCCTGCCTGCACGTCACCACCGAGACGGCGCATCTGATGCAGACCCTGCACGCGGGCGGAGGCGACGTGGTGCTCTGCGCCTCCAATCCGCTCTCCACCCAGGACGACGTGGCGGCGGCCCTGGTGGACCAGGGCATCTCCGTCTTCGCCATCAAGGGCGAGGACCGCGAGACCTACTTCAAGCACATCAAGGCGGCGCTCGACCACCGGCCCAACATCACCATGGACGACGGCTGCGACCTGGTCTCCAGCATCATCGCCGAGCGCCGCGAGCTGCTCGAGGAGATCGTCGGCGGCACCGAGGAGACCACCACCGGCGTGCAGCGGCTGCGCGCGATGGAGAAGACCGGCGACCTGGCCTTCCCGGTGATCAGCGTCAACGACGCCCTCACCAAGCACATGTTCGACAACCGCTACGGCACCGGCCAGAGCACCATCGACGGCATCGTCCGGGCCACCAACCGCCTGCTCGCAGGAAGCGTGTTCGTGGTCCTGGGATACGGCTGGTGCGGCCGCGGCCTGGCCATGCGCGCCAAGGGCATGGGCGCCGACGTGATCGTGACCGAGATCGATCCGCTCAAGGCGCTGGAGGCCACCATGGACGGCTTCCGGGTGATGCCCGCGGCCGAGGCGGCGAAGATCGGCGACTTCTTCTGCACCGTGACCGGCAACACCTCGGTCTTGGCGCAGGCGCACTTCGAGAAGATGAAGGACGGCGCCATCGTCGCCAACAGCGGCCACTTCAACGTCGAGGTGGACATCGCCTGGCTGGAAAAGAACGCGAAGAAGCGCACCGTGCGCGAGTTCGTGGACGAGTACACGCTGAAGAACGGCAACCGCGTCGCCGTGCTCGGCGAAGGGCGCCTCATCAACCTGGCCAGCGCCGAGGGCCACCCCAGCTCGGTGATGGACATGAGCTTCGCCAACCAGGCGCTCAGCGCCGAGTACGTGGTGAAGAACGGCAAGAAGCTCGACAACAAGGTCTACGCGGTG
>DASSQZ010000072.1:0-19321 GCA_035702105.1 Myxococcales bacterium | reverse complement strand
TTACGGGCAGCAGGGGCCGCGCCAGATCGACCTGAAGGTTCCGCGGACGCGGACGGTGGAGCTCGCGCCGCTGCCCCGGTCGATCGAGGTGGACCGGCCGCAGGCCGTGGAGATCGGAATCGCCGCGGTGACCCGCAGCGGAGAGCCGCTCGAGGGTGCCAGGCTTCGCCTGGAGGCGTCGCGCGGCGAGATCAGCGGCCTGGTGGCGCTCGCGCCCGGCCTCTACCGCGCCGTGTGGTACGTACAGCCGGGCGCGCCGGGCCTGGCGGTCGTCACCGCCACCGTGCCGGACGACCCCGGCCCCGCCCGGGCGGAAGCGCGTCTGGTCGCGGGTGCCGCGGAGCGCATCGAGCTGAGCGCCGCGACCCTGCAGGCCGAGGCCGGGGGGCCGCCTCTCGAGGTCAGCGCGCACGCCTTCGACGCCGCGGGCAACCCTGCTGCCGACCCGCTGGAGCTCAGCGCCTCGCCGGGCACGCTGCGGGGCGACGCGCAGGCAGAGGGCAGCGATCGGCTGCTCTACCAGGCGCCCCGGGCGCTCGGCGGCCAGCGCGCGGCGACGTTGACGGCGCGCTCGGCGCGCACCGGGGCCGCGGCGTCGCTGCGCATCTCGCTCAGCGCCGGACAGCCGGCGCGCGCCGAGATCATCCCGGAACGCGCCGCGGTCATCGCCGACGGCCACAGCCCGGTGCAGGTGCGGGTGGTCCTGCACGACCGCTTCGGCAACGAGGCCGCGGGCGCGCCGGAGCTCGCGACCGACGCGGGCAGCGTCAGCGCCGCGGTGCCCGACGGCCATGGCTTCGTCGCCACCTTCGTGCCTCCCCTGCTGCACGAGGGCGGCGGAGCCACCGTGGCGGTGCGCGCAGGATCCGCACAGGCGCGCGCGCACCTGGCCCTGCGGCCCCGCGTCCACGGCCTGGCGCTGGCAGCGCGCACCGGCTTCTTCAGCGACCTGCACGGGCTCGCCGCGCCGCTGCTCGGCGTGGAGGGCGCGCTCCGGACCCAGGCGCTGGGACTCCAGTTCGCGGCGGTCGCCGACCTCTCCTGGGCGGGCGGACGCCAGGGAGGAGCGGTGGGCGCGGCGCTGCTCGACACCCGCGACGACTTCTTCATCGGCTCCCTCGCCGGAGCGGTGCGCCTGCCGCTCTCGGACAGGAGCGTGATCTGGGCGCAGGCCGGCGCCGCGCTGGTGGGCGCTGCCGCGTCCGCCCGGGTGAGCGGGGCCGCCCAGGGCGCCGCCACCTCTCGCGGCGCGGAGCCCGGCCTCGAGCTGGGCCTGGGCGCCGAGCGGCGCATGTGGGGCGGCGCGCCGTTCCTGGAAGCGCGGCTCCTGCGCACCCGTGCCTTCTCCCTTCCCAACCTGGACGGCGCGCTCACCGCCCTCACCCTCTGCGCGGGCTACCGCATCGAGATGCTCTGATCATGCTCCGCCGCGCCGCCATCCTTGCCGCGCTGGCCGCGGCCTGCGCACGCCTCGACGGGGCGGAAGCGCCGCGGCTGCGCTCCATCGCCCCGGCCGGCGCATACGTCGGGCAGGCGGTCGACGTCCGCCTCACCGGCGCCGGCTTCCAGGCGCGCGGCGTCCAGCACCTGGGAGGCGGAAGCGAGGTCGCGGCGGACTTCCAGGTGCGCATCGGCGGCGTGGCGCTCACCGGCGTGCAGTACAGCCGCGAGGCGGACGGATCCGACGTCCTCGTCGCGCACGCGCCTGCCGATCTGCTCCCCGGCGTCCACGACGTGATCGTGGTCGATCCCTATGGGCTGACCGGCGTGCTGCCGCGCGCGTTCACGGTCTCCGATCGGACGCCGCCGCTCGTCTCGCTCTCGCTCTCCGCGCCCGCGCAGGTGGAGACCGGCCTCTCCTTCCGGGCGCAGGCGCAGTTCGCCAATGCCGGCGGAGTGGACGCGCGCGTGGCCTCGTTGCAGGTGAACGGCGTCCCCGCCGACGGAGCCGGCGCGATCGTTCCCGCAGGCGGCACGCTTTCCCTCGAGGTCCCCCTGGAGCTCGCGGCGCGCGGCAGCGCCGGATTCGAGGTGCGCGCCGGCCTGGTGGACACGGTCACCGGCCTGCCGCTCACGCAAGCGTCCGCAGCGGCGCAGGTGCTGGCGCTCTCGCCGCCCGCGCTCGCGGCCACGCTGGCCCCCCCGCCCGCTTCCGTGGACGTGGGGCAGGACTTCACCGTCTCGCTCACCGTCTCCAACGGCGGCGACACCGCGGCCAACGGCGTGATGCCGTCGGTCGCCGCGACCGGCGCGATCTCGGCCCAGCCGGTTGCGCCGCAGGATGTCCCCGCCGGCGAGTCGCGCACCTGGGTGCTGCCGCTGCACGGGGCTTCCTCGGCCATCGCGCAGGTCGAGGTCGCCGCCGCAGGGATCGATGCCCTCACCGGCGCGGCGCTGGCCACGTCGGCCCTTTCGCCGCCCATCGCGGTGCAGGTGCCGGCGCATCTTCAGATTCTCGGCGTGGTGGCCCCGGCGGTCGTCTCCGTGGGCCAGGTATTCCGCGCGGAAGTGGACGTCCTGAACGATGGTGAGGCCATCGCGGCTGGAGTGGGCGACGCGAGTCCGGCGGTGCCGCTGACCACCTGGATGGGCTCGCCGGCGCCGCAGGCCCTGGGCGGTTCGGCGCGGGCTGCGTTCACCTGGACGGTGCGCGCCGACGCGGCGGGGTCCGCCCGGCTCGAGGCCTGGCTCGCAGGAACCGACGCGAACAACTCCGCGCCGGTGCTGGCCTCGGCGAGCGCGCCGCTGCAGATCCAGACGGCGGCGGCGCTGGGCGTCGATCTCGCCCTGCCCGCGCAGCTCAGCACCGGGCAGAGGTTCGCGGTGGTGGAGACGGTGCGCAACGGCGGCGAGGCGGGAGTGCTGCAACTCGCGCTGGCGCCGCCGGACTGCGGAGGCTCGGCGCTCGTCCGGGCGGCTCCCGCGCTCCCCACCTCGTTGGGGGGAAACGCGTCGGTCGTGCTCTCGTGGGATTTCGAGGCGGTCGCCGCGGGGCCGCTCGACTGCAGCGCCGCGGCCCAGGGCGCCGACGCGAACAGCGGCCAGGCCCTGCAGGCCTCCGCAGCCGCGCACGGAGCCATCCAGGCCGCGGCGGCGCTCGCGGCGGCAAGTCCGCTCGCGCCGGCCGCCGTCAGCCGCGGACAGACCTTCAGCGCCTCGGTGACGATCACCAACGGCGGCGCCGCCCTCGCGCGCGCGGTCTCCGCCTCGCTCTCCGCCGTTCCCGGCGGGGGCGCCGGACTCACGGTGGTGAGCGCTCCCGCCGCGAGCGACATCCCCGGCGGCGGTGCGGCAACCTTCACCTGGACCCTCGTCGAGTCGGGATCCTCGGCGGGCACCCTGCGCCTGACCATGTCCGCCGCCGGCACCGACGCGAACAGCGGCGCCGCCCTGGCCGCAAGCTCCCCGGCAGCCTCCATCGCCGTCCAGGAGCGCGCCGCGCTGGCGGTCGCCCTGCTCACCCCCGCCGCGCTCAGCCGCGGCCAGACCTTCGCGGTGGCGGTCGCGGTCACCAACACGGGCCAGGCGACGGCGCTCGGCGTCCGCCCCGCCGCGCCGCAGGTCGCCGCCAGCGGCGGCGCTTCGGCGACGACGGCCAGCGCGCCCCCGGCCGCCGACATCGCGGGCGGCGATACGGCGACCTTCACCTTCACGTACGCCGAGGACGGGACCGCCACCGGGGCACTGTCCTTCTCCGCCAGCGCGGCCGGAACCGACGTCAACAGCGGGGCCACCGCGTCCGCCGCCGCCGCCTCGCCGGACGTGCCGGTGGTGACGCCTGCGGCGCTCGTCCTCGCCGACGTCACGCTGACGCCTTCGACCATCGACCAGGGGCAGGCCTTCACCGTCACGGCGACGGTGACGAACACCGGTCAGGCGACCGCCACATCCGCCCTGCTGTCGCTCACCCGGACGGCCTCCGGCGGAGCCGACGCGATCACCGCCGACAGTCCCGGCGCGGCGGCGCTCGCGGGGGGAGCCAGCCTCAGCGTCACCTGGAATTTCGTCGAGACCGGAACCGCCCCGGGTACCCTCGCATTCACCGCCGGCGCCACCGGGTCGGACGCCAACTCGGGCGCGGCGCTCTCCGCGCAATCCGCCCCGGCCACGGTCACGGTCCAGGCGCCCGCCGCGCTCTCGGCGGCGCTGCCGATCGCGCCGTCGGTGGTGAGCCGCGGAGAGAGCTTCACCGTCTCCGCGAGCGTCAGCAACACCGGCGCGGCCACGGCGCGCGGCGTCTCCGCGTCCCTCGGCGCCGTCGCGGCCGGAGGCGCCGGGCTCACCGTGCTCAGCGCGCCCGCGGCCAGCGACATCCCCGGCGGCGGCGCGGCAACGTTCACCTGGACGTGCGTCGAGTCGGGATCCTCCGCCGGCGCACTGCGCTTCACCGCGTCAGCCTCCGGCGCCGATGCCAACGACGGCGCGGCGCTGGCCGCAACCTCGCCGGAGATCTCCGTCACCGTCCAGGAGCGCGCTGCGCTCGCCATCGCGTTGCGAGTCCCCGCCGCGGTGAGCCGCGGGCAGACCTTCGCGCTGGTGGCCGCCATCACCAACACCGGCGGCGCCACCGCGGTCGGCGTCCAGCCCGCGATTCCGCAGGTCACCGCCTCGGGAGGCGCGGCGGCAACCACCGCCAGCGCGCCCCCCGCCGCCGACATCGCCGCCGGAGCGACCGCCACCTTCACCTTCACCTACGTCGAGAACGGCAGCGGCACCGGCACGCTCTCCTTCTCCGTCAGCGCGGCCGGCACCGACGCGAACAGCGGCGCCGCTGTCTCCGCCAGCGCGACCACGGCGGCCGTCCCGGTCATGACGCCGGCGGCGCTCAGCCTCGGACCGGTCGCCATCGCGCCGTCCCCCATCGACCGGGGCCAGGCCTTCACCGTCACGGCGACGGTGACGAACACCGGCCAGGCCGCCGCCGCTGCGGTCACGCTGGCCCTGACCAAGGCGCCCTCCGGCGGGGCCGATGCCATCACCGCCGACGCCGCGGGAACGGTGGGGCTGGCCGGAGGCGCCAGCTCCACCTTCACCTGGAATTTCGTCGAGGACGGAACCGCCGCCGGCGCGCTCGATTTCACTGCAACCGCCGCCGGCACGGATACGAATTCGGGCTCGCCGCTCTCTGCGCAATCGGCGCCCGGCACGCTCGTGGTGCAGGCTCCGGCGGCCCTCTCTGCCTCCCTCTCGCTGCCATCGGTGGTCTCGCTCGGCGACACCGTCGCGGTGGTGCTGACCGTCTCCAACACGGGCCAGGCAAGCGCCGTCTCGGTGCAGCCAGGGCCGCTCGCCGTGTCCGGCACGGCGGCCGTGACCATGGTCGCAACCCCCTCGCCGTCCAGCGCCACCGTGGCGGGGGGCAGCAGCGCGACCTTCACCTGGACGCTGTCCGCCGGCTCCTCCGGCACGCTGCAGGTGGCGGCCTCGGTGACAGGGACCGATGCCAACGACGGCGCCTCGCTCGCGGCCTCCGACAGCGCCTCCCGCACCGTGCAGCCGCAGCCCGAGTCGACGTCGATCTCCACCGACCCGTTCGCGGGCGACGGCACCAACTTCTCCTACCTCTTCTCCTACCAGGGCATGCTCTATGCCGGCCCGAACAAGAGCGGCACCGCCGCGGTGCGCATGGCGCCGGACGGCAGCGGCGCCACCCAGATCAACTGGAAGCTCGAGGTGGATACGACGCTGCTCAATGCGGCCCGGAACAGCGCCTACCAGACGCCGCTGCTCTCGCCGCCCTGCCACACCATCGGCGCGCTGGGCTGCACCCAGAACACCACCGCGTGCGGACCGGACAACGAGGGTGGCCGCGCGGTGTTCACCTCGGGCACCGTCAACGGCGTCGAGTGGTACCTGGTCACCGGCACCTCGCCGAGCGGTTCGCGCTACGCGTACCTCACCAACGGCTCCTTTCCGCTCGCCTCCGGAGGGTTCGACGATCTCGCCTTCGTCCAGATCGCGGCGGGCCAGGGAAGCTCGGCGCGGATGATGAGCGCGGCGCGCTTTGCCCAGAACCAGCTCTTCGTCGGGTTCTACGACACGGGTGGTTCGTCCTCGCCGCCCACCGCTCCGGTGCTCAACGTGCTCCGGAAGATGCCCTCGCTGCCGGGCTACCAGGCCTCGGGCGGCACCGACCTCGTCAACCTCAACGGCGTCAACCTGCCGGCGGTGGGAGCGCTGGGAAATCCGTCGAACTCCGGCCACCCGGCGCTGATGGTGGACGCGCTGCGCGACTTCAACGGCTCGCTCTACGTGGCCAACAACGGCGGCATCGCCCGCTCGGTGGGGGCGCCCACGCCGTGCGCGGCGCCCGGCTGCGCGAACTGGGCGAACTCCACGCCCTCGGGCCCGGGCTGGGGCGCCGAGCCGTCCATCGCGGTCGACTCCACTGCGCTCGGCGCGCTCGATCCCTCGAAGCGCGCGGTCCCGAGCATGGTGATCTTCGGCGGGCGCCTCTTCGCCGCCCACAACACCACCGCCGGGCCGCAGCTCTGGTCGTGCGATCCGTCGCTCGGCACCGACCCGCAGCAGTGCGAGCCCGGCGACTGGTCGCTGGTGGCGCGGAACACCTCGGGCGACCAGCGGCTCTCGCAGTTCAACGATGCCAGCAACACCGCCATCGGGCTGCTCGTCGCGACCGCCGGCCACCTCTACGTCGGGTTCAACAACACCGGCGGCGTCCGCATCTACCGCACGCAATTCCCCGCGGCCTCCACCCAGGCGGATTTCACCGGCCACCAGGGCTGCACGGTGGGCCAGAGCGGCTGCACCGGCCTGGGCGGAAACGGCCTCGGCGCCGCCCTGACCCGACTCTTCGACGGCCATGCCTTCACCTACGCCGGCAACGAGTGGGTGTATGTGAGCGCCGGCACCGGCAGCGCCGGCCCGGCCCTCTTCCGCCTCGCGCCCTGATTCACCGGGCGCGAAATGTGGGAAGGGGCGCGGTGCGCGATGTAGAGTGCGCGCCCGATGATCCGCACCACCCCACGGGTGCCCGCGGCCGTCTACGGCCTCGGCGCAGTCGCGTCCGCCTTCACTCTCACCAAGGCCGTCCACGTGGACGACGCGGCCCACCTCTTCATCGCCCAGGCCATCCTCCGCGATCCCGCGCACGCCTCCTCGGCGATGGTCAACTGGGACCAGGTACCGGAGCCCATCCACGCGCTCAACGTTCCGCACCTGCTCATGTACGCCTTCGCCGGGGCGCTGAAGCTGGGCGCTCCGGTCCAGGCGCTGCACCTGATCTCGGCCGCGTTCGTGATCCTTTCGCTCTGCCTGATCTGGCGGTTTACCGCGCTGCTGGCGCCGCAGCACGCCCTCTGGGTGACCGCGCTCGTGGCGGTGGGCCCTGCCTTCCTGCCCGCGGCGAATCTGATGATGGACGTGCCCACCCTCGCGATCTGGGCAGGGTTCTTCTCCTGCATGGCCCTCTACGAGCGGGAGAGGCGCGAGGCTCGCGCCTGGCAGGCGTGCGCATTCGCCGCGGCCGGTTGCCTGATCAAGTACTCCAGCATCGCGCTCTTGCCGGCGTTCGTGTTCCTGGTGGCGTGGCGCAGGTCGTGGCGATCCCTGCTCGCCCTCGCCCTGCCGCTTTCGGCGCTCCTCGCCTGGAGCGGCTTCAACTGGTTTGCCTACGGCGGCGTGCACCTGTTCGAGCGGGCCGCCGAGCTCGGCGAGGCCGGCGACGGCCTGAGCACGCTCCTCGCCCTGAGCGCCGGGCGGCTCCCGCTCTGGGCGGTGGGGCTGGGCGCGCTCTCGCCCTTCGCGCTCGCGTTCGCGGGCCGCGGGCGGGGCAGGCTGCTGGTCGTTTGTGCGCTCCTGGGAGCCGCGGTTGCCGTTGCCGGCCTCTCGCTCCCGCTCTCCGATCTGCCCGCCTTCGAGGGCGTGAATTCCACCGACGCCGTGCTGCGCGGCCTCTTCTTCGCCAACGGCCTCTTCTTCGCGCTCCTCGCCAGGCGCGCCATCCGCCAGGGCGGCGAGGGCACCTCCGTGCTCGCCGCCTGGGTCCTCTCCGCGCTGGCACTGGCGGTCTTCGTGGCACCCTTCCCCGCGGCGCGCCACGTGCTTCTGGCCATGCCCGCGCTGCTCGTCCTGGTGACGCGCGCGTTTCCGCCCGCGCCTGCAGGAGCAAGAGCGGCGCTCGCCGCCACCGCCGCGCTCGGCGTCGCGCTCGCCGTCTCCGACTGGAGGCGGGCGGAGGTCTACCGCGAGGAGGCGCAGGCCATCCCGTCGCGGGCCCGCACCTGGACGGTGGGACACTGGGGCTGGCAATGGTACGCGGCGCAGCGCGGCCTGCGCGAATACGCGCCGGGGCAGAGCCGCCTCGCTCCGGGAGACCTGGTGGTCGCGCCGCAGGGCATCCATCGCCAGCGCTTCTCGGCCGAGGATGCCGCCATCCTCCGCCCGGTCGCGAGCAAGGCGGTGCGAGCCACCGCGCTGGACTTCCTGCGCACGGTGACGCCGGCGGGCGGCCTCTACTATTATTGGGCGGCAGTTCCCTGGACGGTGCGCTCGGGACCGGTGGAGACCTTCCAGTTCTACGAGGTGGAGAAGCCCCTGCCCGCGCCGGGGCTTGCACGCGCCGCATTCGTTCCCGCTGCCGCGCGGGAATAAAGTCCCGCAAGCGCGGGTCGCATCCCCTGGACGGGAGGCCGGTTGCCGGACGGCGTCGCCTCATTCGAGCAGCTCGTCATGCCGCACATGCCGGCGGGGTACAACCTCGCGCGCTGGCTCTTGCGCAACGATCAGGACGCGGAGGACGTGATGCAGGAAGCCATCGTGCGCGCGTTCCGCTTCTTCTCCGGGTTCCGCGGCAACAACCCCCGCTCCTGGCTGCTCACCGTGGTGCGCAACAGCGCCTACAGCTTCCTGCAGCAGAACCGGGCCCGCGAGCTGGCGGCCGAGCTGGACGAGGAGCAGCACGCGGCGCCGGAAGGCGACTCTCCCGACGTGGTGCTGCTCCGCTCCGCGCGGCAGAAGTTCCTCAACCAGGCCGTGGAAGAGCTGCCGGTGGAGTTCCGCGAGGTGTTCGTGCTGCGCGAGCTGGAAGGCATGTCCTACAAGGAGATCGCCGAGGTCGCGCAGATTCCCATCGGTACGGTCATGTCGCGGCTGTCGCGCGCGCGCCGGCAGCTCCAGTCCGCGGTGGCGCGGCGCGAACAGTCGGGGAGCGCGATATGAGCTGCAACGAGACCCGCGGGCTGCTCGACGCCTGGATGGACAACGAGCTGGACCTGCGCGGGTCGCTGGAGGTGGAAGAGCACCTGGGCCGGTGCGCGGATTGCGCCGCGCAGGAGCGCAGCCTGCGGCAGCTGCAGGGGTCCGCACGGGCGAACCTCACCCGGCACGAGGTGCCGGCGGGGCTCGACGCGCGGCTTCGGGCGGCGCTGCGCAGCGAGGCAGGCGCCTCGGCGGGAGCGCCCCCTGCACGGCCGCGCGCGCTCCGGGCCTTGCGCCGGGCCGCGCCGCTCCTCGCCGCATCGGTGGCGGTGATCGTTGCCGCCGGCATCCTGCGCCCCAGCCCGGAGCGCGGCCTGGCCGAGTCGGTGATCGACGCCCACGTGCGCTCGCTGCTCGCCAGCCACCTCACCGACGTGGCCTCTTCCGATCAGCACACGGTCAAGCCGTGGTTCCAGGGCAAGCTCGACTACTCGGTGCAGGTGACCGACTTCGCGGCGGAGGGCTTCCCGCTCTCGGGGGGCCGGCTCGACTACGTGGAGGAGACGCCCGCCGCGGCGCTGGTGTACCGGCGCGGGCGGCACGTCATCAACCTCTTCATCTGGCCGCAGCGGAAGCGGGGCGGCGAGTCCACCGTGCAGCATCTCTCGATGCGCGGCTACGGCGCCTACCGCTGGTCGAAGGACGGAATGAGCTACTGGGCGGTCTCCGACCTCAACGACGCCGAGCTGCAGGAGTTCGTCGAGCTGGTGCGGCGCGAGCGCTGACCCCGGCCGGGAATAGGCGCGGGGGGCGTCCGGTCATGGCGGCGGAGGACCACCGACATGAACGAACCAAGAGGACGTCGAGAATTCCTGCAGCTCCTCGGCCTGGGCGGCGCCGTCTTCGCCTCAGGCCTCTCCGGCGCATCCGCGGCGGGGCCACGCAAGCGGGGCGCGCCGGCGGACGATTTCTTCTTCGTCCAGCTCTCCGATACGCATTGGGGGTTTTCGGGCCCTCCCAATCCGGAGGCGGCGAACACGCTGCGCCAGGCGGTTGCGGCGGTGAACGCGCTGCCGGCGCAGCCGGACTTCGTCGTCTTCACCGGCGACCTCACCCACACCACCGACGACGACGCCGAGCGGCGCAGGCGCATGCTCGAGTTCAAGGCCATCGTCAAAGGGTTGCGCGCGCCCGTGCACCGCTACATGCCCGGCGAGCACGACGCCTCGCTCGACGCGGGCAAGGCGTTCATGGAGCATTTCGGGCCCACCCATTATTCGTTCGAGCACAAGGGAATCCATTTCGCCGTGCTCGACAACGTCTCGGATCCCAAGGCGGCCATCGGCGACGCGCAGCTCGACTGGCTGCTCCGGGACCTGCAGCCGGTGCGGCGCGAGGCGCCGGTGGTCGTCTTCACCCACCGGCCGCTCTTCGACCTTGCCCCGGAGTGGGACTGGGCCACCCGGGACGGCGCCAGGGCCATCGACCTGCTCCAGCACTGGAAGAACGTGACCGTCTTCTACGGGCACATCCACCAGGAGCATCACTTCCGCACCGGCGACATCGCCCACCACGCGGCGAAGTCGTTGATCTTCCCCTTGCCGCCGCCGCTCTCGCAGCCGAAGCGCCAGCCTGTGCCCTGGGACCCGGCGCACCCGCGCAGGGGACTCGGCTTCCGGGAGATCCGGGCCGACGGGTCGCGCGCGCTGGCGTTGAAGGAGGACTCGCTCGAGGGCGCCCCCGCCGCCGTGGGTGGCTACTGATGGGCGCGGCAGGATGGGCGCTCCTGGCCGCGATGCTGGCAGCTCCGGCGCAGGAGCGGGTCATCCAGGTGACCGCGAAGAGGTTCGAGTTCTCGCCGGCGGTGATCGAGCTCAAGGTGGGCGAGCCGGTGGTGCTGGAGCTGACCTCGCTGGATCGGCGCCACGGCTTCGCGGTGAAGGAGTTGAACATCGACGAGACCATCGAGCCGGGCAAGACGCTGCGCCTGCGCGTCGTGCCCGCGCGTGCGGGAACGTACGACTTCCACTGCAGCCTGTTCTGCGGAAGCGGACACGAGGACATGGCGGGGCGCATCGTCGTGGCGCCGTGAGGATGCGCGCGGGCGCGGCGGCCTGGCCGCGCCCGCTGCTTTCCTTCGTCAGGGCGTGTCGCGCGGATCGTCCCAGGCCGGCTGCTTCTCCAGCCGGAACGTGCCGCTTCCCGTCGCGTCGGTGAAGGTGCCTTCCATGGTCTCGCCATCCACCACGCCGTCGAAGGTACCGGCGCGCGGCACCTCGAAGTGGATCTGGCGGCCATGTGCCACGGCGGTGGCGGGAGCCGGCCGGACGCCCACGCCCTCGGGCGCGATCGGGGTGGTTTCCGATCCCCAGAAGGTGGCGCGCGTCTCGCTTCCGGCGAACTGGACGTCGGCCAGCGTCCGGGTGTCTCCCTTCACCAGCACGCCCTTCCACTCGCCCGAGACGGGCTCGGCGCGGTTGCGCAAGGTCTGCGACGAGGCGGCGCAGGCGCAGAGCAGAAGGGCGGAACAGAGCATCAGGTTCTTCATGAGAATCTCCCTGCGGCCGTGATGGCCGCTGCGGCGGGGGATTGCGAGCCGGAGAGCGACATTCCCGCGGGAATAAACTTCTTGCGCCTCGCGCGCGAAGCAGGATCAAGATCGAGGCATGGACCGGTTCGTGATCTTCGGAAATTCCGGCTCCGGCAAGTCGACCCTCGCGCGGCGGCTTGCGGGCGCGCGCGGGATTCCGCACCTGGATCTGGACACCTGCGCGTGGGAGCCCGGAATGCCGCCCGTGCGGCGGCCGCTGGCGCAGAGCGAGAGGGAGATCGCCGCCTTCATGGACGCGAACGCGAGCTGGGCGATCGAAGGGTGCTACGCCGGGCTGCTGGCGGCGCCTCTCTCCCGCAGCACGCTGGCGATCTTCCTCAATCCGGGAATCGAAGCGTGCATCGCCAATGCCGAGGCGCGGCCCTGGGAACCGCACAAGTACGAGAGCCCGCAGGCGCAGGACGCGAACCTCGGGATGCTGCGCGCATGGATCCGCGACTACCGGGTGCGCGGCGACGAGCTCTCGCTCGCCGCGCACCGGGCCCTCTTCGACGGCTTCGCGGGCTCCAAGGTGGAGCTCTGCTCGCGCGAGGCGATCTCCGCGTTCGGCGGATAGCCAGCCGCCGCCGCGGTCCTAGCGGCCGTCGATGACCGCCAGCGCCGGCACGCCGCCGTAATCGCGGAAGGTAGCGAAGACCTGGTGCGTCACGGGATCCACGGCCACGCCGATGGGCCCGTCGTCCAGCCCGCCCGACGGAGGCACCTGGACCATCTTCATGAACGCGCCGCTGTCGAGGTCGATGACGTTGACGCTCTGGTTGCGCGAGTCGGCGACGTAGAGCTTGTTCGTGCCCGGATCGACCGCGAGCGAGCTGGGCGCGTTGGTGGCAGTGGCGGAGGTGCTGTCCGGCAGATAGCTGTCGTCGAGCAGGTGGATCCAGCCGTCGCTTCCGTTGAAGCCGTCGCTGCCCAGGATGTACGCCTGCCCGTTGCGCGGGTCGACGCTCATGTCCACCGGCGATTGCGTGAGCGTGCTGTTCACGCGGCTGATTCCGACGGTGAACCAGTCGCCGTTGGCCTGGCTGATGACGCCGATGCCTCCGTAGAGCGACGCATAGACGGTGTGCCGGACCTCATCGACGGCGATGGGCCCCTCCACCGGACCGTCGGCGGCGCTGGAGAACCGCCAGGTGGCCGGCTTCACGCGCAGCGACGCTCCGTCGATCTGATACACGGTATGGTTGAGGTTCTCGGCCACGAAGACCTGGCCGGTGGAGCTGTCCACCGCCACGCCCTGGAGCGCGCCTCCGACCACCACCTGCGACGCGGTGCCGCCCTCGACGACGATCAGGTTCGCGGTGCCTCCGACCGCGTAGACGGTGTCGGTGGCCGAGCTCACGGCCACGCGCTGCGCGGAGGGGATGGGGACGACTCCCAGCGTGTTGGCGGCGGGATCGTAGACCGCAAGGCCGCCGGCCTGGTCGCTCACCATGTACACCTTGCCATTGGCGGGGTTGACGGCGATGCCGGTGGGATTGGCGAAGCCGGTGGGGGTCGAGCCGGCGACGTCGAGGCCCACCATGCCGGTCAGGACCGGATCGCTGCCGCCGGTGGGAGCCGGCGTGACCGAGACGGCGACGACCGCCGAATGCGAACGGCCGCCGCCCGCCGCGGTCACGGTCATGGCGGCCGCGTTCGCCAGCGTCGAGCCGCCATGGACCCGCAGGGCCGCGGTGGTCTGGCCGGGGGCCATCGTCACCGGCACCGCGCTGGCGCCCGCGGGAAGGCCGGAGGCGGTGAGCGTCACCGGCGCGGAAAAGCCGGAGCTGGCGGTCAGGGTGACGAGCAGGTATCCGTCCTCGCCCTGCAGCAGCGTCAGCGCGGAGGGGGCCGCCGCCAGGGTGAAGTCGCCGGTGGGGGTCGGGCCGGTGCCGCCTTTCGAGCCTCCACAGGCCATGGCGAGCATCGAGAAGAGGATGGCGGGCAAGGACGGGCGCACGTGCTGGGACCTCCGCGGTGAAGGAATGCCCGCGCCGGGCGGGCGTGGGCACTGTGGCATCACCCGCCGCGCGCAAAAGAAGGATTTTTCGCCGCAGCGATCGATTGCGCTGCGGGCGGGTGTCCCTCCCGCGCACCTCCGGCCCGATCGCCGTCCTGGCGATTACCTGCGCCCCGCCGCTACAGCCACGATTCGCGGCAGTCGAGGGCGGTGCGCTCGCCGCTCCGGATCACGGCGGCGGTGGCCTGCGCCTGGGCCAGGTCGTTGGCGATGTAGAACTGCGCCGCCGCCACCTTGCCCCTGTAGAAGGGCTCCTCGGCGGTGCCGGCGTCGAGCGCCTTCTGCGCGACCATGGCCTCCCAGAGCAACTGCCAGGCCACCACGAGCTGCGAGAACATCCTCAGATACGGGCTCGCATGGCTCATGTAGGTGTGTGGATCGCTGAACCCGATCATCGCGAGCTGCTGCGTGGTCTCGATGACGGTCTGCAGCGCGGCCTCCAGCTTGCCGGTCATCTCCTTCAGCGCCGGGACGCCGTGCGCCTCGTGGACGGTCCTCATGATCTCGGCCACCAGCGCCTTGAACGAGGCGCCGTTCTTCATCACCACCTTGCGCCCGAGCAGGTCCATCGCCTGGATGTTGTTGGTGCCCTCGTAGATGGAGAAGACCTTCTGGTCGCGGAGCATCTGCGCCAGCGGGAACTCCTCGGAGAAGCCGTATCCGCCGTAGACCTGGATGGCGAGGACGGTCGACTCGTACGAGATCTCCGACCCATAGGCCTTGCACACCGGCGTGAGGATCTCGAGGATGTCCCTGAGCCGCTCACGCTCCTCGTCGCCCTTGGCCACGCGCTCGCGGTCGATGAGGTTCGCGGAGTACGCGAGCAGGGCGAACATGCCCTCGGTCCAGGCCTTCTGCGCGAGCAGCATCCGGCGCACGTCGGGATGGCGGATGATGGCCACTTGTGGGGTTGTGGGATCCTTCTCCGCGATGTCGCGCCCCTGCAGCCGCTCCCTGGCGTACTCCAGCGCGTGCTGGTACGCGTTGGAGGCGACCGCGGTGGCCTGAATGCCGGTGCCGATGCGCGCGCCGTTCATCAACCGGAACATGTAGGCGAGTCCCTTGTTGGGCTCTCCCATCAGCCAGCCCCGGCAGTCGCCGTTCTCGCCGAAGTTCAGCGTGGCGGTGGCCTGGCCCCGGAGCCCCAGCTTGTGCTCGATGCCACCCGTCACCACGTCATTGAATTCGCCGATCGATCCGTCCGGACGCACGCGGTACTTGGGAACGATGAGCAGGCTGATGCCCTTCACCCCCGGAGGCGCGCCGGGCAGCCTCGCCAGCACCGGATGGATGATGTTCTCGGCCAGGTCGTGGTCGCCCGACGAGATGAAGCACTTGGTGCCGGTGACGAGGTAATGGTCGCCGTCCTTCGCCTTCACCGCGGTGGTCTTCACGTCGCTGAGCGAGCTGCCCGCCTGCGGCTCGGAGAGCGCCATGGTGCCGCCCCATTCGCCCGCGAGCAGCTTGGGGACGTAGACGGTCTTCATCGTCTCGTCGCCGAACGCCTCCATCAGGAGCGACGCGCCGTGGGCGCCGCCCACGTACATCTGGGCTGCGGTGTTCGCGGCGTTGAGCATGAATCCGACGGCGAGCCCGATGGTGCCGGGGAACTGCTGCCCGCCGAACTCGGCGTCGGAGGTCACGCCGAACCAGCCGCCTTCCTTCGCCGCGGCCCAGACCCGGTGCATCACCGGCGGGACGGTGACCTTCTTCGTCTTCGGGTCGTACCTGGCCCCGACCTCGTCCATCGATCGGTAGGCCGGCCAGTAGACCTCCCGGGCGAGCTTGTAGGCGCCCTCGAGCGCCATCTCGAAGGTCTCGCGGGAATGCGTCGAGAACGCCTCGCTGTCGAGGAGCTTCTCGACCCGGAGCAGCTCGTGGAGGACGAAGCGGATGTCGCGGAAATTGACCAGTCTGTCGCTCATGGCGTGTGCCTCGCGTCCGAGGAGCCCTCGTGTCGCACCTTTGTCATATCAGTGCCGCCCCGGACGCATTGTCGCCTGCGCCAAGATGCCGCTGCGTCGCTAGGGAGCGGAATCGCGATTCGCGGGAGGCGGTTCGAGCATCCGGAGGGGCATCCCGGGAGGGGCCATTTCCGGGGGGACGATGAAATCGTCGGGCATCGTCACCGGGCGGCCGCTCGCGTCCACCGGCTGGTAATCCGGGTGGAACATGAGGATCGGGGGGAGCGGCTCGCCGTCCGGGGTCGCCTGGTAGTGCCGGAGGTAGCCCGGGGGGAGCGGAAAATCGTCGGGCACGATCAGGCCCCGCATGACCGGCTTCGCCCCGGGGCGGGGCAGAGGGGCGTTGCGCGCGGGAGCCACACCCTGGCGTGCGTCGGGTTGCGGTGGCGGTTCCTCTCGCCCCGGCGAGCGACTGCCCGGAGCCGGCGGCGGGGCGGCTTCTGCCGCGGCAGGAGCGGCCCGTGGGAGCGAGGGGGCCGCGCGCAGCGCAGCATCGCCGGGCGCCGGCGCGGCCTGTTGGGGCGCAGGGCGAGGTTGCGGAGAGCCCTCGCCGATCACCTTCAGCGTCAGCAGGATCGACAGCACGAAGGTACAGACGAGTGCGGTGACGACCACGCGACGCCCCCGCCGCACCGCCATGTCGCGGGACGCGGTCATGCCCCGCAAACCGACGAGTCGGAGAGCCGCCCTGCAGCGGCGATCCGCATGCGGGAAATGACCGCGTCGAGCGCGCGGTGAGCCAGCGTTCTGGAAGTCCCGCCGATGACGTCCTCCACCATGCCCCCCGATCTTGTACGCGCCGGCAAGGATGACCGCAAATCGTTCGCCTGTCTCCCGCGCTGCAATTCTCTCGCCCCCATCCCTGCGGCGGTCCGCCGCAAGCGCGTGCGCAGAATTGCGCCCTCGGGCAGCTTCCGCCCGCGACATATTGAATCAGGATCAATGCAGAACGTTGTTATTTGTCATATCCGACGGTCATCGGTAAGAAGGATTCCTGACCCGAAAGGCCGCACGATTTTCGAGTTTTTCGGGCTCCGCGCGCCTTTTTGCGCGATATTCGCATGCGGAATAAATGGAATACCTTGTGTTGAGGAAGAGATTGCGCGGGGCATCGGCGTTGCATGTCGTTCGCGTGCCATCTGACGAGCGCGTGGGGGGCTGCGCCCGGTGGCACGCAAACATCGCACGCGCGTTTGGCGACGTGTGTCTACGTAGCGGCTCCCGGATCCCGGGGCCGAAGAGGGGCGCGCCATGACCAATCAGAGGTTCACTCGACGTGACATGATGAAGTATGCCGGCGCTACGGGGGCCGCCGCGCTCTATGCAAGGGGCGCGCGGGGCGCGTGCGCTGATACCGTTCCTGCGGACATCGAAATCGCGGACAACACCGGGTGTCCGATCGATGCGGACCTCTTCCCGGTGAGCCCGCTCATCCTCAACCCGTTCGTCGATCCGCTCCCCATTCCCCAGGCGCTCCGGCCCGGATACCGGAATCCGGACGGCACCCTGGCGACGTCCCAGACCTGGAACGTCCGCCAGAAGAACGGCGTGTTCGGAAACTTCACCAGCCCTCCCGGACCGGGTGCCGGCAACCAGGACTCCATCGGCGACCGGCCCATGGCCAACGACGGAAAGACCTACACGTTCTTCAACCCGAAGAACGGCAACAGCATCACCAAGACCATGAACTTCGGCGGCGCGCGCGCTGGCACCCACCAACTCTGGCCCGGCGGGCAGGGCGTGGGGTATCCGCGGCTGCCAGTCAACGAGACGCTCTGGGACGGCAGCGTCAACCATCCCAAGGCCGTCTTCGACGCGATGAACTCGACTCCGCTGCTGTACCACATCCGCCTCCAGGTCTCGCAGCACAGCATCACCTCTTCCGCAGTGCAGCCGATCGACAACCAGGGCAACGTGGTCCCGCTGCCGCCCGGGGCGACCCCGTCGCCCGGCGCCGTGGCCGGCACCTTCGTGCTGCCGCCGAGCACCATCTACGGCTTCAACGGCACCTTCCCCGGCCCGATGATCAACATCGAGTACGGACAGCCCGTCTGCGTACGCTTCGAGAACGACCTCGACGTGAACCCGCTCTGCCTCAACCGCGGTGACTTCGGCGCCCCTGACTGGGCATTCCTGACGCACCTGCACAACGGCCACACCGCGCCAGAATCCGACGGGCAGCCGAACCACATGCAGGACAACCGCGGCGGCTACCAGCCCGCGCAGTGGGTCGACAACCTCTATCTCGCCTACGCTGCCGGCGGCGACGACAAGGAGAAGCAGTCGTTCCTCTGGTTCCACGACCACCGCATGCACCACACCGGCCCGAACGTCTACAAGGGCATGGTCGGCATCGCGCCGCATTACGACCCGGCCTCCGCGTTCAACCCGACCGGCGTCGACGGCGGCGACGAGACCCAGGGGCTGCGGCTCCCCGGCATCCGGACCAACAACGGCGACGGCACGTTCGACGTGAAGTACGACATCCCGCTGGTGTTCTACGACTGCCGCATGGATGACGGCATCACGCCGCACAAGGACACGCACCAGCCGCTCACCGCGCAGCCGTGGTCGAACAACATCTGCGGCGCCACGCACCCTGAGTGGTGGGGCAAGCTGTTCCACCAGCACTATCCGAACCACGGGTTCGTCGGCGACATCTTCACCGTGAACGGAACCGCCTTCCCCACGCTGGTCGTCGACCGGCGCCACTACCGGTTCCGCCTGCTCGACGCCTCGGTCTCCCGGCAGTACGAGGTGTCGCTGCGCAACACGGCGGGCGGCCTCAAGCTGGCCCCCATGACCAAGGCGAACGGCTCCAACCCGGTCCAGGGACAGGGCCAGTGGGGCTTCAAGGACAACAAGAACAACTGGGTGGTCCCGCCGCAGTGCATGAAGATGACGCAGATCGCCTCCGGCGGCGGCCTGTTGCCCAATCCGACCCTGGTCGACTTCATCGACATCTGGCCGGCCAAGCGGCGTGAGTTCGTGGTCGACTTCGGGGTGTACATGACCGGCGCGCCGACCAAGGCAGGCGACGTCATCTACATGGTCAACACCGCCGTGATGGTCGACGGCCGCCAGCAGAACGGCAACCTGAGCATGGGCGGCGCGTTCGCGGTGCCCCTGATCAAGTTCATCATCGGCAGCAACCAGCTCACGGCGGACAACAGCGATCCGGGCCTCACCCCGGTGCCCACGAACGTGAAGAACAACGCGGGCGGCGGCGTCTTCAACCCGAACAAGGTGCTGCGCACCCGCCACATCCCGCCGTTCATCGGCAACACCGACCCGAAGCTCGAGAACATGGACTTCACGCTGGTGCGGGGCAGCGGCGGCGGTGAGACCGAGTGGTTGATCAACAACCTCCAGTTCGACCCGCTCAACCCGCTCTACGCACCAACCCAGGGCGCGTTCGAGCTGTGGGGCATCAACAACGGCGGCGGCGGCTGGACGCACCCGATGCACATCCACATGGAAGAGCACCAGGTCGTCTTCCGCACCACCGGCGTGGGCCCGAACAGCAAGCCGCAGCACCCGGAGGACCCGCTCGGCAAGGAGGACCTCGTCTCCCTCGAGCCGTCCGAG
>DASSQZ010000071.1:0-18561 GCA_035702105.1 Myxococcales bacterium | reverse complement strand
GCCTTCGCTCTTGTAGCCGATGTCCACGACCGCGTAGTCCTTGGTGAGCTGCACCACGGTGCCGCGGACGATTTCGTTCTCTTTCAGCTCGCCGCCTTTGGCGGTGCCCTTCCCCTTGAAGGACTCTTCGAGCATGGCGGCGAAATTCTCTTCCTCGCCGCCGATCAGATCAGTTTGCGGATTCGCCATGTAAAGGTTTGCCTGCGATTCTTTGTCACTGCGCCCCCTGAATGGTGAGGCGCCGCACGCCACGGGGAGTGATGGCAAGCGGCGGGAAGGTGGTCGACTGCCCCTGGAAAGCGGGGGCGGACCCTACTGAACACCCCTCGGAGTGTCAAGACTGCCCGGATTTCAGATGCGTGAGGCGCGCAAATGCTTCGCGAAAGCAGCGCTCCACCACCTCGTTCAGGTCCAGCCCGGTGGTCTCCACGCGGATGGCGTCGTCCGCGGGACGCAGGGGGGCGATGGCCCGCTCGCTGTCGTCCCGGTCGCGGCGGCGCTGGTCCGCCAGGACCTCGGAGAGGGGAACGGAGAGGCCCCGCTCCAGCAGCTCCGCGTGCCGGCGGCCGGCCCGCGCCTCGTCCGACGCGGTGAGGAAGAATTTCACCTCGGCGTCGGGGAAGACCACGGTGCCGATGTCGCGCCCCTCCAGCACGGCACCGCGCGTCGCGGCGCGGCCGAGGTTCCGTTGAAGCTGGAGCAGCTCCTTGCGCACCACCGGCCGGGCCGAGACCACGCTGGCTCCGCGGCTGATCTCCGGAGTGCGGATGGCCTCGCTCACGTCCCCGCCGTGCAGGAGCACACGGTCGCCCCGGAACTCGAGGCCCAGGCCCTCCACCAGCATCTGGCGCAGCGCCTCGTCGTCGTCCCAGGCGATGCCCCGGCGCAGCGCTTCCAGCGCGACCGACCGGTAGATAGCGCCGGTGTCGATCATGCTGAACCCGAGCCGGCGGGCGAGCTGCCGGGCGACCGTGCTCTTGCCTGCTCCCGCAGGCCCGTCGATGGCGACGATGGGCGCGCTCACGCAGCGCGACATACCACGCGCACCGCTACGCGCGCAGCGTCAAGAGGAGCGCTACCCGTACCACCGCCACCGCCGCAACAGCCCAGGGCAGCCACTGCCGCGGCGCGCGATCGGTCTCGGGAAGCTGCTCGTCCTCGTCGCCGGGCATGCGGGGCGCCGGCGCGCGGACCGACCCTTCCGACACCAGCGCCGGGAAGAAGGCCCCAGGGCGGCGCAGGAAGAAGGCGAAGGCGAGGGCGGCAAGGGCCGTGAGCGCGAGTGGCTCCATGATGGCCGCAAGCTGTGCGCTCCGGGCGCTGGGTGGCTAGTGCCGCAGGGCGGACAAGCGGGCAGGCGTTTGCTATCGTGGGCTCCCATGCGAATCCTCGTCTTGTTCCTCCTCGCGGCGACCAGCGCGCTCGCCCAGCAGCAGGACTTCTCCAAGGTGGAGATCAAGGCCACGAAGGTGGCGGGAAACGTCTGGGTCCTGACCGGCGCAGGCGGCAACATCGGCGCGACCGTGGGCGAGGAAGGGGTGGCGATCGTCGACGACCAGTTCGCCCCGCTCTCGCCGAAGATCCATGCGGCGCTGCAGAAGCTCTCGCCCAGGCCGGTGCGCTTCGTCATCAACACGCACTGGCATGGCGACCACACCGGCGGAAACGCCGGGTTCGCCGACACCGCCACCATCCTCGCCCAGGCCAACGTGCGCAAGCGCCTGCAGGCCGGCGGCAGGATCATGGACCGTGAGATACCTCCGGCTCCTGCCGCGGCGCTGCCCATCGTCACCTTCGAGCAGGGCCTCTCGCTCTGGTGGAACGGAGAGGAGATCCGCGCCATCCACCCCGGCCGCGGGCACACCGACGGCGACAGCGTGATCTGGTTCACCAGGAGCAACGTGGTGCACATGGGCGACGACTACTTCTCCGGCATGTTCCCCTTCGTCGATCTGGAGAGCGGCGGAAGCGTGGTGAAGCTGATCGAGTCGCTCGACGTGATCCTCGGACAGATCCCGGCCGACGCGAGGATCATCCCGGGGCACGGTCCGGTGAGCGGCGTCGCCGAGCTGCGCAAGTACCGCGCGATGCTGGCGGAGACCGTGGACGCGGTGCGAAAGGGCCTGGCCTCCGGCAAGTCGGTCGAGCAGCTGCGCAAGGAAAACGTGCTCGCGCCCTGGGCGTCGTGGGGCAACGGCTTCGTCAAGGCCGACATGTTCATCGGCACCATCGCGCAGGATCTGGCCAGCAAGTAGGCGGGTGCGCAGCTTCGGCCCGCTACGCTCGACGATCGAGGTGCCGTTCTGAGCGCGGCGCTCTCGGGCGACTCCGTCAGCGCCCCTGCTCCGCGCGCGCGGGCGTCTGCGGCTCGGTGATGGGGCCCATGCGGCGGAACTTGTTGTAGCGGTCGTCGACCACGCCGCCGGGCCGCAGCTGGCGCAGCTCGCGCAGGTGCTTGCGCAACGCCGCGCCCAGGTTCTGCGCGGTGAGGTCCGGATCGCGGTGCGCGCCTCCGGGCGCTTCCTCCACCAGCTGATCGACGATGCCCATGTCGAAGGCGTCGCGCGCGGTGAGCTTCAGCGCTTCCGCCGCCCTCTCCCCCTTGCTGGCGTCGCGGTAGAGGATGGCCGCGCAGGATTCCGGCGAGATGACCGAGTACCAGCTGTACTGCAGCATCAGGAGCCGGTTGCAGACGCCGATGGCCAATGCGCCGCCGGATCCTCCCTCGCCGATGACCACCGAGATGACCGGAACTTGAAGGGCCGCCATCTCCTCTAGGCAGACGGCGATGGCCTCCGCCTGCCCGCGCTCCTCCGCGTCGATGCCCGGGTAGGCGCCGGGCGTGTCGATGAACGCGATCACCGGCCGGCCGAAGCGCTCCGCCAGCTTCATCAGGCGCAGCGCCTTGCGGTAGCCCTCGGGCCGCGGCATCCCGAAGCTGCGGAGGATGTTTTCCTTGGTGGAGCGGCCCTTCTGCTGTCCCACCACCATCACCGCCTCGCCGTCGAAGCGCGCGAGGCCGCCCACCAGCGCCTGGTCGTCGGCGAAGGAGCGGTCGCCGTGGAGCTCCATGAAGTCGGTGAAGAGCCGGTGCACGTAGTCGAGCATGTAGGGCCGGTTCGGGTGGCGCGAGAGCTGGACCACCTGCCAGCGGGAGAGCTCGTTGAAGATCTCCTGCTGCAGGCGCGCGCACCTCCGCTCCAGGCGGCGGATCTCGCCGTCGAGCGCATCCTCCCTGCCCGGGCTGGTGCCGGTGGCAGCGTGCCTCTTCAGCTCCGCGAGCTTGGTCTCCAGCTCGAGCAGCGGCTTCTCGAAATCCAGCGCGTACGTGGCCATCGACCCTTTCACCAATGCTCCGGCTCCCGATGCTCGGCGCTCCTCAGGGCTGGTCCGCCGAGGGGGCGCCCTCGTACCACCGCGCGGCGGCGTCGCAAAGGCGCAGCGCGTCGAAGGGCCAACCCACCGGCGGGCCTGCGTCTTTGGCGAACCAGGTGCGCTGGCGCCTGGCGTACTGCCAGGTGCGCGCCCGCGTCCGCTCTTCGGCGGCGGCGAAGTCTCCGCTGCGCAGCGCCTCGGCCATCTCCGCATAGCCGATGATCCCGAGGGCGCGGGTGGCGCCGCGGGCGAGCAGCCACTCGGTCTCGCGCCGCAGGGCGCCCTCCGCGAACATGTGGCGCGTCCGCGCCTCGATCCGCTCGCGGAGCACCTCGCGCGGTGGATCGAGGAAGAGCGTCATCGCCAGGTAGCGCGGCTCGGCGAACCGATGCTCGCGCTGGAGCTCGCTGAGCGGGCGGCCGGAGAGCGCGTGGACCTCGAGCGCGCGCTCGATGCGGACGCGGTCGTTGGGCAGGATCCGCGCCGCGGCCTCGGCATCCACGGCCGCGAGCCGCTGGTGGACCGCGGGCACGCCCCGGGCCTCGAACTCCTCGCGCAGGGCCGCGCGGAAGTCCGGCGAGGCGCCGGGCGCCTCGACCAGGCCGCGCAGGAGCGCGCGGATCCACAGCCCCGTCCCGCCGGCGACGATGACCCGCTTGCCCCGGGCGGAGATCTCCGCGATGGCTGCGTCCGCGAGCCGCACGAAGCGCCTGGCGTCGAGCTGGTCTTCGGGATCGGCCACGTCGAGCAGGTGGTGCGGCGCGCGGCGCCGTTCCTCGGCGGTCGGCTTGGCCGTGCCCGCGTCGAGGCCGCGGTAGCACTGCTGCGAGTCGGCGGAGACGATCTCCGCGCCCAGCCGCCCGGCCAGCGCGACCGCGAGCGCCGTCTTTCCCGACGCGGTCGGGCCGGCGATGACCACGAGCCGCTGCACGCGGGGGAATCTACAACAGCTTGTCCGGGGTGATGGGAAGGCTGCGGACCCGCTTGCCGGTGGCGTTGAAGACGGCGTTGGCGACCGCCGCGGCCACGCCGGTGATGCCGATCTCCCCGATGCCCTTCACGCCGGCAGGATCCACGTGCGCGTCCTCCTCCACCGGGATGAAGAGGGGATCGACCTCCACCACGTCCTTGTGCGAGGGCACGTGGTAGTCGGCCAGGTCGCGGGTCATGATCCTTCCCAGCTTCTGGTCGTAGACGCTGTGCTCGTGCAGCGCCATGCCGATGCCCCAGACCATGCCGCCCATGAACTGGCTGCGGGCGAGCCGCGCGTTGAGGATGCGCCCGGCGGCGAAGGCTCCGACCAGCCGCACCACCCGCACCATGCCCAGCTCCGGGTCGACCTCCACCTCGGCGAAGTCCGCGCCGAACGAATGCAGCGAGAACTTCTTCCTCTCTTCGGAAGGCGCGACCTCGCCGCGCGCCTCCACCGGCGCGGTGAGCCTCCCGCCCGCCGCGGCCAGCTTCTGCTTGAGATTTCTGCAGGCGGCCTCCACCGCCGAGGCGACGCTGGCCGCGGTGATCGACCCGCCCGAGCGCGGCGCCTCCGGCATCTGCGTGTCGCCAAGGTCGAACTTCACCTTCTCGTAGGGAACGCCCAGCGTCTCGGCCGCCACCTGCGCCATCACCGTAGAGGTGCCGCCCCCGATGTCCACCGCCCCGCTCTGCACCAGCACGCTTCCGTCCGGATTCATGCGCGCCAGCGCCGAGGCCCGGGTGAAGTTGGCGGGATAGGAGGCGGTGGCCATTCCCATGCCCACCAGCATCCCGTCCCGCACCGCGCTCCGCGGAGTGCGGTTGCGCTTCTCCCAGCCGAAGCGCTGCGCGCCCATCTGGTAGCAGCGGCGCAGCGATTTGCTGGAGAACGGCTTGCCCTCGGTGGGATCGATCTCCGCGTAGTTCTTCAGCCGGAACTCCAGCGGGTCGATGCCCAGCTCGTGCGCGAGCTCGTCGATGGCGGACTCCAGGGCGAAGCTGCCGCTCGACTCGCCGGGCGCCCGCATGTAGGTCGGCGTGCCGATGTCCAGGCGCACCAGCCGGTGCTTGGTCTCCACGTTGTCGCAGCGGTACTGGTGCCGCGAGACCAGCGCCGCGGGCTCGAGGAAGTCGTCGAAGCGCGAGGTGGTGGAGGTGCTCTCGTGGCGCAGGGCGATGAGCCTGCCGTCGCGGGTGGCCGCGGCGGCGAGCTTCTGGCGGGTGTGCGGACGGCCCCCGACCATGCCGAACATCTGCGGACGGGTGAGGGCGATCTTCACCGGCCGGCCCAGTTGCCGCGCCGCCAGCGCGGCGATGACCACGTGCGACCAGGCGGAGCCCTTGCAGCCGAAGCCGCCGCCAACGAACTTGGTGATCACGCGCACGTTCTCGAGCGGCACGGCGAAGGCATGGGCCAGCTTCTTGCGCACGCCGAAGATGCCCTGCGTCGCGTCGTACGCCGTGAGCCGGTCGCCGCTCCACGCCGCCAGCGTTGCATGCGGCTCCATCGGATTGTGAGTCTCGGGCGGCGTCTCGTAGAGCGCTTCCAGCCTGTGCTCGGCGCCGCGCAGCGCCTGGTCCACGTCGCCGCGAAGCTGGTCGGCCGGCTGGCCGCCCGACGCGTTCTGGATGTCGTGCGGGAAGGCGTTGGCGAGCTCGTCCTCCATCCGCACCGTCGCCGGGGCAGCCTCCGCGCGCACCCCGACGAGCAGCGCGGCGTGCAGCGCGCGCTCGAAGGTATCGGCCACCGCCACCGCCACCGGCTGGTTGCTGTAGAGGATGCGGTCGTCCTGCAGCACCTGCACCACCCGGTCGCCCCGGTCCGCCGGCGCCGCGCCGCCCGGCAGCCGCATGGCGTTGAACGGGGTGATCACGGCGATGACGCCGGGCTCGGCGGCGGCCGCGGCGGCGTCGATGCCCACGATCCGCCCGCGGGCCACGTTGCTGGTCACCAGCACGCCATGGGCGACGCCTGCAGCGGGCCACTCGTATGAGTAGCGCGCCTCGCCGGTGACCTTGGCCCGGCCGTCGGCGCGGAGATAGGGCTTGCCGACGTCCTGGCTCATGCCGCGCCTCCCGCGCTCAGGGACATCGCGCGGATCGCGGTGCGCCTTGCCAGCTCCACCTTGAAGGCGTTGTCGCGCCGCGGTCGCGCGCCGCGGAGCGCCAGGTCCGCCGCTCGCGCGAAGGAATCCCTCGTCGCCGGCCGCCCGAGCAGCGACACCTCCGCCTCGGCGACGCGCCACGGCTTCGTGCCCACGCCGCCGAGCGCGAAGTGCGCATCGCGGATCACGCCCCCCTCGACCTGCACGGCGGCGGCGCAGGAGGCGAGCGCGAAAGCGTACGACTGCCGGTCGCGCACCTTAACGTAGCGCAGGCGCGCGGCGAGTGGGCCGAGCGGCACCCGCACCTGCGTGATCAGCTCTCCCGGCTCGAGCGCGAACTCGCGCTCCGGATGCTCGCCGGGCAGGAGGTGCAGGTCGGAGACGGGCAACTGCCGCTCGCCCCTGGAACCGCGGATGCGGACCACGGCGGCGAGCGCGTAGAGCGCCACGCACATGTCGGAGGGGTGCGCGGCGATGCACCGGTCGCTGGTGCCGAGGATGGCGTGCATGCGGGTCCAGCCCTCCATCGCGTCGCAGCCGGCGCCGGGCTCGCGCTTGTTGCAGCGCGTGCCCAGGTCCCGGTAGTACGCGCAGCGCGTGCGCTGGAGGAGGTTTCCGCCCACGGTGGCGGCGTTGCGAAGCTGCGGCGATGCGCCCGAGAGCAGCGCCTCGCAGAGGCCCGGGGCGCGCCTGCGCACCTCGGCGTGCCCGGCCACGGCGGTGTTGGTGGCCAGGGCCCCGAGGTGCAGCGCGTCCCCGGTCACCTCGATGCCGGTGAGGTCGAGGCCGGAGACGTCCACCACGCGCTCCGGGTTCAGCACCTCCAGCTTCATCAGGTCGACGAGGTTGGTCCCCCCCGCGAGGAACGCCGCCCCCTGCCCCGCGGCCACCGCCTCGGGAACGCCGCCCGCCCGCTGGAAGGAGAAGAGGCGCATGGTCAGGCCCTCCGCGCCGCCGAGCGCACGGCGGCGACGATGTTGGGGTATGCGCCACAGCGGCAGATGTTCCCGCTCATGCGCTCGCGGATGTCGTCGTCGGAGGTGGGCTTGCCTTCATCCAGCAGGGCGACGGCGGAGAGGATCTGCCCCGGCGTGCAGTAGCCGCACTGGAAGGCGTCCTCGTCGAGGAAGGCCTGCTGCATCGGGTGCAGGTCCGCGCCATGCGCGAGTCCCTCGATGGTGGTGACGCTCCTGCCTTCGAGCTGCGCGACCAGCTTGAGGCAGGAGTTCACCCGCTGCCCGTCCACCAGCACGGTGCAGGCGCCGCACTGGCCCATGTCGCAGCCCTTCTTGGCGCCGGTCAGGCCCAGGTCCTCGCGCAG
This sequence comes from Myxococcales bacterium, assembly GCA_035702105.1. Taxonomy (GTDB): domain Bacteria; phylum Myxococcota; class Myxococcia; order Myxococcales; family 40CM-4-68-19; genus 40CM-4-68-19. Next base: position 10,788 of record DASSQZ010000071.1, on the reverse strand, counting down.
GGCATCGAGCAGCACCACCCGCGGCTCCAGGCGCAACGTCCGCTTCTCGCCGTTCACCGTCAGGTTGACCTCGACCATGCCCGGACCCGCGGCGGCGAGGCCCGCCGGCTGCGGCCGCGGCGCCGGCGATGCGCATGCATGGAGAGCGGCAGCGCCGAGAGCGACGGCGAGACTGTTGACCATCAGCTCGCGCCTGCCCAGGCCGCGCGGCGCCTCGCGCACGGCGCGGCCGGCGGCGCGGATCGCGGAGAGCAGCGTTCCCACCGCTTCCGGCGCCTCGCGCCGCAGCCGCACGCGGTGGCGCTCGTCGAGGAGCACCACCGTGAGCGCGGCCGACCCGGCGCCGTGCGCGCTCCAGAGCGCGGGCTGCGGGCCCACCTCGCGCGGGTCGTCGTCCGCGGCGAGCAGCACGCCGGTTTCCGGCGAGAGCAGGAGGAGCGAGGCGCCCAGGCCGCGCAACTCCGCGCGAAACGCATCTTCGATGCGCGGGGCTACGGCGCAGAACGCCAGGATGCACGGTCCACGGGGCGGATCCATGGGCGCGCAAGCGAGCACGGCGCGGGCAGAAGCGCATCCGCCTCCGGTCGCGAACGTTCAGGGGCTCTCCACGCTGCTGCCCGGACCGACGCGCAGGCCGTCCCCGCGCCGTTCGGTACCGCGCAATCGCACCAGGTCGCCGCGCCTCAGCTCGTCGAAGGCCGCGTTCTGCGGCGCCGCGTGCCGGTCCAGCCGCACCAGCGGAAGCCGGCCTTCGTCGCTGCACACCCAGAGCCGTTTCTTCCCGTTCTCGGGCGGCGGAGCGCCCACCACGCGCCACGTGTCCATGGGCGGCTGCAGCGGGGCGGAGCGCGAAACGATCAGCGGCGCGAAGGAGATCATCTCGTCGGCGCGGAGGCCCGTCGCATCGGCGAGCCTGCGGAAATACCAAGGCGGATTCCAGCGCACCTCCGCCGTGCACCAGTCCCTCGGCGAGGCCAGCGCCGGGCAGGGCTTCTGCGTCAGGCAGGGCGCGAGCGTGCTCCAGCCCTCCCCGACGAGCGCGTCGCGGATCTGGAGGAGGGCGCGCCCGGTCTCGCGGAGCGCGGGCTCGATCAGCACCACGATGCCGGAGAGCCTGCGCAGGATCGCGAGAGGGTCGCCCAGCTCGGAGAGCACGTTCGCCGCCAGCACCACGTCGAAGGCCTCGACGGGCAGCCTCCGCGCCGTCTGGCGGATTCCCAGCGCGCGGGCCTCCGCGAGCGCCGGTTCGCTGGCATCGAAACAGGTGGCCTCCCCGCCGAGGGCGTCGAGCGCAGCCAGCGCCGCCGGCCCGGGGCCGGCGCCCAGGTCGAGAATGCGCGGGGAGCGCGGCAAGGCGACCATGCGCAGCGCGGCCTGCGTCTTGACCCACGTCTGCGGCCACCACCAGAGCAGATACGCGCCGAGGTGCGCGCCCTCGTAGGTCTGCGGCCTCGCCAGGGTGCGGCGGCCCACCAGCCCCTCGTGCAGCTCCAGCACCGCGCGAGCGGCAACGGCCACCTCGGCGGGCGAGAGGTCGCCGGAGGGGCCGCCGGGCAGCCGCAAGAGCGCGCGGGCCCGCTCCAGCAGCGCGGGTACCTTGGCGTCGAGGCTCACGTCGCCGAGGATAACCCCAGCTCCCGCAACGCCGCCTTCAGATCCGCCGGAAGCGGGGCCTCGCACTCCACCTGCGCGCCGCTGATCGGGTGCGCGAACGTGAGGCGGAACGCGTGCAGCCCCTGGCGCCCCAATGCCGCCGCGGCGCGCCGGACCGCCTCGGGGGCCTGTGGCCCCTCCTTGCGGGTGCCGCCGTAGAGCGCGTCGCCGAAGAGCGGCCAGCCCTGGTCGGCGAAGTGCGCGCGGATCTGGTGCGTGCGGCCGGTGAGCAGCTCGACGTCGAGGAGCGCGGCGCCGGGGCCGCGCCCGAGCACGCGGAACCGGGTGATCGCCCGCTTTCCCTCCCGCACCCGCGAGGAGAACCGCTTGCGGTGCACCGGATGCCTGCCGTAGGTCGTGTCCAGCACGCCCCGGTCCGGCGGAGACCCGTGCACCAGGGCCAGATAGCGCTTCTCGACCTCGCGGGCCTTGAACGCCGCCTGCAGCGCGCGCAGCGCCGGCTCGGTCTTCGCCACCACCAGGCACCCCGAGGTGTCCTTGTCCAGCCGGTGCACGATGCCGGGGCGCAGCTCGCCTCCCACGCCGCGCAGGTCGGACACTTGATGGAGCAGGCCGTGCACGATGGTGGCCTCCTCGCCTCCCGCGCCCGGATGCACCGCGAGGCCTGCGGGCTTGTCGATGACCAGGATGTGCGCGTCGTCGTAGAGGACGGGCAGGTCCAGCCGCACCGGATGCAGCCGCGCCGCGGTCACCTCGGGGACGCGAACGCGCACCGAGGCCCCCGCGCGAGGTCGCGCCGAGGCGACGGCGGCGGCGCCGTCCACGTCCACCAGCCCTGCGGCGATGAGCTGCTGGGCGCGGGCGCGGGAGAGGTGGGGAAGGCGGGCCGCCACCAGCTTGTCCAGCCTCTCGCCCGACGCGGGCACGACGAAGCTGTGCTCCTCCGAGGTGGGACCGGGCGCGGCTGCCCGCCGCTCGCGCTGCCGCCGCGAGGGGCGACCGCGCGGGCTCACCAGATCTTCGACTTGATGTGGCCCTTGCGCGCGAGGATCACGTCGACGAGTGCCCGGTCGTAGAAGTTGGTGCTGCCGAGCATCTTGGGATCCACCCGGCTCTCGTAGTGGGCGCGCCCCTCGGCGATCTCGTCCTGGAGGACCGAGAAGAAGGTGTCGTTCTCGATGCCTTCCTTGATCTTCGCCTCGTTGTAGAGCGACAGGTCGGAGGCGATGGCGCGGGCCAGGCGATTGGCGGCCTCGGGCGTTTCAATCAATGCCATGGAGGCAATCTATCGCATGCCCGCGCCAGCGTCATGCTCCTGCGGCTACTCGGCCAGCTCGGTGTGCCAGTAGGCCATGTCGGAGAGCGTGAGGAACGGGAGCCACTGCTGGTAGAAGGCGCCGCTTCTGGGCGGCCCGCGGAAGAACGGCGTCCAGCGCGGACGCACCGGCAGCCGCAAGAGCCGCATGTGCGCCTCGTCCGGAGTGCGCCCGCCCTTGCGCAGGTTGCACGGCACGCACGAGCAGACCACGTTCTCCCAGCTGGTCACGCCGCCGCGGCTGCGGGGGATGACGTGGTCGAGGTTCAGCTCGGCGCGGGCCGGGCGCCGCCCGCAGTACTGGCAGGTGTTGCGGTCGCGCGCGTAGATGTTGAGGCGGCTGAAGCGCACGCGGGCGCGAGGCAGGTGGTCGTACGCCTGCAGCAGGATGACGCGGGGAACGCGGATGCGCTTGCGCGTGGTGCCGATGGACTCTTCGTGGACCGCCGCCGACAGCTCGGCCCAGCTCTCGAAGTCGAAGGTCTGGTACTGCTCGTCCACCGCCTTGGCGGCGCCGCGATAGAGCAGGATGAGCGCGCGGCGCACGGAGGTGACGTGCACAGGCTGGTACAGGCGGTTGAGGACCAGCACGCTCGTCGACAGCACCAACTACACCTCCGTTCCGGGCGGGGCATCGCTCCCGTCCCCAGGCGACTCTGCAGGCGAGACGCTCCCTTCGGGCATCCCATCTAGTTTAGCGCCTTTTGGCCCGGCTGCACGCGCGGCAGCCGCGGCGACGGCCGGCGCCAGGTCCGCCGTGTCCGGGACGCAACGCACGTCGAGAACCACCCTGCCCTCGCGGACGACCGCGATCACCGGAGGCGTGCCCTCGCGCAGCGCCGCGGTGAGGGTGGCCGGTTCTCCCACCAGGGCCACGCCGGCGCCCGGTAGCTTGCGCAGCGGGAGCGAGCCCCCGCCCACCTCGCCTTCCGTCTCGACGACCGAGCAGCCGACGCCGCGCTGCTGAAGGTCGAGGGCAAGCCGCGTCGCCCTCTGCCGCAGCTCGGCAGGCGAGGCGTGGATGGCGGCCAGCGCGGGAAGCTCGGCGGCCCTGCCGTCGCGGTAGAGGCGCAGGGTGGCCTCCAGCGCGGCGAGGAGCATGCGGTCCGCCCGCAGCGCGCGGCTGAGGGGATGGCGCCGGCAGGCATCCACCAGCTCGCGCCTGCCGAGCACGATGCCCGCTTGCGGGCCGCCGAGCAGCTTGTCCCCGGAGACGAGCACCAGGTCTGCTCCCTCGCGCAGGCTCTGGACCGCGGTGAACTCGCCCAGCGCCGGGTCGAGGGCGCCGCTGCCGAGATCGTGGACGAGGCGGGCGCCGCTCCCGCGCGCCAGCGCCGCCAGCTCGGACACCTGCGGCATCTCGGTGAACCCCACCAGCGCGAAGTTGGACCGGTGCACCCGCAGGATGAGAGCGCGGGGATGGGCCTCGAGCGCGGCGGCGTAGTCGGCGAGGCGGGTCCGGTTGGTGGTGCCCACCTCGACCAGCGTGCAGCCCGACTGCTGGAGGATCTCGGGGACCCGGAAGCCGCCGCCGATCTCGACCAGCTCTCCGCGCGAGACGACCGCCGCGCCGCCCCGCCCCAGCGCGCCCAGCGCCAGCAGCGTGGCCCCGGCGCAGTTGTTGACCACGTGCGCCGCCTCGCAGGAGAACAGCTCGCAGAGCAGCGGCTCCACGTGCGCGCTGCGGTGGCCGCGCCGGCCGCTCTGCAGATCGATCTCGAGGTTGGAATAGCCGGCGGCCACCTCCGCCACCCGCGCGATGGCCTCGGCGTGCAGCGGAGCCCGACCCAGGTTGGTGTGCAGCACCACTCCGGTCGCGTTGATCACGCGGCGCAGGCGCGGAGCCGCTTCCAGGGCCCCCAGTTCCAGCACCCGCGCGTCGGAAACCCCAACGCCTGCGGCGGCGCCCGCCTGCAGGCGCTCCCGGGCCTCGGCGATGGCTGCGCGCACGGCCGCCTTTGCCGCCGCCCTGCCCACGCGGGCCGCCAGTGCGCGCACGGAGGGGCGGGCCAGCACCTCGTCCACGGAGGGAAGGCTGCGCAGGCGCTCGTTCACGGCCGGAGATTAAGCGGCCCGGACCGCACTGCCAAATCCGCTGCCGTCCCGCGCCCGCCGCGGGGCGGACGCGAAGGGGCCTATCGCGCCGCCAGCGTCTGCCCCAGCGCCGGCGTGTGGCCGTTCGAGTAGAGGAACTGGTAGGCGGCGAAACTGCGCAGGCAGCGCTTCACGTAGCCGCGCGTCTCCTCCAGCGGGATCTCCTCCACGAAGGCATCCAGCGGCAACGTGCCCCGCGCCTTCAGCCAGCCGGAGACCGCGCCGGGTCCGGCGTTGTACGAGGCGAGCGCCAGCGCCGGATGCTGGAAGCGGGCGTAGAGCTCGCCCAGGTAGGCGCCGCCGATGCGGATGTTCAGATCCGGATCGACGAGGCGCGCGGTCTGGTATCCGTGCAGCTTGAGCTTGCGCGCGAGCGCGCGGGCGGTCGAGGGCATCAACTGCGTCAGGCCCACCGCTCCCGTGGGCGAGAGCGCGCGCGGGTCGAGGGCGCTCTCCTCGCGCATCAGGGCCTGCAGGAGGTCGGGCGGAATGGCAGCGCCCTGCGAGACGCGGGAGATCTGCTCGCGGAAGGCGAGCGGATACGCGAGCGCCTCGGCATGGAGCGCAAGCGCGGAGGCCGGCCTTCGCAAGAGCGCCCGCAGGTCGGTGCGCACGAGCGAATGCGCGTTGCGGAGGTCTCCCGCCCGCGCGTAGAGCTCTGCCAGCAGCGTGAGCGGTTCGTAGCCCGCCTCTCCCGCATCGCGGGCGGGGGAGCGGTCCACGGCGTTCAGCTCGTGCGCCGCCTCGGGCTTGAGTCCCAGCCTGATGAGCTCGATGGCGGCGAGCAGGTGCGGATCGCGCACCAGCGCGCCCGCGTGCAGCGCGCGCGGGGCGGGCGTCTGGACCAGCCGATCCTGCGCCTCGTCGATGGCGCGGGTGCGCTCCGGATCCAGCTCGGCGAGCCGCCCGTGGGCGAGCAGGCCGTAGTAGGTGAGCGGCCGCTCCGAAACCAGCCAGGTCAGGTCGGCGCGGGCGGCTTCATGCGCCGCCGCTTTCGCCAGCTCGCTCTGCCCGGCCTCGCCTTCCAGCAGCGTGCGCGCGCGCCAGTACCGGGCGCGCTCCTCGTCGTAGCCGTCGGAGTCGGGGTGCGCCGCGAGCTGGTCGAGCCAGAGCAACCCTTCCCGCGCCTTGCCCTGCGACCGGTAGGACCAGAAGAGCCGGAAGAGCGCCTCTGCGCGCAGGTCGCCGTCGAGGTAGTGGTCGACCACGTCGCGCAGGAGCGCGCGTTCCTTCTCCAGATCCCCGGCGCGGCGGGCGGCGACGGCCTGGTTGTAGATGGCGTCGTCGGCGAGAGAGGATCGCGGGTACCTGCGCGAGAGCGCCTCCCACAGCGCGCCCGCGGTGGGCTTGCCCGTCAGGGTCTCGAGCTGCGCCAGCACGTACAGCGCCTTCGCCCGCACGTCCGGGTCGTCGCAGCGCAGCACCACCGGCGCCAGCGCGGTGCGGGCGCGCGAGTATTCGTGCTCCTTGCGCAGGGCGCGGCCCTGATCGAGCTTCACCCTGCAGGCGAGCGCATCGGCGGGCTGCGGGGGGCTGCGGTCCACGTCCTCCGGCGTCGGCTCGTGCTCGGCGGGAAGCGCCCCCAACGCCTCCAGCGCCGACTTGAGGAAGCCGCCCGGGCTGCGGTCGCCAGGGCAACCGCCCCTGCAGAGCGACTGCACCGGGATGCGCGCCAGCTGGTCCAGCGCCTCGTGGTTGCGGTGCGCCTCGAGCAGGATCTCCGCGCGCCGGAGGAGCAACTGCGGCGCGATGGGGGGACCGGCGCCGAGCGATGCCTCGCGCTGCCGCGCCGAGTCGGCGGCGGCGGAGAGCGGATGCTCCACCCAGGCCGCGCGCCAGTGCGTCCGCGCCTTGTCCCGGGCGCCCGCGGCGTGCTGCGCATCGCCCGCGATCAGGTGCGCGGAGGCCACGTCCGCGCGCACCTTGCCGGCGAAGATGGGCTGCAGGATCTCCTCGACCCGCGCCGCCGTGCGCGGCCCCGCCGCCCGACCCTGCAACACCTGCCGGGCGCGCTCGAGCAGCACCTGGTCCTCGTCGACGTAGCGCAGCGAGACCTGGCCCAGGAGGCGCTCGGCGGCGGCGCCGTCGCCCTGGTCGATGGCGCAGAGCGCGGCCATGTGCAGGGCCCGGTCCGAAAGCGGCCCGCCCTCCAGCGCGATCTTCTCGAAGAGGGCCCTCGCCGCGCCGGGCCGCTCGGGCCGGAGCGCCAGCGCCTTGACGAAGCGCATCCGCGGGTCGGTGGCGGCGTAGGGGGCAAGCTGCGCGTCGCCGATGGCCGGGCCCACCTCCACCGCGTCGTCGGAACTGTCCCCCGCGAGCGCGTCCGACTGCGCAGGCACCCAGGCCACGCAGAGGGCCGTCACGGCCAGGATGGAAAGGCGGGGGATCATCCGGGGGCTCGCTCGCTCGACTGAATGTGGCATCGCAGGGGGTTCTCGTCCAGTCGGCAAACCGCCGCGCACACGCTAAGGATTCCCCGACCTGGCGTGTTAACGTCCGCACGGTGGATGCACGGACACAGAGCGCGTTGCTCGCAGCCGTGGTGTGCCTCGCCCTGGCGCTCGCCATGCTGCTGCGCCGGGGGCGCACGCGCCTCTGGACCGCGTTCGCGCTCCTGAACGTCTCGCTGCTCGCCTACCAGATCGGCGATTTCCTCTACGGGATCCTCGGCAGCGGGCGCCCCTGGGCGCTGCGGCTCACCCTGGGCGCGGCGGCGTTCATCCCGGTGGCGGTCTTGGGCTTCATCGTCGAATTCCAGGGTGAATCCGCGGGCCGGGTCATCGGCTTGCGGCGTTTTGCCACAGGCACCGCGCTGGCGGTGGCGGCCGTCGCCGTCTCGCCGCTGGCGATGATTCCTGCGGCGCGCGTGACCGCGTCGGCGGCGGTCTTCATCCAGCTCACCGCCGCGGTCAGCCTGCTCTACGCGCGCATGCGGCGGGCGGCGTCGCGAACCGAGCGGGCGCGCCTCTTCTACCTCTGGGTGGGTGCGGCGCTGTGCGTGGGGCTCACCTTTGGTGAGCTGCTCATCCGCGTGGCGGGCTGGCCGCCGCCGCCCTTCGCCAACGTGGCGATGACCATCTACCTCTACTTCCTCTCGCAGACCATCCAGCGCCACCGGCTGCTGGATCTCAACGAGCTCCTCGGCAAGATCGTGGTGCTCGGCTGCGTGGGCCTCGTGCTCGCGCTCATCTTCGGCGTGCTGGTGCGCTGGACCGGCAGCGCCTCCACCGGGCTCTTCTTCTTCAACACCATGGTGGCGTCCTTCGTCATCCTCATCCTCTTCGAGCCGCTCAAGGCCAAGGTGGAGGAGAAGGTGCTCGCCTTCTTCTTCGCCGAGCGCTTCGAGTTCGTGCAGGCGCTCGGGGCGCTGCGCCAGCGCATGGCCGGCATCATCGACGTGCGCGAGCTCGGCCAGGTGGTTCTGGACGGCCTCTACGAGACGCGGCGGGTGACGCACGCCTCCATCTACCTGCTCGCCGACGACGGCCTCGGCTACCGGCGGCTCGAATATCGCGGCCCGGCCCCCACCCCCTACATCGACGCCGCCACCGTGCGCGCGCTGGTGCTGAACGCCCAGACCGGCCAGAAGGCGCAGCTGGTCGAGCTGGTGGAGCGCAGGCTCTCCGAGCTGCGGCAGGTGCTGCCGGAGTCGGACACCGAGACCAGCGCGCTGGCGGAGGAGCGTACCCGGCTGAGCGAGATCGGCGCCGCCATGGCGGCGATGCGGGCCGGCGTGACCATTCCGCTGGTGGCGTCGGCGCGGGTGGTGGGCTTCCTCTGCCTGCTCGACGACCGGGTGCCCGAGGCCTTCGCCTCCGACGAGCTCGCCGCCATGCTCGAGGTCGGCGACCAGGCGGCCATCACCATCGAGAACTCGCGGCTCTACGAGAAGATGAAGGAGCGCGACCGGCTGGCGGCGCTGGGCGAAATGGCGGCCGGCCTCGCCCACGAGATCCGCAATCCGCTCGGCGCCATCAAGGGCGCGGCCCAGTACCTGGACCCCGGCCAGTTCCAGGGCGGCGACGCGGAGATCCTGCAGATCATCGTCGAGGAGGTGAACCGCCTCGACGGCGTGGTGGCCCAGTTCCTCGACTATTCGCGGCCCTTCCCCAACGTCGGGTCGGGCAAGTTCCAGAACACCGACATCAACGACGTGCTCTGGAAGACCATGAAGCTGATCGAGAGCAGCCTGCCCCAGAACGTGGCGCTGGAGCTCGACCTGACGCCGAACCTGCCGGCGGTGCACGCAGACGCGGAGCAGCTCAAGCAGGTGTTCATCAACCTGGCGCTCAACGCTGTGCAGGCGATGCCGGACGGAGGCCGCCTGACGGTGCGCTCGCGCCGGCCGCACGCGCCGGTGGAGCTGGGGCTCTCGGAGAGCACGCCCCGCTACTCCGCCGACCAGATCGAGGTCCGCTTCGCGGACACCGGCGCCGGCATCCCCGAGGACGCGCTCGACCGCATCTTCATCCCCTTCTACACGACGAAGACCAAGGGCACCGGGCTGGGGCTGGCCATCTCGCAGCGCATCGTGAAGGGCCACGGCGGCACCATCGAGGTGCAGAGCCGGGTGGGCGAGGGGACGGAGTTCGTGCTGCGCTTCCCCTCTGCGGCGGCGCTGGACACGGCCGGGCGGCTGGGCATGGTGGCGACGCCCCTCGCGGTCGATCCGATCGCGAAGCCCGCCTGAGCGCGCGGAGCGCGCCAGGAGCATCTCAGTCCTGCGCCAGGACGGACCAGCCGCGGCGGCGGGCTTCGTCGGCCAGTGGAGAACCCCGCCGCGGCGCCACCACCAGCGGAAGGGGCGCGGCATCGAGCATCGCGAGGTCGCCGGTGAGGGAATCGCCGCAGGCCAGGGCGAGCCGGCCTGCCCCGGCGGCTGCGGCCACCTTTCCTTCCCCGTACGTGATGGGTCGAACGACCTGGTCGGTGAACCTGCCGTCGCGGATGCGGACTTCGATGCCGCGGCACCGCTCGCGGGGGATGCCGGCGAGAGGCGCGGCGGCGATGACGATGGGCATGGCGCTCGCGGAGATCGCCATGGGGACGAGGCCCGCCTCTTCGCACAGCTCCCGCAGCGCCAGCGCGTCGGCGACGAGGCGGGGCGGCACCCAGGCACGGGCGAACCGCTCCGCTTCCGCGCCCACGGCGGCCGCTTCCAGCCCCGCCTGGAGCTGGGCCGCGTAGGCGTACCCCGCGGCGCGATCGCGATCCACGGCGCGCTCGTAGGCCCGGTACGGATCCCCGCCGCCGGGGAGCTTCACCCAGCCGAGCGAGACGAGGTGGCGGAGGAAGGCCTCGCCGACGTCCTCGCGCCAGAGGGTCCCGTCGGCGTCGAACGCCGCGATGGCGCCGGGCAACTCGCGGCCGAGCGCGCGGACGCGGCCGGCCAGCCCGGCTGGAATCACTCGCGGCACCTCGTCAACGCCCGCTCGAAGGCGGCGCGGTGCTCGAGCTTCTCCCGCGCAACCTGATCGCGCACCTCGGCGCAGCCGCCCTGGGTGCGCGAGAGCGCGTCCGCCGCCTCTGCGCGCAGGCCCGCGCTCCTGGCGGTGCGCAGCACCGGCGCCAGCTCGCGGACCGCGCGACCCTCCGGCAGCAGCGCCGCCGCCCCGTGCACCGCGGCGACGCGCACCACCGCGGGCTGCGCCTCGTCGCGCGCCACCCCGCCGAGGAGCTGCCGGGCGCGGGCGGGCGCGGCCGCGGCGAGCGCGTCCACCGCCATGGCGCGGCGCGAGGGAAACTCGTTCGGGTTGGCGATCACC
>DASSQZ010000070.1:0-8399 GCA_035702105.1 Myxococcales bacterium | reverse complement strand
GAAGAGCTACTTCGAAGACCAGCAGGCGCTGCTCGCCTCCGCGCCGTCCATCTGGCCGGTGCGCGGCTGGGTCACGTCCGACTTCTCCGTGCGCCTCGACCCCTACACCGGCGAGCGCGTGATGCACGAGGGCATCGACGTGGCCACCGCGCTGGGCACGCCGGTGCGCGCGCCGGCGGACGGCACCGTGGTGTTCGCCGGCCAGGAAGGCGGCTACGGCCACGTGCTGGTGCTCGACCACGGCTACGGCCTGAAGACTCGCTACGGCCATCTCTCCCGCATCGACGTCAAGGTGGGCGAGAAGGTGAAGCGGGGCGAGTTCGTGGCGGCGGTCGGCAACACCGGCCGCAGCACCGGCCCGCACCTTCACTACGAGGTGCGGGTCAACGGGATGGCGGACAATCCCCGCAAGTTCATTCTCGAGGAGTAGGGCGGGCGAACCCTCTTCTTGACTTCCCTCGGGCGGGCCTTAGGCTTCGGCTTCGTGCCGGCATCGCCGGCGGAGCCGGAGCGGCAGCGGATGCGCGGCAGGATCGCGGCAGCATGTGCGGCAGTGCTGGTGGGCCTCGCGCCCGCCGGAGCGTTGCCGTTCGCGTCCTTCGCGGCTGCTGCCGCCGCGGTCTCGGTGGATCCGGCCGCTCACGCGCCGCCCTCGCCGCGCAATGAAACGCAGCGGTTCGCGCAACGCGCCGCGCCGTCACAGCGCCGCGCCAGCAAGGCCGCCGAAGCGCGCGTGCCCTCGATCTTCCGCTCCCCGTCCGGCCCGGCGCCCAGCCAGGCGCCGCCGGCAGCGTAAGACCAGGTCAGTCCGAAGATTTGTCCGCGCCTGCGCGCGAATCCCCACCCTTCGCAGCACCCAAGGAACTCCATGTTCGACTACGTCCTCAAGAAGATCGTCGGCACCAAGAACCAGCGCGAGCTGAAGAAGATGCAGCCGCTCGTCGCCCGCATCAACGACCGCGAAGGCTGGGCGAAATCCCTCTCCGACGGACAGATGCGCGAGCAGGTCGCGGCCTGGCGCAAGGAGGTGGCCGACGCGCCGCCCAAGGAGAAGTCGGCGGTGCTCGATCGCATCCTGCCCGACTGCTTCGCGATCACCCGCGAGGCCTCGGTGCGCACGCTGGGCATGCGCCACTTCGACGTGCAGCTGATCGGCGGCATGGGCCTGCACAAGGGCATGATCGCGGAGATGAAGACCGGCGAGGGCAAGACGCTGGTCGCGACCCTGCCCTGCGTGCTCAACGCGCTCGAAGGCAAGGGCGTGCACGTGGTCACGGTGAACGACTACCTGGCCAAGCGCGACGCCGAGTGGATGGGCCGGCTCTACCGGCACCTGGGCCTGACCACGGGGGTGGTGGTGCACGGGCTCACCGACCGCCAGAGGCAGAAGGAGTACGGCTCCGACATCACCTACGGCCAGAACAACGAGTTCGGCTTCGACTACCTGCGCGACAACATGAAGTTCCGCCTCTCCGACTACGTGCAGCGCGAGCTGCACTACGCCATCGTGGACGAGGTGGACTCCATCCTCATCGACGAGGCGCGCACCCCGCTGATCATCAGCGGCCCCTCCGAGGAGAGCACCGACAAGTACTACAAGATCAACAAGGTCATCCCCGGCCTGATCCGCGACCGCGACTTCACCGTGGACGAGAAGGCGCGCTCGGTGGTGCTCACCGACGACGGCGTGGAGAAGGTGGAGGCGAAGCTGGAGGTCCCCAACCTCTACGACCCCGAGCAGATCGAGACCCTCCACCACGTCGAGCAGGCGCTGCGCGCGCACACCCTCTACCGCAAGGACCACGAGTACGTGGTCAAGGACGGCGAGGTGATCATCGTCGACGACTTCACCGGCCGCCTCATGCCCGGCAGGCGCTGGTCGGACGGCCTCCACCAGGCGGTGGAGGCGAAGGAGAACGTCAAGATCGAGAACGAGAACCAGACCCTCGCCACCGTCTCCTTCCAGAACTACTTCCGCCTCTACACCAAGCTCGCCGGCATGACCGGCACCGCCGACACCGAGGCCTCCGAGTTCGCCAACATCTACAAGCTGGAAGTGCTGGTCATCCCCACCAACCGCAAGAACGTGCGCAAGGACCTCCAGGACACCGTCTACAAGACCGAGCGGGAGAAGTTCACCGCCGTCTGCAACGACGTGGAGGAGCGCTGGAAGAAGGGGCAGCCGGTGCTGGTGGGCACCGTGAGCATCGCCAAGAGCGAGGTGCTCTCCAAGCTGCTCAAGCAGCGCGGCGTGCAGCACGACGTGCTCAACGCCAAGCAGCACGAGCGCGAGGCGGAGATCGTGGCCCAGGCCGGGCGCAAGGGCCGCATTACCATCTCCACCAACATGGCCGGTCGCGGCACCGACATCCTCCTCGGCGGCAATCCCGAGTTCCTCGCCCGCCGCGAGGTGGGCCCCGAGCCGCAGCCCAACGAGATCGAGGGCCGGCTGGTGCAGGCGCGGGTGGAGAAGGCCAAGGCGGACGGAGACGGCAAGTTCCCCCCGGTGACGGCAGCCGAAGTGGAGCAGGTCTACCGGGCCGAGCACGCCGCCTGGAAGGAACGCCACGACGCGGCGGTGGAGAAGTACCGGGGCGAATGCGCCAAGGAGCACGACGAGGTGATCGCCGTGGGCGGCCTGCACATCCTCGGCACCGAGCGCCACGAGTCGCGCCGCATCGACAACCAGCTCCGCGGCCGGTCGGGGCGCCAGGGCGATCCCGGCTCCTCCAAGTTCTACCTCTCCCTCGAAGACGACCTGATGCGCATCTTCGCCAGCGACCGCATCGCCAAGCTGATGGACAGGTTCGGGGTCCAGGAGAACGAGCCCATCGAGCATCCCTGGCTCACCAAGGCCATCCAGGGCGCGCAGGAGCGGGTGGAGGGGCAGAACTTCGACATCCGCAAGAACCTGCTCGAGTACGACGACGTGATGAACCAGCAGCGCAAGACCATCTACGGCATGCGCAAGGAAGTGCTGGCGGCGGGCGCGGGCGTGCCGCTGGTCTGGTTCACCGAGGACGCCAAGACGAAGAAGAAGACCCGCCACGAGAAGGTGGTCACCTGGGAGGACCAGCAGGAGCACCTCTACGACCTGATCGAGGACCTGATCATCGAGGTGGTGGACGAGGCGGTGCCCCGGGGCAAGAACGACGAGTTCGACACCAAGGCGCTGCAGCAGCGGGTCCGCGAGCAGTTCAACGTGGAGATGAACTTCGAGGGCGCGCACCCGGACAAGGAGAAGCTGCAGCTCGACATCTTCAGCGTCGTGGAGAAGAAGCTGAAGGCCAAGTTCGAGGCTCTGGGCGACGACTTCCGCCTCTACACCCAGTGGCTCTACCTCAACACCATCGACCAGCTCTGGAAGGACCACCTTCTGCAGATGGACCACCTGCGCCAGGGCATCCACCTGCGCGGGTACGGGCAGAAGGATCCCAAGATCGAATACAAGAAGGAGGGCTTCGAGCTCTTCCAGATCATGAAGGGCCGCATCGCGGCGTCCACCATCGCCATGGTGATGCGGGTGGAGCCGGTGCAGCAGCCGCAGGCGCAGCCCGCCGCCACGCAGGCGCCTGCCCAGGGACGCCCTTCCGGGACCCTCCCTCCCTTGCCGCAGCGGCGCCAGCAGCAGACCATCGAGATCCACGGCGAGGCGCCCACCGCCTCGGGCGGCCAGGGCGGCACGGTGGTGCAGAACCAGACCGCGCCCATCGTCCGCGCCGGTCCGCGGGTGGGCCGCAACGACCCCTGCCCGTGCGGGAGCGGCAAGAAGTACAAGAAGTGCCACCTGCCGATCGAACAGGGGACGCCCGCCGACCAGGCTTGACCCGACCGGGGCCGCAATGCACCAATGGCGGCCCATGAATCGGATTCCAGCCATTGCCGTGGCGCTTCTCTGTGCGTGCGCCACCTACAAGAAGCCTCTGCCGGTCCTGAAGGACACCGTCCGGCCCAATGCCAGGCCGGTGGTGTTCAAGCTCTCCGAGCGGGCCAGGCAGGCGCGGCTGGACACCATCGTGTTCAACCTGCCGATGGGATACCGCTACGGCGAGGCGGCCAATGGCGGCTCGTGCAACCACAAGCAGCCGTTCGTCAATACGAAGCCGTCATTCGAGCTGGCCATGGGCCGGTACGCGGACGTGTTCGGAAACGTCATGCGCAAGCACGGCTACCCGGTGGAAAACGACGTCGAGATGTTCAAGGACACGAACGAGCGCGTCGCGGATCTGCGGGTCGGAGCCCGGATCACCGAGGCGACGCTGAACGAATGCTTTCCCAGCTACGACAACGATCTGAAGGCGGTGGGCAGCGCCTATCTCAAGATCGAATGGTCCGTCTACTCGGCGCTGGAGAAGAAGATCGTCTTCACCACCACCACCGAGGGAACCACCTATGGCGAGGTGGAAAGCTCGGTCGGAGAACCGGGCATCATCCGGCCGGCGCTGGCCGACGCCATCGAGCGGCTGGCCCTGGTCCCCTCGTACCGCAACGTGATCGACCCGCCCGCGGCGGCGGCGGAGGCGCCCCGCGTCGCCCGGATCAAGATCAAGCGCGCGGCCGAGTTCGCAGGGGACGTGAGGGCGAACCTCGCGGCGATCAAGAAGGCGGTGGTGACGGTGACCGCCAACAAGGGATTCGGCAGCGGCTTCGTCGTCTCGGCGGACGGCGCCATCCTCACCGCCGAGCACGTGGTGTCGGGGTCGAAGTTCGTCAAGGTCAACACCCCGGCGGGCAAGGAGTGCTACGGCGAGGTGGCGGCGGAGAACCGGCAGCGCGACCTGGCGCTGATCCGCGTCGACTGCGCGGGCCTGGTCGCCCTGCCGCTCGCGCGCGGCAAGATGGTCGAGGGCAGCGAGGTCTTCGCGGTGGGAACGCCGCTCTCGGAGAAGCTGCAGTTCTCGATCACCCGCGGGGTGGTGAGCGGGTTCCCGCACATCGACGACCTCGACTACATCCAGAGCGACGTGACGGTGCTGCCGGGAAACAGTGGCGGACCGCTCCTCGACTCCCGGGGAAATGCCGTCGGCGTCACCGACCTCGGCACCTCCATCCACAAGGTGCCGGTGGGGCTCAACTTCTTCATCCCCCTCGCCGACCTGGAGAAGTACCTCCCCATCGACTTCGAGTAGGGGTCAGGCTGCCCTGGCGGTCGCCCGCGGCGGGCGGGGGACGAAGAGCGCCACCGGGCAGGAGGCGCTGCGCAGCACGTACTCCACGGTGTTGCCGAGGAAGGTGCGGCGCCCGAGCAGTTGCGGCATGGCGCCGAGCACGACCAGGTCCGCGTTCACCTCCCGCGCCGCCTCCACGATGGTCCGGCCCGCGGAGGTGGAGAAGCGGACGTGCGCGTCCACCGGCACGCCGTGCTGCGCGCCCAGCGCCGCCACGTCGGTGACCACGCGCATGCCCACCGACTCGCTCTGATCGCCCGCCTCGGTGCCGCGGAGCTGGGGGTCGACGATGCTGACCGCCGCGAGCTGCGCTCCGGTCGCTTTCGCGTAGAGCATCGCCAGCTCGGTGGCGCCGCGCGCCGCGTAGGCGCCGTCGGTGGCGACGAGGATCCTGCGGAACGCCTCCGGGAACGACTCGCCCGAGAGCAGCACCGCGCTGGCGCCGCCTTCCTCCAGCGCAGCGGTGAGGACGCGGTTGGCGACCGTCCGCCGCCGGCCCGCGCCCACGAAGACCAGGTCGTATCCGTGCTGCACCTCCTCGTGGATGGCGGTGGCGGGAGAGAGGGCGCGGACGATGCGCGGCTGCAGATCGGGGACGTGTTCCTCGGCGGCGAACCTCGAGACCGTCTCGCGGGTCGTCTCCTCGGTCAGCGGGCGGCGCCGCTGCCCGTTGAGGACGCGACCCGACTTCTGCGCCACCACCGACAGCGCCACCATGGTGGCGCCGGGCAGCCGGGCCAGCGGCGCCGCCAGGCGCATGGCGTGGAGCGAGCGGGGACCGCCGCTCAGCGCCACCAGGATGCGCGCTCCCTCGCGCTTGATCACCGCCTTGTCCCTCTCCTCCTCCTCGTCCAGGCGCGCCGCCTCGTCCTCGTCGGGCTTGGCCGCGCGCACCGCCATCCTCAGGAGCACCGGAGTGGTGAAGCTGGTCACGATGGGGATGAGCACGATGGCGGCGTAGAGCGTGGGCGAGAGCACTCCCAGGTCCATTCCGATGCGCGCCACCACCAGCTCCATCGAGCCTCGCGAGCTCATCCCGATGCCCACCGCCAGCGCCGGCGCCGCGCGCAGCCCGCCGAGCTTCGCTCCCAGGCCGGCGCCGACCACCTTGCCCACGATGGCGAGCCCGAGGATGCCGGCGGTGATGCCCAGGGGCGGCAGCGAGAGCGTGGTCACCCGCAGGCCGGTGTAGACGAAGAAGATGGGCGCGAACACGCCCATGGTGGCGCTGTCCAGGGCGTCGAGGCTGGACTGGCGGATGCGGGGCGAGGAGGTGACGAGGAGCCCGGCGATGAAGGCGCCGAAGACGGCGTGGATCCCCAGCTTCTCGGTGAGCGCCGCCAGGGCGAAGGTGAGCACCACCACGGCGCTGGTGGTGGAATGCTCGATGCCGCGGCCGCGCTCGATCCAGCCGATCAGGCGGCGGACGAGCGGCCTGCCCACCAGCGCGGCCCCGGCGATCACCAGGAGCGTCGCGCCGAGAGGGCGCAGCACCGCCGCCGGCGAGACCGCGCCCGACATGGCGATGCTGGAGACGATGGAGAGCAGCACCCACCCCACGGTGTCGTCGGCGATGGAGGCGGCGAGGATGATGGCGCCGACGTCGCGGCGGGTGAGCTTGAGGTCCAAGAGCGTCTTGGCGATGACCTTCACAGCCGAGATGGACATGGCGGTGGCGAGGAAGAGGGCAAAGACGTTCCGGTCGCTGCCCCTGACGAGCAGGCCGGCCGGCATGCCGTGGCCAAGCAGGAAGCCGGTGGCGAAGGGCAGGACGATTCCCAACGCGCTGGCGAAGAGCGCGGCCCGGCCGAGGAGCCGCAGGAGGCGCAGGTCCAGCTCCAGCCCGGTGCGCAGGATGAGCAGGATCATCCCCAGCCAGGAGAGCATCTCGAGCAGGTGCTCCTGCTCCAGGTTGGCGGGAAAGAGCGCCGCGTGGGCCCCCGGCCAGAGGCGGCCGAAGACGGCAGGGCCGAGCAGGATCCCCGCGAGCAGCTCGCCGAGGACGCCGGGCTGGCGCAGCCTTCGCGCCAGCGCGCCGAAGCCGCGGGCCAATGCCAGCATCACCGCGAACTGCAGCAGGAAGATGTAGACGGTGTGCTCGCTCAGGGCGCGCATTGCCTGCAAAGGTATGACCCGCGCGCTTTGCGTGCCCCGGCACTCCGGTCCAGCCGCCGGGGAGGCAGGCGGTCCCGCGCCCGGCTGGCCTCGCGGGGCGGGCGAGGGCCCTGGAGCCCCGCCGGGCAAGCGACTTGCACGGAGCGGGGGATCCTGTTAGATCGCGCTCCCCTTTCCGGGATTTCACCGGGAAGGTCCAGCAGTTCCGCAGCACAACCACGCACACCTCCCGATCGGGGCGGGGTTCCCGGGCTCGCAGAGCCGGGCCCGCACTGGCGCGACGGAGGTGGAGGAGAAAAACACGATGTCCGAGAACGTAGAGACCAGCGCACCCGTCACCAGTCCCCCGCCCGCGGTCCCCGAGGTGATGCAGCAGGCCATGCAGCCCGCGCACGTCATCACCATGCGCCAGCTCCTGGAGGCGGGCGTCCACTTCGGCCACCAGACCAAGCGCTGGAACCCGAAGATGAAGCCGTACATCTTCGGCGCCCGCAACGGCATCTACATCGTCGATCTGCAGAAGACGGTGCGGCTGGCGCGCGAGGCGTTCAAGTTCGTCAGCGACGTCTGCTCGCGCGGCGGATCGGTGCTCTTCGTCGGCACCAAGAAGCAGGCGCAGGACGCGGTGATCGAGGAGGCCACGCGGTCCGGCCAGTTCCACGTCACCAACCGCTGGCTGGGCGGGACGCTCACCAACTTCAAGACCATCAAGAGCGGCATCGACCGCCTCAAGGCGCTGGAGAAGATGTCGACCGACGGCACCTTCGAGAAGCTGCCCAAGAAGGAAGTCGCGCTGCTCCAGAACGAGATGGACAAGCTGAAGAAGAACCTGGGCGGCATCCAGGACATGTCGCGGCTTCCCGGCTGCCTCTTCGTGATCGACCCGAAGAAGGAGCACATCGCCATCCACGAGGCCACCCGGCTGGGCATCCCCATCGTGGGGCTGGTCGACACCAACTGCGACCCGGAAGGGATCGAGTACGTGATTCCGGGCAACGACGACGCCATCCGCTCCATCCGCCTCTTCTGCAGCAAGGTGGCGGACGCGGCCATCGAGGGCAAGGCGCGCTACCAGGCGCACCACGCCGGCGAGCCGCAGGAAGCGCAGGGCGAGGA
>DASSQZ010000069.1:0-2986 GCA_035702105.1 Myxococcales bacterium | reverse complement strand
TTCGACGAGCCGCTCTCCAACCCCGGCGTGAAGGCGCCCGGCGCCCCCGCCCCGGGAGCGAAGGCCTGAAGCCATGAGCATGGACGTCGGAACCAAGGGCGGGGTCCGCTCGGACATCAACATCACGCCGCTCGTCGACGTCGTGCTGGTGCTGCTCATCATCTTCATGGTGGTGACGCCCATGCTCCAGCGCGGCAAGAGCGTGGAGCTGCCCAAGGCCAAGCACGCGGCGGTGAATCCGCAGAAGGACGCGCCGGATCCGCTCTTCATCAGCGTCACCCGCGACGGCAAGGTCTTCATCGAGCAGGACAAGCAGCCCGCCGGGAAGGACGAGGTGGTGGCCGCGATGAAGGGCGCCGTCGAGGCGGGCAAGCGCATCATGCTCAAGGCCGACGTCGACACCGACTACGGGATGGTGCGGCCGGTGCTGGACTGGGCGTCCAAGGCCAAGCTCAAGGGCGTCTCGCTCGCCGTCGAAGAGCTGAAGGGAGCGAAGTAAGCCATGGGCATGGACGTCGGGGCGAAGAAGGGTCCCCGCTCGGACATCAACATCACGCCGCTGGTCGACGTGGTGCTGGTGCTGCTGATCATCTTCATGGTGCTCACGCCCTTGATGGAGAAGGAGATCGGCGTGCGCGTGCCGGAGGAGCTGCCTCCGGAGGTGGCGAACATTCCCCCGCCGCCGGACCTCACCCAGGTGGTGTTCAAGGTCGACGACTCGGGCATCTGGCACATCAACCAGGAGACCTTGACCGACGCCACCGCGCAGGACCGGCTCAAGGCCTACTACAAGGTCGCCAAGTCCAAGGAAGCGACGCAGGGACCGCCGGTCATCTTCTTCGACGCGGACGACAAGACCAAGTACGTGCGTGCGGTGAAGGCGCTCGACGCCATCCGCGATTCGTCGAGCGGATGGACCATCGGGATGATGACGGAGAGCATCAAGAACGAGGCCGCTCCCGCACCCGCGACGCCCGGAGAGCCGGGAGCCACTCCCGGAGCGACGCCGGAGCCTGGAGCGCCGCCCGCGCCGGGAGCCACGCCCTCCCCCGGAACCCCTCCCGAACCGCCGAAGTAGCGTTTCGAGAGCGACACCCGGAACGACTGCAGCCGCAGTGACGGCCGAAGGCCGGCGCGAGGCTGCCCGAGAACGAGAACCAGAACGAGAACGGGTTTTTTCAGGCGTTCTGGTTCTGGTTTGCGGTTCTGGTTGGTGGTTCTGGTTGGCGGGAAAATCGTTTGTGGGGCTGGGGGACTGCGAGCAGGCCTCGCGAGAAAACGTCGCAGGGGCGGGGGTATCCACGGGCGCTTCAAAACTGTAGTCTTTCGTCGGATGGGCAACACTCCCCTGCTCGACATCGCGCAGCTGAGCCTGCGCTTCGGTGGCGTCAGCGCGTTGCAGGACGTGAGCTTCTCCGTGCCGGAGGGCGCCATCTCCGCCATCATCGGCCCGAACGGCGCCGGGAAGACGAGCCTGCTCAACTGCATCAGCGGCGTGTACCATCCGCAGCGCGGGAAGGTGGTGTTCGTCGGTCAGGACGTGACCCGGATGGGTCCGGCGGAGCGGACGCGGCTCGGGATCGCGCGCACCTTCCAGAACATCGCCCTCTTCCGCGGCATGAGCGTGCTCGACAACCTGCTCATCGGAAGGCACGTCCACCAGAAGACCGGCACCCTCTCCGGCGGCGTCTACTACGGCGCCGGCAAGCGCGAGGAGATCCGCGAGCGCGAGCGCGTCGAGGAGATCATCGACTTCCTCGAGATCCAGCCCTGGCGCAAGCAGGTGGTGCACACGCTCGCCTACGGCCTGCAGAAGCGCGTGGAGTTGGGCCGCGCGCTGGCGCTCGATCCCAAGCTCCTCCTGCTCGACGAGCCGATGGCGGGCATGAACGCGGAGGAGAAGGAGGACATGGCCCGCTACATCCTCGACATCAACGAGGAGCGCGGCACCACCGTGCTGATGATCGAGCACGACATGGGCGTGGTCATGGACCTCTCGCACCGCGTGGTGGTGCTGAACTTCGGCCAGAAGATCGCCGACGGCGTGCCGGAAGAGGTGCAGGGCAGCGCGGAAGTCCAGGCGGCATATCTCGGCGGGCAGGCTGCCTGAGATGGAGGAGACCTTTCCCAGGCTCCTGGTCGCGAACGCGCGCAAGCTCTCGAGCCGCGCCGCGCTGCGGGAGAAGGACCTGGGAATCTGGCGCGAGACGTCCTGGGCGCGTTACGCAGACCGGGTCCGCGACTTCTCCCTGGGGATGATCTCGCTGGGCCTCAAGCGCGGCGGCAAGGTGGCCATCGTCGGCGACAACCGGCCGGAGTGGATCATCGCCGAGCTCGCCGCCCAGTCCGCCGGCGCCGCGTCGGTGGGCATCTACCAGGACTCCAATCTCACCGAGGTGGGGTTCGTCATCGACCACTGCGACGCCATGTTCGTGGTCGCCGAGGACCAGGAGCAGGTCGACAAGATCCTCGGGCTGCTCGACCAGCTCCCCAAGGTGGCGTACGTCATCTACGCTGACCCGCGCGGGCTGCGCCGGTACAAGCACGAGAAGCTGCTCTCCTTCGACGAGGTGGAGCAGCGCGGCCGCGCGCTGCACGTGAAGGAGCCCGAGCTCTTCATGCACGAGGTGAACCTGGGCCGGCCCTCCGACCTGGCGATGATCTGCTACACCTCCGGCACCACCGGCGCCCCCAAGGGCGCCATGCTCACCTTCCAGAACCTGCTCACCATGGCGATGAGCCTGCACCAGGTGGACCCGCGCAGGGCCACCGACGAGTTCGTCTCCTTCCTGCCGCTCGCCTGGATCGGCGAGCAGATGATGTCGGTCGCCACCGCCCTCGCCATCGGCTTCACCATCAACTTCCCCGAGGAGCCGGAGACCGCGCTGCACGACATCCGCGAGATCGGCCCCAACGTGATGTTCGCCCCGCCGCGCATCTGGGAGGGCTTCAACTCCACGGTGCAGGTGAAGATCATGGACACCAC
>DASSQZ010000068.1:0-20046 GCA_035702105.1 Myxococcales bacterium | reverse complement strand
TTCTGCATCGCGGTCTGCGCCGCCGGGCCCAAGCAGGTGGGCTCGCGCGACGGCATGCGCACGACCCGGGACACGTCGCCCTACCACGCTGCATGGATCGATCAGTGCCGCCGGGACCTGCCGGAAGCGCTGGCCCGGCTCGGCCGGCGCGACCTGCCCGGGCTGGGCGCGCTGGCGGAGCGCAACGCCCTCTGCATGCACGCCGACGCGCTCGCTGCCGATCCGCCGCTGCTCTACTGGCAACCGGCCACGGTGGGCTGCCTGCTCGCGCTTCGCACATTGCGCGCGTCCGGAGTCCCGGCCTGGGGCACCATCGACGCGGGGCCGCACGTGGTGGCGCTCTGCGCGCCCGCCGACGCGGCCCGGGTGGAGGCGGCCCTGCGCGGCGTCGCCGGAGTGGACGAGGTGCTGGTCTGCGCCCCGGCGGGAGGGGCGCGCATCGTCCCATGAGCGGGAACCTGGCAGCGTGCGGGAAGGTCTTTCTCGCCGGGGAGTACGGAGTGCTGGACGCGGGGCGGCCGGCGCTGGTGGCCGGCATCGACCGCAAGCTGCACGCCCGCTGGGAGCCGGCCGCGCGGCTCCACCTCGTCCACGCGCCCACCAACCTGGTCTGGGACGGCGGCACCGCTCCCCCCGAGCTGCGCTTCGCGGCGCGCGCCGCTTGCCTGGCGAGGAGCTTCTGCGGCCCCGGCGGGGACGTCCGCATCGTCTTCGAGGACGACCTCTCCGCGGAGGGCCGCAAGCTCGGCCTGGGCGGCAGCGCGGCGGCCTGCGTGCTCGCGGTCCGCGCCGTCTGCGCCGCCGCCGGGCGCGACGCAGGCGACGGCGCCATCGTCCCGCTGGCGCTGGCCGCCCACTGGGCGGAGCAGGGCGGCGCAGGAAGCGGAGCGGACGTGGCCGCAGCCGCGCTGGGAGGAGTCCTCGAGGTGCGTTCGCGCATTCCCTGGCGCTCCCCCGAGGAGGTGATGGCGCTGCCGCCCGAGCAGATTGCCGCATCGCGGCCGCTGGAGATCCGCCGCGTGCGCACGCCTCCCGATCTGCGGCTGATGCTGGCCTGGACCGGCGAGCCCGCCGACACCCGCGCGCTGGTCCGGGAAGTGCGCGCCTTCTCCCGCGCGCTGCCGCAGCAGTGGGCGGCCCGCGCCGGCGCCATCGAGAGCGCCGCCGAGGCGCTCCGCGACGCCCTGGAGGCGGCCGACGCAGACGCGGCGCTGGACGCGGTGCGCGGGGCCGCGGTGGCGATGGCGGCGCTCGGCGAGGAGGCGCACGCGGGCATCGTCACCGCCGATCTCGCCCTCGCCTGCGCGCTCGCCGCCTCGGTGGGCGCCGCGGGAAAGCCCAGCGGCGCTGGCGGCGGCGACTGCGCGGTCATCTTCGCATTCGGCGACGAAGCGGCCGGCCGCGCGGAGGCGGCCCTGCGCCCCCGCTTCTCCGTGTTCCCCGTCGTCCCGGCATGATCCTCGCCCTGCTGCTCGCGGCGCAGGTCACGCGGCTGCCGCAGCTCGTCGATGCGCCGCCCGCCGTCTATCCGCCGGAGCGACTGGCGCGCGGCGAGACCGCCGACGTGGCCTGCACCGTCGACATCGACGAGCACGGCAACGTCACGGCGGTGGCGGTGGAGAAGCCGGTCTCACCCGACTTCGACGCTGCGGCGGTGGAGGCGATCGGGCGCTTCCACTTCTCGCCCGCGGAGATCGACGGAAAGCCCTCGCCGGTGCGCATCCGCTACGTCTATCATTTCGTCATCCAGCAGAAGCACGTGCAGGCCGCGCCCGCGGCCAGCGCGACGGTGCGCGGCGAGGTGGTGGAGGCAGGAAACCGCAGGCCGGTGGCAGGAGCGGAGATCCTCGACGACACCGGCGCGTCGGCCACCACCGACGCGCAGGGAAGGTACGCGCTCGAGACGGCGCCGGGCGCGCGCAGGCTCACCGTCTCCGCGCCGGGCTTCGAGAGCCGCGAGATCCAGGTAGCCGCCGTCGAGAACGGCGAGGTGGGGGCGCGGCGGGCGTGGCTGCACCGCACCTCGGTGGGCGACCTGCAGGCCACCGTGCCGGGCGAGAAGCCGCACGACGCGCCTACGCGCCGGACGCTCACCCACGACGAGCTGGTCAACGTTCCCGGAAGCCTCAACGATCCCATCCGCGCCGTGCAGAACCTGCCGGGGCTGGCGCGCTCGCCCTTCCTCGGCGGGCAGCTCCTGGTGCGCGGGTCGCCGCCCCAGGATACCGGCACCTATCTCGACGGGCACCGCATTCCCCAGCTCTACCATTTCCTCGGCGGGCCCTCGGTGATCAACGAGCAGCTCCTCGACCGCATCGACTTCTATCCGGGCGGCTACGGCGCGGTGTACGGCCGCAACCTCACCGGCGCCATCGACGTGGCCACGCGCAAGGGCGACGCGCAGGGATTCCACGGCTCGGGCTCGCTCGATCTCCTCGAGGCGGTGGGCTTCGTCGAGGGGCCCATCGGCCCGCGCACGCAGTTCGCGGTGGCGGCCCGGCGCAGCCACATCGATCTCTTCCTTCCTCTCTTCATCCCGGACGATCCCAACCGCGGCGTCACCAGCATCATCCCCATCTACTGGGACTACCAGGCCCGCATCGACCACAAGCTCGAGAACGGCGACGACCTGGGGCTGCTCTTCTTCGGCAGCGACGACAAGCTCACGCTGGTGCAGAAGGGCGGCCGCCGCCAGCTGCCCCTTTCGGTCAACTCCCACCTCGCCTTCCACCGGCTCGTCGGCGAGTACAGGCACACCGTCTCCGACGAGGTCTCGCTCAGCCTGTCGCCCGCGCTGGGCTGGACGAAGCAGACCGCCGAGAGCGTCGGCGTGGGCGCGGGAGGGTTCGCGAACCCCCAGAGCGCGGACGTGACCATCCTCACCGGCGAGCTGCGCAGCGAGGCGCGCTATCGCATGTCGCGCTCCCTGGAATGGCGCGCCGGCACGGACCTGGAGCTCGACCGGGCCGCCTACAGCGCCGACATCCAGTCGCAGCTCCAGCTCCGCAACCTGGGCATCCCCGTCACCCAGCGGGTCACCTTCGCGCGGGTGCAGCCGGTGCAGGAGTGGGGCGAATACCTGGAAGCGCAGCTCAGCCTGGGCCCGCTTTCGCTCACGCCGGGAGTCCGCTTCGACCAGTACCACTGGCGCAGGCACGCGCGCTGGTCGGTGGACCCGCGGCTCTGGGCCCGCTACGCCTTGAGCGACCGCACCTCGCTCAAAGCCTACGCCGGGCTCTACCACCAGCCGCCCAGCGGGCAGCAGATCGACGACGACATCGGCAACCCGGACCTGGGCCTCTCCTGGGCGGCCCAGTTCGGCATTGGCGTGGAGCATCGCTTCAGCGACGTCTGGAGCGTCAGCGCGGAGGTCTTCTACAACCGGCGCGGAGGACTCATCTCGGTGGTGGACGCGACGCTCCGCCCCGACGGCACCGTCTTCAACCCGCGCTTCCAGAACACCGGCATCGGCCATGCCTACGGGCTGGAGCTGCTCATCCGCCGCGAGATCACCTCGAAGCTCTACGGCTGGCTCGCCTACACGCTCTCGCGCTCGCAGGCGCTGCCCAACCCCGACGATTCCTGGCGCGCCTTCCAGTTCGACCAGCCCCACATCCTCACGCTGCTTCTCGGCTACCGTCCGAAGCCGCAGTGGGACCTCTCCACCCGCTTCCGCCTCGTCTCCGGCAACCCCTACGCGCCGGTCGATTTCGCCACCTTCGACTCGGACTCGGGCAACTTCGTGCCCACCCGCGGCGAGGTGGGCGATGCCCGGCAGCCGCTCTTCCTGCAGCTGGACGTGCGCGGCCAGTACACCTGGACCTGGGACGTGTGGCAGCTCGCGCTCTACCTCGACGTGCAGAACGTCACCAACCACACCAACGAGGAGTTCCACGTCTACGACTACCGCTACCAGGACCAGGGGAGCGTCCAGGGGCTGCCCATCCTCCCCACCTTCGGCGTGAAGGGGAAGTTCTGATGCGCGCCGCCGCGTTGCTGCTGCTCCTCGCCGCCTGCACGCCCGACTTTGCCGCGCCGAGCGACGTCGTCGACCTGCGCGTCCTCGCGGTGCAGGCCACCCCGCCCGAGGCGCGCTTCGATCCCGACAGCGGGATTGCCGAGCCGGTGGCGGTGCGGCTGCTCGCCGTGGATCCGTCGCGGGACGCGGGTCCCCCGCAGACGCTGCAGCTCGAAATCTGCGGTCCCACCGACTCGCGCCGCTGCGATACCGGACCGGTCATCGACGCCGGCACGTTGCCGCTCTCGTTCACGCTGCCGCCCATCCAGGCGCCCAGCCTCGTCGCCAACGACAAGCTGGGAGGGTTCGACGGCATCCGCGTGCAGCTCTCCTTCTCGCTCGACGACGGCCGCGGGCCGGTGCACGGCGACAAGGTGGTGATCTACAGCCCGACGACCGCGCCCTGTCCGGCCAACCGCAATCCGGAGATGACCGGTGTGCAGCTCACCATCGCCGGCGCCGACGCGGGCGTCCTCGCGCCGGACAGCGCGCTCGCGCGGGAGACGGAGTACGGGCTGCGGCCGGTGCTCTCGCCCGGCGCGGAGGAGGACTACTGCACGGTGGACCTGCGCGGGAACCTGGTGCACCTGCGCGAGCAGGCCCACTACGCCTTCTTCACCGCGCCGGGGGGCGAGTTCGACCGCGACACCGCCGACGAGCCGCTGGACGGAGGCGCGCCGCCCGACGGCCTCTCGCGCTTCACCCCGCACGCCGACGCGGGGACGGTGTGGATCGTGGTGCGCGACGGCCGCGGCGGCGAGTCGTGGCTCACGATCCCGTGGACGGCGAAGTGAAGGCGCGCCTCATGCCGGGCTCGCACCCGCGACGCACTCCCTCAGCCGGCGGCGGCCTTCTGGCCGTGCCCGTCAGGGCCCCCCGTGAGCTGGGATACTTTTCCCAGGAGCTCATCGAGGTCGAAGGGCTTGGCCAGGTACGCGTCGGCGTGGAGCTTCTGCGCGTGGCCCTGCACGGCGCGGTCGGCGCTGAGGATGAGCAGCGGCGCGCGGCGCATGCCGCGCGATTCCAGTTCGCCCACGAACTGCCAGCCGTCCATCACCGGCATCATCAGATCGAGCAGGATGCAGGCGGGCTTCTCCTTGCCCACCACGTCCAGCGCCTCGCGGCCGTTGGCGGCCATGAGCACCCGATACCCTTCGGTGGAAAGGCAGAGTGCCAGCGTCTGCAGGATGTCCGGATCGTCGTCCACCACCAGGACGAGCCGTCCGAAGGCGCGCTCGGAACCCATTCAGAACCCTGATAGAGCCTGCGGACAACGCGGTCAATCTCTCTGCTACCGAAGCTGTCGAAATCCAGAAAGGTTGAATCGTACCTGCACCCACCCTAGAAGACACTCTCATGGTCCGCTGTCCAAGCTGTCGCCGCGAGGTGAAGCCGCGCGAGGAGAACGAGGCCTTCCCCTTCTGCTCGCCGCGCTGCCGGGCGCTCGATCTCTCGAGGTGGTTCACCGGCAGCTACCGCGTGCCGGGCGAACCGGTGCGGGATGCGCCGGGCGAGGAAACGAAGGAAGACGACCCGCAGTAGACCGGCGGGCCGCGGGCGTGCTACGCGAGGCCCCCCGCATGCGCCAACTGAAGCTCCTCGTCCGTACCGTCCTCTCGCTGGCGATGAGCGCGTTGTTCGTCTGGCTGTCGCTGCGGCACACCGACGTGCGGGCGGTGGGGCGGGCCATGGCCGAGGCCGACGCCGGGCGGATCGCGGAGTACGTGGCGGTGCTGCTCGTCGTCCACGTGGTCCGCACGGTGCGCTGGGGGATCCTGCTCCAGCCGCTCGGCCGCGTGTCGTTCAAGCGGCTCAACTCGGCGAGCGCGGTGGGCTGGATGCTCCTGATGTTGCTCCCGCTGCGGCTGGGCGAGTTTGCCCGCCCCCTGCTGATCGCCCGCCCTCCGCCGGGCGGCGGGGCGCCCCTGCGTCGCAGCGGCGCGCTCGCCTCCATCGTGGTGGAGCGCATCGTCGACGGCATCGCCATCGGCCTGCTCGGAATCGTCGCGCTCCGCCTGCTCGGCGGGTCGGCTTCGGGCCGGTACCTGGAGTTCGCGAGGAGCGCGGCGCTCCTGGTCGCGCTCGGGTTTCTGGTGCTCTGCGTGGCGCTGGTGCTGGCGGTGCTCTTTCGCGGGCGCGCGCTGCGGCTGGCGGACCGGATCCTGCAGCCGCTCTCCCCCCGCGTCGCGCAGCGCGCGTCCGGCATGCTCGATGCCTTCATCGGCGCGGTCCACGTGGGCTCGGGCTGGGGTCTGCTCGGCTTCTTCGTCCTCACCGCGCTCTACTGGGCGCTCTACGCGTGGGGCCTGGGCCTGCTCGCGCCGGCCTTCGGGTTCACCGGGCTGACGCCGCTCATGCTGGCGGTGATCCTCACCATCCAGGTCGTGGGGGTGATGGTCCCCGCCGGACCCGGGATGGTGGGCACCCTCCAGTTCTTCACCCAGGCGGGGCTGTCGCTGTTCCCGGCCGCCGCGGTGGGCGCCGACGGCTTCTCCGCCCACGGCGCAGCATTTGCGAACACGATCTGGCTGCTGCAGTTCGTGGTGCAGGTGGCGCTCGGAACCGTCTTCCTGGTCGCGGGCCACGTCTCGCTCAAGGGCCTTCTCGGCGCCGTGCCCGCGGACGAGGAAGAGCCCGCGCCCGCGTCTTGACCGCGCGCTGCCGGGCGGCTAGATTCCGCGCCCCTTCGGCGGCGTAGCTCATCCGGCTAGAGCGGCGGTCTCATAATCCGCAGGTAGGTGGTTCGAGTCCACCCGCCGCCACCACACCGCGCCGCTCGCGGCGCGGAATCGTCAGGCAAGCACCGCGCTGCGCCGAAGTCAGGGCGCGAACGCGCCCGCCGGCGGTGCGGCCAGCAGCTCGATCTTCTTCAGCCGCGTCACGCCGGTCTGCTGGCCCGAGGCGAAATTCGCTTCCTCGAAGGCGAAGAGCACTCCGTGGACGCGCCGGAAATCGCGGTACACGGTCGCGAATCGCACCGGTCCGCCGGGCGAGGGAAGCTGCCCTTCGGAGTGGAGGATGAGGCCCGTCTTCGGGTCCACGCCGGCGACGAGCTGGAGGTGATCGCCGACCGCCAGGCCGATGCCGCGCAGCGCCTTGCCGTCGGGGCGGATCTCCCCCAGATCGATCAGCCGGGCGCGATTGCGGACGAGCAGCCGGGGCAGGTCGAGGCGCGCGGCCTGCAGGCGCATTCCGTCGCCGGGCGGTCCGTGCACTGCCTCACCGTTGCGCCAGGCCCGCGCTCCCTCGAGCACGCGCACTTCGCCGCCGCCGTCGGGATAACGGATCTCGACGCGCAGGCGAGCCGGCGGCGCGAATACGCGCACCGTCTGCGCCACTCCGCGCAGCGACTCGAGCGTGCCGGTCTGGCGCACCACCCGGACGCGGTCGAGAGCCTTCTCGCCGCCGTAAACCGCGACGGTCCGCGCCAGTACGGCATCGAGCGCCTCGCCGCGGGCGCCGGAGCAGAGCAGGAGCGCGAGCAGCGCGAGGGGCAGGGTGCGGGTCATTTCGCTCCGCGGCTGCAGGCGCCGACCGCCTTCCACATGTCGCTGTCGGCCGAGTATTGATCGAGGGCGGACTTCCGGGTTCGCAGCTGGACGCGGCTGTGCTCCGGGTCGATCTGGCTGAAGCGAAGCTCCCAGAAGAGGATCTGGCTGCCCAGGTATGCTCCCGTGGCGCTGAGGGTCGACGGGCCGGCGCCGTCGCGAAAGACGGGGACCAGCGCAAGTCCGCCCACCATCCGCTCCGCGACGCAGGACGCCAGCGTTTTCTGGTCGCCGGCGAAGACGCCGTCGAGCTCGGGTCTGGAGTCCCGGATCTCCTGGGTGCTGGCGGTACACGCCGCGGCCGCGCAGGAGAGGAGAAGGCGAATGAACCGGCGGTGCATGCGGGCCTCGGCTCCGAAGGCCCCGAGTCTACCCGATCGAGGACCTCGGCCTTGCTCTAAGGACACCTGAAACGCCGCTCCCGAGCCGTTTTTCGCCGGGCGGGCTTGTCGCGCCCGCGGGCAATCGACTAGATCCGTCGCGCATGCGCTATCCCACACTCCTGCTCCTCGCCGCCTGCGCTTCGCCCGGCGCATTCGCGCAGCCGAAGCCCACCGTTCCCGAGCGCCCCGAGCGCGCGGCGAAGCCGGAGGCGGTCAAGCAGCCCGAGGAGTTTCCGCCGCGCCCGGGTGAGCGCGAGCGCGAAAGGGGGCGTCCGGCGGAGGCCGCGGCCGAGGGCGGCGAGGGCGCCGACGAGCTGGCGAGGCTGAAGTGGGACATGACCGAGCACGCGCCGATCGCGACGCGCCATCAGATCTCCGCCGGCGGCAAGACCCTGCATTACACCGCGACCGCCGGCCGCATGCCGATCGAGGATCCGGCGGGCGGCGTCGAGGCGGAGATGTTCTTCGTCGCCTACACGCTCGACGGCGCCGACCCGCACAGGCGGCCGCTGACCTTCGCCTTCAACGGCGGCCCGGGCTCGGCCTCCTGCTGGATCCACATGGGGGCCCTGGGGCCTCGCAAGGTCGTGCTGCAGAAGGAGGGCTGGATGCCCGACGGCCCCTACCGCCTGATGGACAACCCGCTGACGCCGCTCGACCGCACCGACCTCGTGCTGGTGGACGCCATCGGCACCGGCTTCTCCCGCGCGGCGGACATGAAGAAGGCGAAGAAGTTCTGGGGCGTGAAGGGCGATGCCCGCGCGTTCGGCGAGTTCATCCGCATGTACATCACCCGCCAGCAACGCTGGGGCTCGCCGCTCTACCTGCTCGGCGAGAGCTACGGGACCACGCGCTCGGCGGAGGTGGCGGCGTACCTGAGCGACCGCGGCATCGCTTTCAAAGGAATCATGCTGCTTTCGATGGTGCTCGATTTCCAGACGCTGGAGATCACCGCGCGCAACGATCTCGCCGCCGAGCTGACGCTGCCCGCCTACACCATGGTCGCCCTCTACCACCACAAGCTGCCGCAGGAGTTGATGCAGGATCCGGAGAAGACGCGGCGCGAGGCGGTGCAGTGGGCGCGCACCGATTACGCGGCGATGCTGGCGAGGGGCGACGACCTCAGCCCGCAGGAGAGGAAATCGGCGGTGGCGCAGGTGGCGCGCTGGACCGGCCTCCGGCCCGAGATCGTCGATTGGGCGAACCTGCGCATCGGCGTGGAGACCTTCACGCACTACCTGCTCGCCGACGAGAAGCTGCGGGTCGGGCGGCTCGACGGGCGCTTCTCCGGTCCGGACCCGGAGGGCTTCATGCACCCCGGCTTCTACGATCCGGCGATGTTCGCCGTCTCGGCCCCGATCACCTCGGTGTTCAACGACTACGTGCGCACCGCGCTGGGGTACGCGACCGACCTGCCCTACTACACCAGCGCCGGGCAGGTCTCGCCCTCGCCGGAGTTCCGCTTCTGGCGGAAGTGGGAATGGGGCTCGGCGATCGAGGGCTTCCCCGATACCGCCACCTCGCTGCGCTCCGCCATGGTCAAGAACCCCTGGATGAAGGTGATGGTGATGGAAGGCGTCTACGATCTCGCCACGCCCTTCGCCGCGGCCGACTACACGCTCAGCCACCTCGACCTGCCCCCGGCGCTGCGCAAGAACCTCTCCACCGCGGTCTACGACTCCGGCCACATGGTCTACCTGCGCGAGAGCGCGCTGGCGAAATTCCACGACGACGTCGGGCGCTTCATCGACTCGACGTCGAAGTAGCAGCTGCGTCCGGGTCTCCGGAACCTGGGCGGAGCTCCAGCCCGGGCTGGGCAGGGTGCTCTCCCGGAGCGTGGTCCTGAACGTCGACGCGGCGATGGGCCTCACCGCCGACTCGCCCGATTTCCAGCTCGGCATCTCGATGCCGGTGCGGTTCTAGCAGGCCGCCAGCGCCGGCAGCGAGCGCAACTGCGCCGGCGCTACTTCGCCAGGTCTTCGACCTTCTTGTGGGCCGCGGTCGAGGCCTTGTCGCTCTTCGCCTTCGCCTTGCCGTGCGCCTTGCGCGCGTGACCCTTGGCCTTCTCCGAAGCGGCACCCGTGGCGCCCTTCACGGCCTCGCCAGCCACCGGAACGCCGCCCGCCTTCGCATCGACGGATGCCTTGGCGGAGTCGGCCTTGGCTTCCCCGGCGGTCTTCACGTCGTCGGCCTTGCTGGTCGCCGCGCCCTTGCCGGTGTCCACCGCGGTATCGGCCTTGTCCTTGATGGCGCCCTTCATGTCGCTGCCGGAAGGGACTGCGGCGGGGGCCTTGGGCAGCGACGGCACCTGGGCATGCGCTTCCAGCGAGATCAGGACTGCGAATGCGGCAATGACGAGCGTCTTCATTCTTCCCTTCCGGGGGCGGGTGCCACCGGCATGGGCGCAGGCGCCCGGGCCGTCAAGGAGCGGATCGCCGCATCCGGGGCAAATCGCCGCGGACCATCGTGCCGCCCGGCCGCTACGCTCGCGCAACCCACGAACGAGGTGCGCGATGGGTCACCAGGGCCATCTCAAGCAGGAATACCGGGAGCTGGTGCACCGGCTCGACGCGGGCACCACGGGAATGCCGGAACCCGCCGACCCGACCGCATGGCAGGGCTGGAAGGAGATCCTCGAGATCCTCTTTACCCCCGAGGACGCCGCCCTCGCGGCCAGGCTGCCGGTCCTGCCCGCGAGCCTCGAGCGCATCGCGGCGCGCACCGGATTGCGGCCCGAGGTCCTCAAGCCGCGCCTCGACGCCATGGCCGACAAGGGACTGGTTCTCGACCTCGTCAGCAAGCGCACCGGCAAGGTCAGCTACCTGCTCTCGCCGCCGGTGGTCGGCTTCTTCGAGTTCTCGATGATGCGCGCACACGACTCCATCCCCAAGAAGCGCATGGCCGAGGCGCTCCAGGCGTACATGCACCACGACGAGTCGTTCGCGCGCGGGGTCTTCGGCAACGACACCGTCATCGGCCGCGCCCTCGCCCATGAGACCACCTTCGGCTACGGGCCCATCCCCGACGTGCTCGATTGGGAGCGCGCCACCCGCGTGATCGAGACCGCCACCGACATCGCCGTCTCGCTCTGCTACTGCCGGCACAAGGCCGAGCACCTCGGCACCTCCTGCGGCGCGCCGGTGGAGATCTGCCTCTCGCTGAATGGGGGCGCCGAGTTCGTGCTGCGCCGCGACTTCGGCAAGCGCATCGGCAAGGAGCGCGCCCTGGCCATCCTCTCCGATGCGCGGGAGCGCGGCCTGGTGCAGATTGCCGACAACGTCCGCGACCGGCCCTCCTACCTCTGCAACTGCTGCGGCTGCTGCTGCGGCCAGCTGCAGGGGATCAACCAGTACGGCTTCCGGGCGGTGAACCCCAGCGGCTTCATCGCCACCCACCATCCCGGGACCTGCGCCGGGTGCTCGCGCTGCGCCCGCGCCTGCCCGATTGCGGCCATCACCATGATCCCCAGCCGCTCCGCCATTCCCGGCAAGAAGAACGACATGCACCCGAGGGTGGACCGGGAGAGCTGCATCGGCTGCGGCGTTTGCGCCGACGCCTGCAACAAGGACGCGATGCGGATGGAGCGCCGCGAGAAGCAGCCCTTCGTGCCGCAGAACGCCGTCGACCGCGCGCTCCGGGTCGCGCTCGAGCGCGGCAAGCTCGCCGACCTGCTCTTCGACGAAGGCGAGAGCCGCGGGCACCGGGTGCTCAACCACATGCTCAAGGCGCTGACGCGGCTTCCTCCGGCGCAGCGCGCGCTGGCGAGCGAACAGGTGAAGTCGAGGTTCGTCAAGGCGGCGCTGGCGCAGGTCCGCGACCCGAGCGCGTCAGCGGTTCACGGTTAGAATGCGCCTCGTGAGAACGCACTCCGCCTGGCCCGCCATCGTCTCGGACTTCGTCCACCGGGGACTTCGCATCTCCTACCGCGAGTACGGAGCCGGCCCGCAGGCGCTGATCCTCATCCACGGCCTCCTCATGGACGGGAGCATGTTCGTGAAGGTGGCGCCGGCGCTGGCGGCGCGCGGGCAGCGGGTCATCACCGTGGACCTCCCCGGCCACGGCGCCTCCGACCAGCCGCCCGACATGTCGCTCTACTCCATGCAAGGCTTCGGCGGCGACGTGGTGGCGCTGATCGATCACCTCGGCCTTTCCAGCGCCGTGGTCGGCGGCACCTCGCTCGGCGCCAACGTCGGCCTCGAGGTTGCCGTCGCCGCGCCGGAGAAGGTGCGCGGCCTCGTGCTGGAGATGCCGGTGCTGGAGAAGGGCATCGCGGCGGCGGCGGCGGTGTTCGTCCCGATGGCGCTCGCGCTCCGCCTCAGCCAGCGGGGCATGCGCGTCGTCTCGGCGCTGGCGCGGCGCATCCCGCGCACCTTCTTCCTCGCCGACCTGTTCATCGACTTCGCCCGCCGCGATCCGGCGTCGTCGCTGGCGGTTCTCGACGGCATCATCTTCGGCCGGGTGGCTCCCCCCATCGACGAGCGCCGCCGCATCGCCCAGCCCACGCTGGTGATCGGACACCCCTCCGATCCCATCCATCCCTTCAGCGACGCCGACCGCACCGCCCGCGAGTTGCCCCACGCGCGCATGGTCGAGGCCAGCTCGATCTCCGAGTGGCGCGTGCGGCCGGACCGGCTCAACGCCGAACTGGCGGCGTTCCTCGACGAGGTCTGGCGCATGCCGGGCGCGGCCGGCACCGCCTGAGCGGCAAGCCCGGGCCGAGTGTCGCAGGGGTACTGCGGCCGCCGCGAACGTGTAAGCTGGCTGGATGGAGACCCTCTCGTTCACCCAGTGTGCCGCAATCCTCTTCGAGAGCGCGCCGAAGCTGGAGGAGATCATGCGCGCGCTGGCGTCCTGGCCCATCGCCGGCCAGCGCGAGCAGGGGCCCGGGGAGTACGAGTGGGCGATCTGCGGTCCGCGCCTGGCCATCGACCTGCGCGGCGAGGGTTGGGCCATCGTCGACGTGGTCGACCGTCCCTGGCCCGACGACGCGGAGGCCGCGGAGAAGGCGCCGGCGCTCGCGGCGGCCTGGAGGACCGGCGCGTTCGGTCCGTTCACGACGCCGGGCGCGCTGGCGCGAGCCATCGATCAGGGCTGGCAGGGCGCCGACCTGACCCGCCATGCCGGGTTCGTCCGCATCCGCACCGCGCTCGCCGCGGGAAAGGACAAGGAGCCGGCGCGGCCGGGGCGTCCGATCTACGATCTCATGACCGTGACGGAGCTGGCGACTGCGCTCTTGCGCCTCGAGGGCGCTCTGGCCTTCTTCGTGCCGGGGGGCGAGGCGCTGCGCACGCGCGAGCAACTGGAAGCGGTCGGGCGGCGCAAGGCGGGGGTCGGACCCACGCCGATCGAGCTCTGGACCAACGTGCGGGGCATCGCGCTTCCGCCGGAGGACGGCTCCAACTGGCTGCTCCTCGACGTGGTGGGGATGAACCAGCTCGGCCTTCCCGATCAGGAAGCCATCTTCGCCGACGGCAAGGAAGACCCGGATGCGGTGGAGGCGATGCTGCGCAACGCCTGCCAGCACCTCCTCTCCGGCCCGATCGCGCCCGACTCCACCTCTGACGACGGGAGGGGCCGGCGCTGGCGCGCGTCGGCCGCCCGGGGCATCGTCGCGCCGCCCCGGCCGGTGCTGCGGTGGCTCCCGGAGGAGAGTCCGCGGCCGGCCGAGGCGACGCTGGCGAAGCTCGCCGAACCGTCCTCCGCTACGGCGTGAACGGATTCAGCCCGAGGAACCGCGGCAGCGGCGTGGCCGACCCCGCCGCGCTCACCGCAGGAATCGAGGTGAGGATGTCCGCTCCGGACGCGTCCTGCCCCGCCGGGATGATCAGCTCCGGATGGTCGAAGGGCGCCTTCTGGAAGCGGACGCGGTCGTCGGTGAGCGCGACGAGGAACGCGACCATGCTCGCCATCTGGTCCTGCGTCAGGCCGAGCGGCCGGATGAGCGGACCGGTCTCCGGATTCACGAAGTTCCCGCCGTCGTCATAGAACTCGATCACCTGGCGCAGCGTGGACTTGCCGCCGGTGTGGAAGTACGGGCCGCTGTACTCGACGTTGCGCAGCGAGTTGGTCTTGAACGAGCCCAGCACGTCGGTCGCCTCGGTCGGGAGCAGCGGACCACTGAGGACGGGCAGTCCGTTTCCAGGATTGAGCACCTCGCCGACGAAGGGCGATCCGAGCGGCGCCGCGGGCGGAACCACCGGATTGCCCGCCGAGTCGATGCAGGTGAGCCCGCCTCCTGCCACCTTGATGGGTTGCGCGTTCGCCTGGTAGAACTTCGTCCACGAGAGGGGCTTGCCGAAGTCGTCGAGCCCGCCGAGGCCGATGTTGTCGGCGGTGGGGCGCACCCCGATGTTGTACCAGCCCGAGTCGTACGTGTTGATGGTCATGGCCTGCGGCGTGACCGGCACCCCGTTGATGCTGTTGACGGTCACGGCATAGCTGGCGGTGTCGTAGGTGACGACGTCGGTGAGGAAGGGCACCGGGGGCGGCGGCTGCGGCGGCGTGGGAGGAGGCGCCCTCACGCCCATGAACATCCGCTCCATGCGCAGGTCGAACCCCGCGTTCTTGAACGCCACGTCACCGGTCTCGACGCCGACGGTCACGTTGCGAACGGAGGCGCTGGTGGTCTCCGCTCCCACGTGGCAGAGGCTGCAGCCCACCCCCGTTCCCGCAGGCAACCCCGCCACCGCCGGCGCGGGCAGCGGCTTCTCGAAGAGGTCGAGGCCGAGGAGGATGTCGGCGCGCGTGACCGCTCGCGTTCCGCCGCCGGCGAGCGGGATGGTGATGCCTTCCGCCGCCAGCCGGGTCACCACCGGATCGAGCAGGGCCGGGTTGTCGCTTGCCAGCGTTCCGTTCGGGTTGAAGGTGCGGCTCGCGACGTACTGGTCCATCGGGCTGTTGTCCGAGACCAGGGTGGCCTCGTAGAGCATGATGGCGAGGCCCCAGTAGAGCGAGAAGTTCGCCTGCATCAACGTGTACGACTTGTTGTTGATGGTGACCGTCTTGGTGGAGTTCCAGAAGTTCGGCTGGAAGGCCCTCTGGATCATCGCCGTGTAGGTGGTCTTGAGTCCCTTCACCTTGGTCTCGGCAAGCGCGCCGAGCACGCTGTCCTTCACGTCCACCTTCTGCAGTCCGAGCGGCTTGACCAGGAGCATCTTCTTGCCCAGGTCCAGGAAGGTCCGGCCCACCGAACCCATCTCGGTGGTGTTCATCGGCGGGCCCACCGACTGCGAGGCGAGCGAGGCGTTGGGGATGTGGATGTCGAGCTGCTGGACGTTGCCCGCCGTGTCGATCACCACCCAGACGCGCGCCGCCGGATCGCGGTCGTTCCAGGGGTTGACGCCATTGAAGATGTTCTGGGCGCGCCCGTTGTAGAAGTTGCGGTGGTTGAACACCGCATTGACGACGGTGGGCGCCTGCAGCCCGGTGACCTGCCGCATCGTGCCGAACAC
Source organism: Myxococcales bacterium (assembly GCA_035702105.1). Classification (GTDB taxonomy): domain Bacteria; phylum Myxococcota; class Myxococcia; order Myxococcales; family 40CM-4-68-19; genus 40CM-4-68-19. The sequence goes on along the minus strand of DASSQZ010000068.1, from coordinate 4,646 downwards.
CGGATCGGTCAGCGGCGTCGTGCTCTCCACTCCGTTGGTGCCGATGCTGACGAAGGTGCTCTTGCGCACGCCCTGCGATCCGACGACGTTGTCGATGTTGCGGGGAATGGCCGGATCGACGAAGGGGAAGTCCGCCGCGGTGAGTGTGTAGTTGGGGGAGAGCCCGTCGAAACTGCCGTTGGCGCCCGGGTTGAGCTGGTTCCTCGTCCGGTTGTCGGCGCCTGCCTGGAAGTGGCAGGTGGCGCAGGCCACCCTGGCGTCGCTGCCCGCCTGCATGTCCCAGAAGAGCGCCTTGCCGAGCTGGATGGTGGCGGTCATGTCGGCGATGTAGGTGGCGAGATCGGCCCGCAATACCTGCGCGCCGGTCTTCGGGTCGATGTCGAAGGCGGGATTGGCCACCGTCTTCAAGGACATCAGCGGGGCGAAGGGAAGCGCCCCGGCTGGGGGAGGCCCGATGAAGGTGTTGAATCCGGGCGGACAGGAGAGGCTGTAGGTTGCGTCCTGCTGGACGGTGTCGGTGGCCGGAGCGGTGGCCTGTTGGGCCGTGGTCTTCTCGCTGCCGCAGGAGATCGCGGTCGCGAGCAGGACCGAGAGCCCCAGGCGCGCGAATCTGGATCTGTTCGGTTTCATGGCTGGCTCCCCCCTTGCCTTGCGGCAGGGTCGAATAAGAGGAACTGCCGCACGCGTGGGGGGCGTGCGGCCCGCCTGGTTCCGCGATCAGTTCCGCAGGCGCCCCAATGGCGCCGTGCGGTCGCGCCACGCCGCCGGCGGCGGCGGCGTGGAAGCTTCGGCCGGCCGGAACGCCGGCTGCCTACGGAATCTGCTGGATGCAGGAGACGACCTCCGCCGCGCCGTCCAGCAACGCAGCGCCGTCTGCCGGCGCGAGCGTCTGGGACCCCACGGCCCTGGTCACGTCGGTGGAGTAGCCGTCCATCTGCCGCAGCGCTTCCTTCGGGTCGTTCAGATCCAGCTCCCTGGACGCCTTGTCGAGGTGCTGGAGGAGCTGAGACTGGGTCTTGGCTCCCTTGTCCCCGCGCAGGAAGGTCGTGCCCGAGGTCAGGTCGGCCAGCGTGACGATCAGCGCCTGGCAATCGGTGGTGGTGGTGGCCGACGCCGGTCGGGCAGCGAGGAGCACGGCGGACAGCGAGAACGAAACTGCGAGCGTCGCGAGCGTCTTCATCTTCTTCTCCCGGGTTGAGGTGCTCCCCCCCGACTACGCTGCATGGTTCATCTCCGCCGCCGGCTGCGCCGGCGTGTCGGTGGCCGCCGGCAGCGGCTGGCGCTTGAGCTCGAAGTTCCACTTCCAGAGCTGGTAGACGGGCGGATAGACGACGAGCTCGAGCAGGAACGAGGTGAAGATGCCGCCCACCATCGGCGCGGCGATGCGCTTCATCACGTCGGAGCCCGTGCCGGTGGCCCAGAGGATCGGGACCAGGCCGAGGAAGGTGGTGGCCACGGTCATGAACTTGGGCCGCAGGCGCTTGACCGCGCCCTCGCGGATGGCCTGCTGCAGGTCGGCCAGGCTGTTCAGCCTGCCTTCGCGCTTCGCCTGCTCGTAGGCGAGGTCGAGGTAGAGCAGCATGTACACGCCCGTCTCGGCGTCCACGCCGAGGAGCGCGATGAGCCCCACCCACACCCCGATGCTCAGGTTGTAGCCGAGCAGGTAGACGAAGGCGATGGCGCCCACCGCCGAGAACGGCACCGCCAGGAGCACGATCAGCGTCTTCGTCACCGAGCGGGTGTTCAGGTAGAGGAGCAGGAAGATGAGGAAGAGCGTCACCGGCACGACCACGCCCAGGCGCTCGCGCACGCGCTCCATCGCCTCGTACTGGCCGCTCCAGGAGATCGAATACCCCGCCGGCACCGCCAGGTTGGCGCGCAGGAGCTGGCGGGCCTCGGCGATGTAGCTGCTCGGATCGCGGCCTGCCAGGTCGATGTAGACGTAGCCGGTGAGCAGGCCGTCCTCGTTGCGGATCATCGAGGGCCCGGTGGTCTGGCGGATGGTGGCGAGCTCGGCCAGCGGGATCTGCCGCTGCCCCCCGGCAGCGGCGATCAGCACGCGGCCGAGCGCGCCCACGTCGGAACGGAAATCGCGCATGTAGCGGACGTTGACGCCGTAGCGCTCCGGCCCCTCGACGGTGCTGGTGACGTTCTCGCCGCCGATGGCGTTCTGGACCGCCGCCTGCGCATCGTCGATGGAGATCCCGTAGCGAGCCAGCTCCTCGCGCTTCCAGTCGATGTCGACGAAGAACCCCGCCGCCGTGCGCTCGGCGAAGACGCTGCGGGTGCCGCGCACGCCGGGCAGGAGCTGCTCGACGCGCGCGCCGATCGCCTCGATGCCGGCCAGGCTCGCGCCGGAGATCTTGATCCCCACCGGCGTTCGCATGCCGGTGGTGAGCATGTCGATGCGCCCGCGCACCGGCATCGTCCAGGCGTTGGCCACCCCGGGCAGCGCCAGGGCCTCGTCCAGCTTCGCGACCAGCGCCTCCTCGGAGATGTGATCGGGGGTGAGGTGGCGGAAGATCGCCCTTGCCCAGTCCGGCGCCCACGAGGAGTACCAGGTGTGCACCGTGCGCCACTCCGACTTCGGCTTGAGCGTGATCACCGTCTCCAGCATCGAGAGCGGGGCAGGATCGGTGGGCGTCTCCGCGCGTCCCGCCTTCCCCAGCACGCGATCGACCTCGGGGAAGCTCTTGATGATCTCGTCGGTGTTGCGCAGCAGCTTCTGCGCCTCGCCGATGGAGATGCCGGGCATGGTCGAGGGCATGTAGAGCAGCGACCCCTCGTCGAGCGGCGGCATGAACTCCGAGCCGATGCGCTGGTAGATGGGGATGGTCGCCAGCACCATGGCGAGGGCGCCGCCCACCACGAACCAGCGGTGCCGCAGCGCCCAGCTCGCCACCGGCTCGTACACGCGCATGAGCCCGCGGCTCACCGGGTGGCTCTCCTCGGGATGGATGGTGCCGACCGCCACGGCGTTGGCGGCCCTGCAGAGCCAGCGCGGGCGGAAGGAGAATTGCTGGAGGCGGGTGAAGACCAGGCGCAGCGCCGGGTCGAGGGTGATGGCCAGCACCGCCGCGATCACCATCGCCAGCGTCTTGGTGTAGGCGAGCGGCTTGAAGAGCCGTCCCTCCTGGGCCTCGAGCGTGAGGATGGGCAGGAAGGAGACTCCGATCACCAGCAGGGCGAAGAAGCTGGGTCCGCCCACCTCCTTCACCGCCGCGAGGATGACCGAGCGGTGGTCCTCGCGCCGGCCGGTGCGATTCCACACCTCGAGCTTCTTGTGCGTCTGCTCCACCACCACGATGGCCGCGTCGACCAGCGCTCCGATGGCGATGGCGATGCCGCCCAGCGACATCAAGTTCGCGCTCAGGCCCAGCGCGCGGAAGGGCACGAAGGAGATCAGCACCGCCACCGGGATGGTGAGCAGCGGGATCAGGGCGCTGGGGATGTGCCAGAGGAAGAAGAGGATGACGAGCGCGACCGTCACCATGATCTCGATCACGGTGGTCCTGAGGTTGTCGATGGAGCGGACGATGAGGTCGGAGCGGTCGTAGATCGGCACCAGCTTGACCCCGTCGGGCAAGCCGGGCTCGAGCTCGCGGATCTTCGCCTTGACCCGCTCGATCACCTCGAGGGCGTTCTCGCCCTGCCGCATGATCACGATGCCCGAGACCGCTTCTCCCTTGCCGTCGAGGTCGGAGACGCCGCGCCGCAGGTCGGGCCCCAACGCCACCTGCCCCACGTCCTTGATCCGCACCGGCGTGCCGCCCTCGGTGGCGGTGAGCACGATGTTCTCGAGGTCGGCGACCGACCGCGCGTAGCCGTGGCCCCGGACCATGTACTCGGCGCCGCCCGACTCGATCAGGCGGCCGCCCACGTCGTTGTTGCCGGTGCGCACCGCCTCCATCACGCGCGTGATCGGCAGGCCGAACGCCTGCAGGCGGTTGGGATCGACGTTCACCTGGTACTGGCGCACGTACCCGCCGAGCGGCGCCACGTCGGCGACGCCGCGCACCGACTTCAGGTAGTTGCGCAGGTACCAGTCCTGGTAGGAGCGCAGCTCTGCCAGGCTGTGCTTTCCCGAGGTGTCGGCGAGGACGTACTGGAACACCCAGCCGAGGCCGGTCGCGTCCGGGCCCAGCTCGGTCTTCACTCCCTGGGGAAGCCGGGGGAGCACCGAGGCCAGGTACTCGAGCGTGCGCGAGCGGGCCCAGTAGATGTCGGTCCCGTCCTCGAAGACGACGTAGACGTAGGAGTAGCCGAAGTCGGAGTACCCGCGCACCGCCTTCACCCTGGGCGCGCCGAGCAGGCCGCTCACGATCGGATAGGTGACCTGGTCCTCGATCACGTCGGGGCTGCGGTCCCAGCGCGAGTAGACGATCACCTGCGTGTCGCTCAGGTCGGGGATGGCGTCGAGCGGCACGTGGTGCAGCGACCAGTACCCGCCCAGCGCCGCGGCGGCGGTGAGGAGGAAGACGATGAACTTGTGCCGGGCCGAGAGCTCGATGATGCGCGCGATCATCGGGGCTGGCCGGCGCGCGGGCGCGCCGCCTCCTCGATCGCGGCAGGGGCGGCGCGAGGTCCGGCGCCGCCGCGCGAGCGGTCTTCGCTCCCGGTGGGGTCGGGAGCGACGGTCCGCTCGG
>DASSQZ010000067.1:0-17439 GCA_035702105.1 Myxococcales bacterium | reverse complement strand
TCCCGGCGACGTGGTGCGCGCCGCGGTGCGCATGGGCGACGGCGGCGAGCGCGTCGCCCTTCAGATCTTCGCCAATTCCCGGCCCGTGTCGCTGCTGCAGAAGTCGGCGCCCGCGCCGCGTCAGCAGCCCCAGGCGCGAAGGCCTCCGCCGCTGCGGCGCTGAAAGGTCAGGAAAGCCAGATCGCCGCCGCGGCATACCCGCGCCAGGGCCGCCACGACTCGGCGCGCTCGCGCAGCGCGCGCGGCGAGAGCTCCATCGCCTGCAAGAGGCCGAGGTCCGCGGCAGGAAAGGCGTCGGGCTCGCCGAGCGCGCGCAGCGCGATGACCTGCGCGGTCCAGTCGCCGATTCCGGGCAGCTGGCACAGTGCGTTCACCGCCGCGTCCAGGTCCTGCGTTCCATCCAGCCGCACGCGCCCGTCGAGCACGGCCTGCGCCAGGCCGCAGATGGCGCGCGCGCGCATCGCCGGCATGCCGCGCAGATCGGCGTCCGCAAGCTGCGCCGCGGTGGGGAAGCCGCCGAATCGAGCCACCAGGTCGAGCGCCATGGCCCGGGCGCGCTGCACCGAGATCTGCTGCCCCAGGATGGCCCGCACGGCCATCTCGAACGGATCCCATGCGCCGGGGATGCGCAGCCCGGGGTGGAGGAACTTCTTCAGCCCCGCGTCGCGGGAGAGGTGCGCGACGATGGCGGCCGGGTCGGCGCGCAGGTCGAAGACCCGCTGGACCCGCGCGGCGATCTGCAGCGCGCGCGGCGCCGCCGCCACCGGCATGCGCGCTTCCAGGTGGCGATCGCCCGCGCGGCGCACCTCGAGCGTGCCCTCGGGCAGCATGCGCCGCCAGCAGCCGCCCTCCACCTCCTCGATGCCGGGCAGCGCGCGCCTGCCCAGGAACGCGAGCAGCGCCCGGAAATCGAGCGGCGGATGGAAGGGCAGCCGCAGCGAGAGCGAGGCGGAGTCGCCAGGGCGGCGCCGGCGAAGCTCGGAAGGGGTGCGCCCGAATCCGCTCTTCACCGCGTCGTTGAAGCGCCGGAGGCTCTGGAACCCCGCCGCGTGGGCGACGTCGATCATGGCCAGCGACGAGGTCTCGATGAGCTGCCGCGCGAGGTGCAGCCTGCGCGTGCGCAGCACCGCCGCGGGCGACGCGCCCAGGTGGCGCGCGAACAGGCGGCGCAGGTGCCGGCCGGTGACGCCCAGCCGATCGGCGAGGCGGGACGCTTCTCCAGATTCCTCGAGCAGCCGCAGCGCGCGCGAAAGGGTGGCCGCGGTGCCCGCCTGGGCCGGAGAGCCCGGCGCTGCATCCGGCCTGCAGCGCAGGCAGGCGCGGAACCCTGCGGCCTGCGCGGCGGCGGCGCTGGGAAAGAAGAGCACGTTCTCGCGGCGCGGGGTCCGGGCGGGACAGCCGGGTCGGCAGTAGACGCGCGTCGTGCGCACGCCCAGGAAGAAGCGGCCGGCGAAGCGGCCGTCCCGCCCTTCGACCACGCGGTAGCAGGCGTCGGCATCCATGGCCGCCGTGGATAGCACTTGCGCCGTCGCACGTCTGGACGCGCGCGGACCTCGATGTTTCATCTGCGCACACCCTCGTGTCCTTCCAGGGCGGCGCTGGTGTCCCTCCAGTGGATGCGGTTTGCCCATCCTGCGCGGGTCGGACTGCACGCGCGCGCCCACGAAGATCCCTTTCCGTACCCATCCCGTGGGCAGGACGTTGCCCATCGTCTGCGCCTCGACGGCGCACGCATGCTGGCACGCTCCCTGCTCCGCACCGAGCCGCGGAGGAGGTCCATGCGCTCGACCTGGGTCTGGCTTCTGGCGGCGGTGCTGGTGGGAGCGGCAGCTTGCGGCGGGGGCGGGCAGGCGGGCAGCCGCCCGGACACTGCCGGCAGCGGAGGCTCAGGGACCGTCCCCGCCGACGGCGGCGGAGCGGACGCCGGCGCCGACGCAGGAACGGGCGCAGGCACGGATGCAGGGACCGACGGCGGCACCGATGCAGGCACGCCCGACGCCGGCAGCGACGGCGGCGTCAGCATCGTCATCCCCAACGCAGCCGGATGGACGTTCCATCACGCGCAGGATGGCCTCATCTCGACGCAGGTGATGGGTGCGAGCGCCGACGAGGGCGGAAACCTCTGGGTCGCGGGCGGCAAGTCCGGCGTGTTCGTCCTGCGCAAGGGGCAGACCTCGTTCCAGCGGTTCACGCTCGCGGACGGGCTGCACCCGTTCGGTTACCTGGCGGATGGCAGCCCCGCGGATACGGACCCGTACCTCGAGGCCATCTCCATCGCCGGAGGTCCGGCCGGTACCGCCTTCGTCGGGTACATGGGCAAGCCGCCGCCGGCGGGCCACCTCGCCTGCGAGGACAACTGGGACTCCGACGCGACTCCCGACCCGGCCATCTACAAGTCCGGAGATGCGGACAAGGTCACGCTCAAGGCCACGGGCGGGCTCGACGTCGTCCACTTCGACATCTTCTCCGGCCCGTTCGTCGTCCCGGCCGAGTTGAGGGGGCGCGAGAAGCTCTGCAACGTCTTCCGCATCGTCTACGAGCACGGCACACGCAATGTCTGGTTCGGCGCGAACCACGGCTTTGCCTGGGGACACGCCGACTTCGCCGGCGACCCGACCTGCGACGGCGAGTACCCCGGCAACGTGAACAGTCCCTTGCACGTCAACTGCGCGGGCGTCTGGGAGCACGTTCATCCCGCCATCTCCGGTTCGCTGGGCGAGGTCCTGACCGGCGACTACTACGGCGTCGCGCTCGATCTCGTGCAGCCGCACGACGTCTGGTTCGGCGGGATCATCCGCACCACCCGGTTCAAGTTCGGCGAGCTCGGCGACTACTACCTGGCGGAGACGGCCACCGAGAACGACGCCTCGAACAAGATCGACGTCTGGCCCGATCAGGTGCCTGACAATCCCAGCAGGGGGCAGCGGAAGGACGACGTCGTCTCCGGAATCGTGGCGCTGCCCGACGGCTCCATCCTGGTCGGCTCCTTCGCCTGGGGCGTTCGCCATCTCTCGCGCAGCGGCGCGTTGATCGGCGACGTCGGCGGGCTGCAGGACCCGCACGTCACGGCGCTGGCGCGCGACCCGGAGGACGGCAGCGTCTGGGTCGGCTACACCGGCTTCGGATTCGGTGTCAGCCAGATCATGCCCGACGGGACCGTGCGTCACTACAACTCGCAGACGCTCGGCAGCAGCCTTTCGAACAGCGCGGTGACGGACATCCAGGTCGACACGTTCACCAGGACCGTCGATCCCTCGGTGAAGCACGACCGGGTGATCGTCTCGTTCCGCGACGGCGTGGTTGGGGTCTTCACGGCACCGTAGCCGTGTCGAAAAGGGGGAACTGACATGCGTCGTTCGATCGCGCTGTTCGCCGCCGCCGCGGCGGCTTGTGGAGGCGGCCAGCCGCGTTCGCTCCAGGTGGTTCCGCCCGACGCGAGCGTGCCCGACGCGGCGGTGCCGGACGCCGGCGGGGATGCGGGCCCCTCGGACGCCGGACCCGATGCGGGACCGCCGCCTCCCCACAAGGCCGAGTTGATCGAGATCCACGACGGCGCGGGATGGAAGTTCTACACCGGCGCGGACGGCCTGCCCGGCAACGTGATGGGCGCCAGCGCCGACGAGGGCGGCCGGCTCTGGGTCGCGGGCGGCGGCGCCGGCGCGTTTGCGCTCATCGACGGGCGCTTCCACCAGTTCTCCACGCCGTACGAGGCCATCAGCATCGCCGGCGGGCCGAAGGACATGGCCTTCGTCGGCTACAGCGGCATCGGCGACTGCGAGGACGAATGGGATCACTTCCCCAATCACGTCGGCGCCGATCCCGCCATCTACAAGAGCGGAGACGCGGACAAGCTGACCCTGCACGGCAGCAGCATCAGCCGCGAGCACTACGACATCTCCAGCGGTCCGGGCGTCGTGGCCGCCGAGCCGGAGGGGCGCGAGAAGCTCTGCACCGTCTACCGCGTGCTCTACGACAAGAACGCCCAGCGGGTGTGGTTCGGCGCCAACCACGGGTTCGCCATGGGCTTCGTGGACTCCACCATGGTGTTCGAGCACGTGCATCCCGCCATCAACGACAGGAACGGCGCGCTGATGACCGGGCAGTATTACGGCCTGGCGCTGGACACCGTGCCGCACTTCGACGCGAAGTCCGGGAAGAGCTTCTTCGACGTCTGGTTCGGCGGATACATCCGCACCACGCGCTTCCGCTTCGGCGAGACGGGCGGCGACTACTGGGCGGCGCAGCCGCTCACCGAGATGTACTCGCACTCCAACGATGCGGGCGACATCTCCAACGACCCGGAGGCACAGGCAGCGTTCTGGAACCGGATGGACGTCTGGCCGGATCCCGTGGGCGAGCGCGTCGACCCTGCGCATGGCAACTGGCACTCCAGGGAGCCCGACCGCAAGAATCCGGCGGACTGGGACCTCGACAACGTGACCGGCATCGCCGTGCTCAGCGACGGCTCGGCCTGGATCGGCTCGTGGACCAACGGCATGCGCCACGTCGACCACGACGGGCACTTCATCGAGGACGCGCCGAAGATCCTGCCGGGCCGGTCGATCGGCGCCCTGGTGAAGGACCCGAGCGACGACAGCGTCTGGATCGGTTACCGCGATTCCGGCCTGGGGATCTCGCGGCTGATGCCCAACGGCGACGTGGTCCACTACGGCGCCGCGGCCATCGGCGCAGGGCGCGTCAACAGCCAGGTCTGGGACCTCCAGGCGCTCCCGGGCTCGCCGCGGCAGATCATCGTGGCGTTCCGCGCCGGCGCGGTGGGCGTCTACACGGGCAGGTAATCAGCGCAGCGGAAGCCGCAACTCCACTTCCGCCGCGTTGCCGGGCGCAGGGTTGCCCGAGAGCATGAGCGGCCCGGCGTTGCGCAGCAGGGCGCCGTAGATCAGGTGCGCCGCGTAGGCCCCCGCGGCGTCGGCGCCCCGCAGCGCATCGACGGGCGTGAGCCGCGAGAGCGCGGCGTCCACGGCGCCCAGGTCCAGCCCCCCTTGCAGCGCCGCGCCATACGACGGCGGCGCGGCGAACAGAGGCGTGATGCGCAGCGCGTGGCCGAGCGAGCCCGGCCCCGCGAGCTGCCGCGCGTCGATGCCGTCGAGCCGCTCCACCACCCGCGCCGCAGAGCGCAGCTCCGGCTGCGGTGGAAGCCCCAGCCTCCCGAGCGCCAGCGCGACCGCACCGGCGCCGGCAGGGCCGAGACCTGCCGCGAGGCACCCGACGCCCCGCTCGCATCCCTCCGGAGCCGGGCCGAAGAGCACCGCGCTGCTCGCCGTCACCACGCCGCGCGCCTCGAGCCCGGTCGACGACGCGTCGATGGACAGCACCGCCGCCCGCAGCGGCTCTTCGAGCCGCAGCCAGATCCAGGCGGGTCCTTTCGCGCGCGCGGCCAGGTCGCGCGGCAGCGCCGTGGGGCGCGCCATGGCCGCGAGAAGCGACGCCGCGCCGCGCCCCGAGGCCGTGAGCAGCCGCCCCGGTGCCAGCTTGCCGGAGCGCCGCTGGTCGCCCGCAAGCCACGCCGCGAGCGCCTTCTTCGCGGCCCTGGCATCCCGCACCGGGGCCGAGAGGCCCAAGGCGCCCGCGGCGAACACCAGCAGCCGCGGCCCGCGCGGGGCCAGGCCCCATTCCCGGCCCTCGGCGAAGAGGTCCACGCCCACGTCGGCCTTCAGCGACGCTCCCAGCTGCGCGGGCGAAAGCGACGGCGCATGCACGGCGGCGGCGGAGAGCAGCGCGCGCAGGCCGGAGGCGTTCTCCAGCGAAAGGACGCCGTCCGTCGAGGCGGGGATCAGCATCGCCGCGGCGAGCAGGGCGAGCAAGGCTAGTTGGGGAGCTGGGTTCCGGCGCGCTGCGCGGCGAGCGCCAGCATCTCTGCCTTCTCGCGCGCCCGCCGGGCCATGGCGCGCCGGGCGTAGCCGTAGCCGAGCACCAGCGCCGCGAAGAGCGGGCTCAGCGCCGCGCCCACCGTCCAGCCCGAGTGCTCGGCGAGGAACGACCACACCGCGCGCGCGGCCGGCGTGAAGAAGTCGCCGTACCAGAAGAGCGCCCAGATGCAGCCGCAGAGCGCGAACGCGAAGACGTTCGCGAGCAGGAAGAAGACGACGCCGCGACGCCTGGGCATCGGCAGCACGTATTGCTTTGCTTCAGCCACGGTCGGCGGAGCCTAGATGGCCGGGGCCCGTTCAGTCAACGATCGCGACGCAGCGGCAGAGCTTGTCGTGGAGCGTCTGCCCCCGGACGTCGACGAAGGCGAGCACGAATCCGAACATCCCGAGCGCCGCCGAGACCACCGAGAGCAGCGCCCGGGCGAAGGCGAGGAGCGGCCCGGGAGCCTCTCCGCGGAGCGAGCGCAGGCGCTGGCCGGTGAGCGCCATGCCCGGCGTCCGGCCATGGAGCGCGACGAACCCCCAGGAAGAGGCCAGCGCAAGGCAGGCGGCGAGCGAGGTCCAGAGCCAGGGGAAGGCGAGCACGAAGTCGAGCCAGTATCCGGTCGCGCCGCACAGCGTCCCCGCCAGCCAGACATGGCCGGCGGTGAGCGCGATCACGAGCGCCAGGTCGATGGACCATCCCGCGAGCCGGCGCCCCGGGGATGCGCGCGCGGCGATCGGTCGCACCGGGGGCGCGGCCGGTGCGATCGGAGGGTCCGAGGCAAAGCAGACCGCTACCGGCGCCACCGCCGGATCCTCGGAGATGGACTGGGTGACGGGCCCTGGCGGTCCGGAATCGAAACGCTGCTGCACGGGCGGAAAACTACGACTGCCGCGCGCGAGGTCAACAAAACGCCCGCGACCTTGTTTGCGGGCGCGCAGCGCGCTATTCCACGCCCCGCCATGACCATGCGCATCGAGAAGGACACGTTCGGTCCGGTCGAAGTGCCCGCGGACCGCCTCTGGGGCGCGCAGACGCAGCGCTCGCTCACCAACTTCAGGATCAGCACCGAGAAGATGCCGCCCGCGCTGATCAAGGCGCTGGCCCAGGTCAAGCGCGCTGCCGCCCAGGTGAACCTCGACCTCAAGGTGCTGGACGCGAAGAAGGGCAAGGCCATCATCGAGGCGGCCGACGAGGTCATCGCCGGAAAGCACGACGGCGAGTTCCCGCTGGCGGTCTGGCAGACCGGCTCGGGCACCCAGACCAACATGAACATGAACGAGGTGCTGGCCAATCGGGCCAGCGAGATCCTGGGCGGCAAGCGCGGCGAGGAGCGGCTCGTCCATCCCAACGACGACGTCAACAAGGGCCAGTCGTCGAACGACGTCTACCCCACCGCCATGCACGTGGCCGCGGTGCCCGCGGTGGTGGACCAGGTCATCCCGGCGGTGCGCAAGCTCCGCGACACGCTCTCGCACAAGAGCGAGGAGTTCAAGGGCATCGTCAAGATCGGCCGCACCCACCTCCAGGACGCGACGCCGCTGACGCTGGGCCAGGAGGTCAGCGGCTGGGTGGCGCAGCTCGACCACGGCATCCGCCACGTGGAGAGCGCGCTTCCGCACCTGCGCGAGCTGGCCCTGGGCGGCACCGCGGTGGGCACCGGGCTCAATGCGCACCCGGAGTTCGCCGACCGCGTGGCCAAGGAGATCTCGCGGCTCACCGGGCACCCCTTCACCTCGGCGCCGAACAAGTTCGAGGCGCTCGCCACCCACGACGCGCTGGTCTTCGCCCACGGCGCCCTCAAGACGCTGGCGGCGTCGCTGATGAAGATCGCCAACGACGTGCGCTGGCTCGCCTCCGGGCCGCGCTGCGGCATCGGGGAGCTGCGCATTCCCGAGAACGAGCCGGGCAGCTCGATCATGCCGGGCAAGGTGAACCCCACCCAGAGCGAGGCCATGACCATGCTCTCCTGCCAGGTCATGGGCAACGACGTGGCGGTGAACATGGGCGGCGCGATGGGTAACTTCGAGCTCAACGTCTTCAAGCCGCTCATCATCCACAACTTCCTGCAGTCGGCCCGGCTGATCGCCGACGGCTGCCACAGCTTCAACGACAACTGCGCGGTGGGCATCGAGCCCGACCGCGCCCGCATCGACAAGTCGCTGCGCGAGTCGCTGATGCTGGTGACGGCGCTGAACCCGCACATCGGCTACGACAAGGCGGCGAAGATCGCCAAGACGGCGCACAAGGAAGGCACCACCTTGAAGGAAGCCGCGATGAAGCTCGGCTTCGTCACCTCCGAACAGTTCGACCAGTGGGTCAAGCCGGAGGACATGGTGGGCCCGAAGGGGAAGTGACCGCGCCGTCGAAGTCGCAGATCGACGAGCTCGGCAACCGGTTGCGCCAGGCCGACGAGCCTTCCGCCCGGCGTTCACGCGCTCAGCGGGTTCATCCTCGAACGGGACGCGCTCACGGGTTGAGCAGCGTCAACGTCCAGGGCGCGTCGGGGCGCGGGCGCGTGTAGAGCTCGCGGTCGTGCAGGCGGCCGGGGCGGTTCCACCAGAACTCCACCGAAAGAGGCGGGACGCGGTAGCCGCTCCAGTGGGGCGGACGCGGCACGGTCTTGCCCTGGTACTTCTTCTCCAGCGCGGCGAACCGGTCTTCGAGCTCCTGCCTGGACCGCAGCGGCTCGCTCTGCTGCGAGGCCCAGGCGCCGAGCTGCGAGACGCGCGGCCGGGTGGCGAAATAGGCGTCCGCCTCGGCGTCGCTCACCCGCGCGGCGCGGCCCTCGAAGCGCACCTGCGACTCGAGCTGCGGCCACCAGAAGGTCAGCGCCACCTCGGGATGCGCGGCGAGCTCGCGCCCCTTGCGCGAGAGCGTGTTGGTGTAGAAGACCAGGCCCTCGGCGTCGACGCCCTTGAGCAGCACCACGCGGCCGGACGGCCGTCCGTCCGCTCCCACCGTGGACAGGGTCATGCCGGTGGCCTCGGCGATGCCCGGTGTCTTCCTTGCGCGCTCGAGCAGGTCGACGAACTTCGGCAGCGGGTCCATAAGTGTCGCCCTTCTAGCACGTCGATGCTAACAAGGCGCCTGTGGAGAAACTGCTCGCCCGCATGGAGCGGCGCTTCGGCCGCCACGCCCCCCAGGGCATCATCCTCTGGATCGTCGGCATCTCCGGCGCGCTGCACCTGCTCGTCTTCGCCCGGCCGCAGGCGGTGTCGCTGCTCTGGCTCGACGCGGACGCCGTGCTGCGCGGCGAGGTCTGGCGGGTCCTCACCTTTCTCTTCGCGCCCGCGGGGCCCCTCGATCTCTGGGGCGTCATCTGGGCCGGGTTCTGGCTGCTCTTCCTCTACACCATCGGGACCTCGCTCGAGGCGCAGTGGGGCAGCTTCCGCTTCGACCTCTTCTTCTTCGCCGGCGCTCTCGGGACGCTCGCGGTCGGGTTCCTGCTCGGTCCGGTGAGCGGATGGTTCATTGGCGAGGCGATGCTGCTCGCCTTCGCGGTGGAGTTCCCCGACTACGAAGTGCTGCTGCTCATCCTGCCGGTGAAGGTGAAATTCCTCGGTCTGCTCAGCGCCGGGTTGATGGCCTGGCAACTGGTGACCGGAAGCCTGCCCGCGCAGGCGGCCATCGCCGTGGCGTTCGGCGACTTCCTGCTCTTCTGCGGGCCTGCGCTCGCGGCGCGGCTGCGCGGCCGGCGCTCCTCGTCGCGGCGGAAGGCGGCGACCGCGGGGTTCGCTCCCGCCCCGCGCAAGCCGCGGGTCTGCGCCCGGTGCGGGAAGAGCGACGCGGACGATCCCACGCTGGAGTTCCGCGTCTGCGACTGCCAGGAGCGCTGCGGCGGCAAGCTCACCGAATACTGCATCGAGCACGCGCGCGCGCACTGACTCCGGTCAGCAGGCGGGCCAGCGCGGGCGCCAGCCCGAAGGCGTGAAGCGCAGCGCGGTCTGCACCGGCGTGCCCAGCACGAAGAAGTGCGGGGTGCCCGCGGCCACGCGCATGCTCAGCAGGGGCACCAGCACGCCTGCCCACAGCTCGTGCTGGTCGAGCCGCGCCGTCGGCCCGGTGGCGAAGAAGAACGCGTCGGATGCATCGCGCCACGGCTCTGGCGCAACCACCGCGGCGCAGAGCTGCTGCTCGGCGGATGCGAGAGACAGGTCGAGCGGCTGCGCAGGCGGAGCGGCGGATGCGCTGGCGGCTACGAACAGCGGAACGGCCCACGACCACGCGAGACGCGGCATGCGGCCTCCTCGACCGCTACGATGCCCGAGACGCCCGGCAGGTGCGATCAGCCCAACGCCCCGTGGACATGCAAGACGACCGCCAGCGCGGCCAGGCCCGCGGTCTCGGTGCGCAGCACCCAAGGGCCCAGCGCCACAGGCAGAATTCCCGCCTCCCGGGCCCGCTCGAGCTCCTCCGGCGAGAATCCGCCTTCGGGCCCCACCACGACGAGCAGCCTGGGGGCCCCGCGCGCAGCCGCTCCCAGGCGCAGCTCGCGTTCCTGCGGGTCGAGGAGCAGCCCGCGCCGATCCGCATCGTCGCGCAGGAGCGAGAACACGCCCTCCCAGCCGCAGGGCTCGTCGATGCGCGGCACGTCCGCGCGCCCGCACTGCCGCGCGGCCTCCTGCGCGATGCGCCTCCAGCGCTCCGCCCGCGACTGTCCGCGGGCCGGGTCGAGCCTCACCACCGCGCGCTCCGCCGCGAGGGGGAGGATGCGCGCAGCGCCAAGCTCGGTGGCCTTCTGCACCACCAGGTCGAACTTCTCGCCCCTGGCCAGCGCCTGCGCCAGCACCACGTCGAGCGGGATCGCCTGCTGGGCCATCCGCTCTTCGATGCGCAGCCTGCCGGGCGCGGCGAGGCGTGCGCGGTACCGGCCTCCCTGCCCGTCGAAGACCTCGATCTCGGCCCCTTCTTCCAGGCGCAGCACGGTGTGCAGATACCGTCCCTGCTCCGGCGTCAGCGCCACTTCGGAAGCGCCGAGCCGCGCCGGAGCGACGAAGAGCCGGTGCCGCGCCGCGCTCATGGACGCAGGAGCTCCACCCTGGCCCAGCCGTCGCGATCCTTGCGCGCCAGCGGCCGCAGGCCCTGCGCAGCGTACGCGCGCTCCGCCGCGCCGGCCTGCGCCGTGAGCAGGCCCGAGAGCACCAGCCGGCCGCCGGGCGCCACCTTGGAGGCGATGGCCGGCGCGAGCTCGACCAGGGGGTTGAGCAGGATGTTGGCGATGACGATGCCGAACTGCCCCGGCACCGCCGACGGGTCCTCGGAGAGGATCCACTCCACGCCGGAGAGGCCGTTGAGCGCCTCGCCGCCCCGCGCCGCCGCCAGCGCCACCGGATCGTTCTCCGTCGCCGCCACCCTGCGCGCGCCCAGCCTCTTCGCGAGCAGCGCGATGACGCCGCTTCCCGTGCCCACGTCGAGGACGTCGGCCCCGGGGAACTCGGCGAGGAGCTCGTCGCAGCGCTCGAGGCAAAGGGCGGTGGTGGCGTGGCTGCCGGTGCCGAACGCCATTCCCGGATCGATGGCCACGGCGGCGGCGCCCGCAGGCGGCGCTTCCCAGGGCGGGTGCACCCACGAGCGCGGTCCCACCCGCATCGTCCGGTGGTGCGCGCGCCACGCGACGCTCCAGTCCTGCTCCGCCACCTCCACTGGCGGCTCGGCGCCCATCGCCTCGGCCGCATCGAAGGCCGCCCCGCGCTCCTCGAAATGGGCGATGGCCCGCCCGCGGCCCTCCGGCAGCGGCGGCGTACCCGGCATCAGCGGCATGTCCGGTTCCTGGATCTCCACGCCGAGCGCGCCGAGCTCGAACAGCTCCGCCGCAGCGAGATCCAGCTCGTCGGGCGCGAGCGCCAGGACCACCGCCCAGCTCACCGCACCAGCTCGGCGGGGACCGAGCCTTCCGGCGCGACCAGCGCGATCACCTCGCGGGAAGGCGAGAGGATCCGCTGCGCCGCCGCCAGCACGTCGTCCGCGGTGACCGCCGCGATCTGCTCCGCATACCTGCTGGAGGCGTCGGCGCCCAGGCCGTAGCACTCGTCAAAGGCATACACCGCCGCCCGGGCCGAGTTGCGCTGCAGCGAGATGGCGTGGGTCCCGATCAGGTGCGTCCGCGCCCGCTCCAGCTCGGCGCCGGTGACGGGCTGCTCGCGGACGCGGCGCAGCTCGGCGCGGATGCCGTCGAGCGCCTCCTGCGTCTTGCCGGGGCCGCAGCCGATGTAGACGGCGAAGTAGCCGGGGTCCACGCCTTCCATCGAGAAGCTGGTGACGCTGTACGCGAGGCTCCGCTTGTCGCGCAGCTCCACGAAGAGCCGCCCGCCCTGGCCGGAGAGCACGGCCGAGAGCACCTCCAGCGGCCAGCGCGCGTCGTCGGAGAGGCGCACTCCGGGGAAGCCGGCGATGAGGTGCGCCTGCGCCTTGTCCAGCTTGCGGACGGCGGAGCGCGGCGCGAGCAGCGGATCCTCCTGCGGCGGCGAGAGCGCGCCCCTTCCCGGCGCCGCTGAGGCAAGCTTCTCGCGCACGAGGGCGCGGACCTCGTCGGGATCGACGTCGCCCACCACCGCCAGCGTCACTCCCCCCGGGGGGTACTGGCGCGCCCTGTACTCCGCGAGCGCGCCCGGATCCAGCCGCAGGACCGACGCCTCGGTGCCGAGCGCGTCGAAGCGGTAGGGGTGCTTGCGGTAGAGCGTCTCGGAGAAGAGCAGGAAGGCGACGCCTGCGGGGTTGTCCTCGCGCGCGCGCAGCTCGTCGATCTGCAGGGTCCGCTCGCGCTGCACCTCCTCCGGATCGAAGGCCGGGGCGGTGATGGCTTCGGCGAAGACGTCGAAGCCCTGGGCGAGGTGGCGGGAGAGGAGCTCCGCCCGCAGCCCGAAGCTGTTGCGCCCGGCGTTGCCGCCGATCGATCCGCCCATCGCCTCCATCTCGCGCACCAGCTGGGTGGGCCCGCGGCTTTGCGTCCCCTTGGAGACGAGCCGGGCGAGCAGCATGTCGATGCCGGCGTTGTCCGCGCCTTCCGCCCGCAACCCTCCCTGCCATGCAGCCCGCAGCGCCACCAGCGGCACCGCCCGCTCTTCCTTGATCAGGAGCACGCCGCCGCCGGGAAGCTCCTCGCGGATCAGCGGTCCGGTCTTCGGCTGGGCGGCGAACTTCACCGGCGCGCGCTTCTCCGGCGCCGCTCCCGATCGGGCAGCAGCCGGCGGTCCGTCCCGGCCGGCGCCCTGGAGAAGCTCGCGCAGGTCCGCCTCGCCGGGGCCGTTGCCCTCGGGCAAGAGCGCCGCCAGGACCGGCGCGCTCGGATCCAGCCAGCGCTCGGCGGCCTCGCGCAGCTTTCCCGGCGTGAGGTTCGCCACCTGCTCGAGATAGCGCTCCTCGAACTCCACCCCGCCCGCGCTCGCCTGGTAGAACCCGAGCTTGCGCGCCTGTCCCTGGACCGTCTCGCGCTGGTAGACCGCGTCCGACTCCAGCAGCCTGCAGGCGTTGGAGAGCTCCTCGGCGGTCACCTCTTCCCGGCGCAGCCGGTAGGTCTGCGCCAGCGCCTCGGCCACCGCCTCGCGCACGGTGGCGGGCTGGAGCGTCAGGCCCACGATGGTGAGACCCGGATCCACCGGCGTGTAGCAGCTCGCCTGCACTTCGGTGCAGAGCAGCCGGTCGCGCTTGAGGGCGCGGTGGAGCCGCGACGCCTCGCCGTGGCCGAGGATGATGGACAGCGCGTCGAGCGCCGCCACGTCGTCGTGCACCAGCGGCGGAGCCGGCCAGGCGATGGAGAGGTAGCCCTCCTTGAGCGGCTCGCGCTTGAGGCGCGCGGCGGGCTGCTCGCGCCGCGGCTCGGGCGTGCGGCGCGGCGCGGCCTCGAAGGCGCCCGGCGGCCAGGCGAAGAGCTTCTCCGCGAGCTGCCGCGCCTCCGCTTCCCTCACGTCGCCCACCACCACCACCACCGCGTTCTCCGGCCGGTACCAGCGCCGGTAGAAGCGGAGGATTCCCTCGCGGGTGAAGCCGCGGACGCTCTCCTCGGTGCCGATCACGGGCTTGCCGTAGGGGTGGCGCTCGAAGGCAGAGGCGAAGAGCTCGCGCGAAAGCTTGCGGGTCGGGGAGTCCTGGCTGCGCTTGATCTCCTCGCAGACCACCTCGATCTCGCGCTGCAACTCCTGCGGATCGAAGGCGGCGCTGGTGACGGCGTCGGCGAGCACGTCCATGCCCTCGGCGAAGAACTGCGAGGCCAGGACCACGTGGTAGACGGTCTGGTCGAAGCTGGTCCAGGCGTTGATCTCGCCGCCGCAGGCCTCGATGGTGCGGGCGATCTCGCCGGGCCCGCGCCGCGCGGTGCCCTTGAAGAGCATGTGCTCGTGCAGGTGCGCGAGGCCGGCCTCGTCCTCCCGCTCGTCGGCGCTGCCCACGCGCACCCAGACCTGGATCGCCACCACCTGCGCGGCGTGGTTCTCCTCCACCAGCAGGGTCAGACCATTTGCGAGCGTATGTCTCACGCAGAGAGCCTAGCAGCGCCCGGACCGCGGCGCCGCCGCTTTCGCTGCCACCGTCAGCCAGCAGACCGCCAATGCTGCGGCCTGCGGCCTCCGCCCGTCGCGGGCAAAGCCCGCTCCTCCCGCCAATGCTGCGGCCTGCGGCCTCCGCCCGTCGCGGGCAAAGCCCGCTCCTCCAATGCTGCGGCCTGCGGCCTCCGCCCGTCGCGGGCAAAGCCCGCTCCTCCCGCCTGCTCACTGGCGACGTTCAGAGATCGGCGGGCCTCAGCGTGCTGCGCCCGTTCTCCTTGGCGCGCGACACGGCCTTCTCCACCGCCGCACGCACGTGCTCGGACAGGGCGCTGATGAACTCGTCCGAGGTTCGCATCTCCTTCTCGCGGATCAGATCGCGGACCTTGCTCTGCACGATCAGGAGACCGGTCGAATCCTTCTTGACCTCGGTGTTCTCGCTCATGGCGCGCTCCTGTAGCAGAGGCGCCGCGCGCTTTCAACGGCCCGGATGTCGGGCGAGGAACTCCTGTGCGGCGCGGAAATCGTCGGGCAGGGGCGCGTGGAGACGAAGGTCGCCTCCGGCCGGATGCCGCAGCGAGAGCGAGAGCGCATGCAGGAGCGGGCGGGCGAAGTCGTGCCGCAGCCCGTCCGGCCGGGTGAGAAACGCAGGGCCGCCATGGGCCTTGTCGCCCAGGAGCGGGCAGCCCAGCTCGCGCAGGTGGATGCGGACCTGGTGCGTGCGCCCGGTCTCCGGGAAGGCGGCGACCTGCGCCGCCTCGCCGTAGCGATCGACGACGCGCCAGCGCGTGAGCGCCGGGCGCGATTCCACCGGCGACTCGGCGGTCCCTTCGTCGGCCGCAGGCCCGCCGAGCACCAGGGCCCTGTACTCCTTCACCGCGCGATGCCTTCGAAAATCCTCCAGCAAGGCCGCCTGTGCCCTCCGGGTGCGCGCCAGGACGGTGACGCCGGTGGTCCCCCGGTCGAGGCGGTGGACGAGGAGCGCCTGCGTTTCCTTCTCGCCGAGCGAGCGCAAGAGCGCGCTGCAGAGGCCGGGCAGCGCGGCGCCGCCCGCGAGGTCCTCCTGCGACGGAACGCCCGCGGGCTTGTCCACCGCGAGCAGCGCCTCGTCGAGATGGATGACGCAGTCGCGCGAGAGCGGAGGCGCCTCCGCCTGCTGCAGCGAAAGCTCCACCCGATCTCCCCTGCGGAGGACGAGCCCGGCGTCGCGGACGCGCTTGCCCCGGACGAACGCGCCGCCGCCCGCGATGGCCTTTCGCGCCAGCTCTTCCGGGATGCCGCCGCGCCGCACCGCGAACTGCAGCAGCGGCTCGTCGGTCTCGGCGACGAGCCGCAGGCGCGACGGCAGGCGTTTCAAGCCTCGGCTTTCTTGCAGGCGCCGCCGCCACACCCTTCGCCGCCCTTGGCGGCGCAGGTCGCCTTCTCCGCGGCTTTCTTGCCTCCGGCGGCGTACCCGTCTGCGTACCACCCGCCGCCCCGGAGCGCGAAGGAGGACCGCGAGATGAGGCGCTGCACCGGACCGCCGCACTTGTCGCAGGTGGCAAGGGCCGGCTCGGTGATGCGCTGTTCCACGTCGAAGGTGCCGCAGCTCGTGCAGCTGTACTCGTACGTCGGCATGCCCGGATCCGTAACCACGCTTCTTCGCGCGTCAAGGGTCCGGGCAACCGCCGCAAATGCCGCAGCCTGCCGCGCCTACCCCTTCTCCACCAGGCGGACGGGAAACTTGCTCAGCGCGGAGCAGACCATGCCCGAGGGGCCGCCGACGAGGTCGTGGAAGACGCCGCGGGGCGCCAGCGCCACCGCCCCCGGCGCGAGCGCGATGCGCAGCTCGTTGCCGGCGGCGGCGGTCTCCAGCACCAGCTCCCCGGACCCCTGCACGCACACGTATGCCCGGTCGGCGTCCGGGTGCTTGCGCCAGCCCGTCTTCTGGGTGCCCTTCAAGTACACGCCGTCCACCAGGAGCTGGTCGGTCTTCACCGCATGCAGCACGGTGGGCTTGTCGTCCGAGTAGCGGGCATCGGAAATGAGATTGACGCTCTGCACTGCGGTCCTCTCCTCAGAACTGCGCCGGCGCCGGCGTGCCGGCCTTGTTGTAGAAGAACTTGGAGATCCCCCATCCCACGATCACGAAGGCCACCGCCACGATCCACGCGTAGTCGTTGCCGTAGACGGTGGGGAAGTGGTTCGAGACCATGAAGAAGATGAGCGGGATCGACATGTAGGTGTTGTGCTTGCTGCGCAGGCCGGCCACCGCCGGGATGGACGCCTCCGGAGCAGGCCCCGTGCCCTTCACCGCGGCGATGATCTTGCGCTGGTTGGGCCAGATCCGCATCCAGACGTTGGCGGCCATGATGGTGCCGAAGAGCGCTCCCGAATAGATGAACACGGCGCGCCCGCCCATGAAGAGGTGGAAGATGAAGGCCACCACCGCGAAGAGCACCAGCGAGACGATCATCCCGGTGGTCTCGTTCTTCATGCCCTTCCAGAGCATGTCGTAGATGCCGAAGCAGACGACCACGATGAGGACCCCGATGCCGCCCGAGGCATAGCTGCTCATCTTGTCGCCCATCGCGTTGCCCGCCCAGTAGACGACCCAGAGCAGAAGGATGCCGCTGACCCAGGTGTAGGCGGCGCCCCAGCGGAACCAGTAGAGGGCGCGGGGCATGAGCTCGGGCACCACCTTCTTCTTCGAATCCGCGTCGTAGGTCTTCGCCACCTGGCCGTTGACGAAGTTGAAGAACCAGAGATGGCCGATCCACATCACGGCCGCGAGCACGTGGATCCAGCGGAAGATCAGGTTGAGCCATTCAGAGACGTTCGAGTCCATCCACCCTCCCGAGGCGGTTTCTGCGCGCGCACACTAGCGTTCCGGGATCGCACAGTCGAGCGCCAAGTCGTTTGCCGCGCGCGGCGGGGACGATGCGCATCTTGGCGGTCATGAAAAGGTACGAGCCGAAGCAGTTTCCCCGCTTGAAGGGGCTGTCCGGAATTTCCGACGGGCTGCTCCAGGATCACCTCAAGCTCTACGAGGGGTACGTCAAGAACGTCAACGAGCTGAATACCCAACTCGAGGGCCTCCTCAAGG
>DASSQZ010000066.1:0-48051 GCA_035702105.1 Myxococcales bacterium | reverse complement strand
AGGTCGTGGGCTTCGCGCTGGCGCAGCCGAAGGACGCCTCGCGCCGCGTGGCGAAGATCAAGTCTCCGCCCCGGTAAGATCTACCGTCCGAAAACGCTACCTCCCCAGACACTGTTCGGATCTGAACGCGAAAAAAACTTTTTTTATTTTTTTCGCTGCCGCGAACAGGGCTGCTCCGGGCGGAGGGCTCAGGTCGGACGGGGCGGGGCCCTGGGGGAGCGCCGGCAGCAGCCGGGACAATGCCGGCGCGGCGGCGGCACCGCGCGAAGAGCCGGCACAGCGGTCAGGCCTTCTCGCCCCGCGCTTCTTCCTCCTCGGCTGCGCGCGCCGCGCCTTCGGGATCCGCATCGAGGGCCTGCTTGCGCTCGCTCAGGACGCGGATCGCGCGCTCCGCGTCCCTGCGCGGAACCAGGATGTTGAACCCGTCCACCGGCGAGGCGATGGTGCCCACCGGGCCGCTGCGGGGGGACTGCTGGATGGCGGGAATTCCCGCCTCTTCACAGGCGGAGACGAGCAGGTCCGCCTCCATCTGGTTCTCCGCGCTGAGGGCGAGCACGAAATCGCCAGGATCGATGGGAGTCTCGGGCACCTCGTCCTCGTCCGTCGCATCCGGGTGCAGCAGGTCGGCCATGGAGCTCTCCTCGCGGTCAACATATCAATGCGAGAGGTCGAGGTCGACGCGCCAGCGCCCTCCTTCGCGCACCACCCGATACACCGCGGCTCCTGCGTCGGGGGCGCTCGCTCGCACCTCCGCCGAATCGCCGGATTGCGAGACCATGCGCGCCTCCACCGGCCCGCCAGGAAGGGCGCTGCCGAAGAGCATGGCGCGGCCGGACTCCGGGCCGGCGTCGCCGCTGGCTGCCCGGGCCTTTGCAGCCAGGTCATCCGCCTGCTTCTGCGTGCGCGCGGAGAGGAGCGACCAGGCGGTGGCGGCGTCGCCCTTCTGCAGCGCGGCGGCGAGATCCTGCACCGCTTCCACGGGGCCCGCGCTGCCCGGCGGCGGCTGCGCCGGAGCCGTGCAGGCGGCGAGGGCAAGTAGCAGCCCCGGCGCCTTCATCGCGTCCCCACCAGCCCGCGCACCGACTCCACCAGCTTCTTCGGATCGTAGCCGACGCCGTCCTTGAACACCGTCTCCACCTTCTCGATGTCGGCGATGTCCGCGGCAGGGTTCCCCGCCAGTACCACCAGATCCGCCGCCTTGCCGACCCCAAGCGTGCCGATGCGCTCCTGCTCGCCCAGCCAGATGGCGCCGTTCAGCGAATGGATCTTCAGCGCCTCAAGGGGGGTGAAGCCCGCGTCCACCAGGAGCTCCACGTCGCGCCAGTCGCCGTAGCCGGCCAGCACCGCGCCGTTGCCGGTGGGATCGCAGCCGGCGATGAGGAGCCCGCCCGCCCTGGCGAACGCGCGCTCGAAGGCCATCTCCAGCTTGAGCAGGCCCGGCCACAGGGAAGGATTGCGGGCGAGGTGCGCCTGCAAGAGCCGCGATCGCGTCTCGCCGGAGACGGCCTCCATCACCGCCGGCGTCAGCGCGCGGCGGAAGCCCTCCTCGCTGAACGCCGCGAACACCGCGAGCGTGGAGGTGATGGCGACCTTGCGCTGCACCAACTCCTTGACCAGTCCCGCGATGCGCGGGTCGTCCGGCGACATCTTCGCCAGGTCCTCGAGCGCCTCGCGCGGGTTGGGACACTGGTCCGGCTTCTTGCCGGGGAAGAACTCGGTGTCCACGAGAAGCCCGTGCTCCAGGTCGTCGATCCCGAGCCGCGCCGCCTCGGTGAAGCCGATGGAGCAGAGGTGGGCCGTCAGCTTGAGCCCGCGCTTGTGGGCCGTCTGGATGGCCACCGCCAGCTCGCCCCCGCTGATGAAGTTGTACGCCTTGAAGGAGGTGGCGCCCTGGTCCGCCCAGAAGTTCACGGTGTTGCGCGCGTCGGCCGGGTCCCTGAGCGCGTGCATCTGCAGGGCGAACGAGCCCGGGCCTTCGAGGTAGGGGCCGGTGATCCAGATCTTCGGACCCGGGGACTTGCCGGAATCGATCTGCTTCTTCAGCTCGATGTCGGTGTAGGGCTCGACGCTGCCGGCGGTGCGGATGGTGGTGACGCCTGCCGCCAGGTAGAGGCGGGGAAAGCTGTAGGGCATGTCGTCGAAGATGGCGCCGCCCACCGGGTAGAAGAGGTGGTCGTGCATGCCCACCAGGCCCGGCATCACCGTCTTGCCGGTGAGGTCGATGCGCAGCGCTCCGGGCGCCGCGCGTGCAGCCAGCTTGCCGCCGGAAATGAACAGCGTCTGGTCCTCGCGCGGCGGGGCCCCGGTCCCGTCGATGACCCGGACGTGCTCGAGGACCAGCGCCGGGGCATCGACCTTGACGTAGGGCTGCAGCGCCGCATCGACCGCGAGCAGGAGGGCGAGGATCATGGCGGCGCAGCTTACCTATTTCCGGCGCACGTCGCGCCAGTCGCGGCCGGTCCGGTCCAGCGGCGGACGGGGCGCAGCGCCCGCCGGATTGCGGAAGCGCGCGCGGAACACGGGCTGCCCGGTCACGGCGTACCGCCGCTCGCGGGTGGAGAGGACTTCGGGCGGTTCGTCCGGAAGCGGCTCGAATCCCGCATCGAGCCAGGTCTGCGCGGCCTCGCGCGCGTAGGCCGGCACGTCGGTGCGGAAGTCCACCAGGCCTCCGGGCGCGAGCAGCCTCCGCATCTGCGCGGCGAAGTCCACGTCCACCATCCGCCGCTTGTGATGGCGCTTCTTCCACCACGGGTCGGGGAACTGCACGTGCACGGCGCTGAGCGACCCGCCGGGAAAGAGCCGGGGCAGGAGCAGCTTCGCGTCCCCCTGCAGGACGAGCAGGTTCCCGAGCCCGCGCCGCGCCGCCCGCGCCCGGATCAGCTCGCAGTCGCTCCGCCTGGTCTCGATGGCCACCAGGTCGATCTCGGGGTGCCGCGCGGCGTGGTCGAGCGCAAACGCGCCTCGCCCCGGTCCGATCTCCAGCTCCAGCGGCGCGCCGCGGCCGAAGTCGCGCTGCCAGTCGGGGAACGATTCCGAGGGGAGGGGGCAGCCGAAGAGCATGCCGGAGGCGAAATACCCCGGTGTTGCCACCCTTCTCAAGCTATGCTTTGAGGGGCGAACCCTCCGGAGGCTCCCTCTATGTGGCAGCGCATGAAGCGCGCGTTCCGTTCGATGTTCGGCTGGATGATCTCCTCGGTCGAGGACCCCGAGCTCATCCTCGAGCAGAACATCCGCGACCTGAACGATCAGGTCCCGAAGATGAACGAATCCATCGCCATGGTGAAGGCGAACGTGACGCTGCTCGAGAAGGAGAACCAGAAGTACAAGAACGACGTGCTGGAGCTCACCTCCAAGGTGAAGGCGGCCATCCAGGCGAGCCGTGACGACATCGCCACCACCTACGCCACGCAGCTGCAGACGGTGAAGTCGGCGCTCGCCCGCAACGAGCAGCAGCTCCTCGCCGCCCGGCAGGCGTTCGACAAGGCCATGCAGGTGAAGCAGGCCTTCATGCGGGAGAAGGACCGCAAGACCAATGAGGCCATGCAGGCCCTGCGCGACGCCCGCCGCTCCAAGTGGCAGAGCAAGGTGGCCGACGCGATGGAGAGCTTCCAGGTCGCGGGCATCGACGCCACCCACGACGAGATGCTGCAGAAGATCCAGGAGCAGACCGCGGTCAACGAGGCCCGGATGGACATGGCCATGTCCAACGTCGACACGCAGGGGATGAAGATCGAGGAGGAGGCGGAGAAGATCCGCGCCACCGAGCTGCTCAAGCAGTTCAAGCAGGAGATGGGCATGGAGGCGCCGGCCTCCACGCCGGAAGGGCAGAAGACGCTCGGCTCGCGCGAGGGCGTGAAGAGCTAGGCGCCGGGCCCGAGCCATGGCCGACGGGTACCTGAAAGACGCGTTCTTGATGAAGCCGAACCTCGTCGGGCTTGCCGCCGGAGTCGTCGCGGCGTCGGTGCTGCCGTTCAGCGGGCCGCTCCTTCTCGGCGTCGCCGCGGCCGAAGGCGTCTACTTGTGGTCCATGAGCAAGAATCCGCGCTTCCAGCGCATGGTGCGCTCGCGGCGGGGGCGGTAAAGGCTGCGCTCGATGCGCGCGTGCACGCTGCTCCTCGTCCTCGCGGCCGGTTGCTCGCGCTGCGGGGCGAGAAGCGCCGCGTCGGCGGAAGAGTTGCTGCCCGGCGGCCCGGCCGGGGCGGTGGTCACGGCTCCCCTCGGCGCCGTCGCGCAGCACCTCTCCGCGCTCGGCGACCGGCTCCAGTCGCTCCCCGGAGGCGAGCAGCTCGCGGAGTACCGCCGCGCCGTCGCCACCCAGCTCGGATTCGACCCGCTCACCCGGGAAGGTCTGCTCGCTGCGGGGCTCGATCCCGACCGCGGCGCGGCCGTCGCCGTCTTCGAGCTGGGGCCTGCTGCGGACTGGGTGGTGGCGCTGCCGCTGACCCGGCCCGACGTGTTCGCGAAGACCATGCAGCGGCTGCTGGTCGCCCGCTTCGGCGCCTCTCCCGGACGGGAGCCGCAGACCTTCGAGCGCAACGGCTTCACCCTCGCCTGGAAGGTGGTGCGCGGCTACGGGATGCTGGCCCGGGGCCCATCGCCCATGGCGCATCTGGAGCCGCCCGCCATGGACCGGTCGCTCGCGCGCGCGCCGGGCCTGTCGGCGGCGCGCAAGCAGCTTGGCGCGCAGGATTTCGTCGTCTGGGCGCCTGCGGGAAGCGCCCTGCCGAAGCGGTACACCTCGCGACCCCTGCCCGGCGACGTGGCGCTGGCGGTCCAGGGTTCGAAAGACGGCCTGGCCTCGCGCTTCAACTTCCAGCTTCCGCAGGCGGATGCGCAGCGGGCGCAGCAGGCCCTGCCGGGCGGTGGCGTCTCGCTGGTCGATCTGTTGCCGAAGGGCGCGCCGGTGCGGGCGCGCCTCGGCATCGCCTCGGCGCGGCTGCTCGAGTCGCTGCGCGGCAACCCCGCGCTGCGGCCCGTGCTCGACCAGCTCCACGGCGCGGACGCGGAGGCGTTCTCCTCGCTGCAGCCCGGCGCGGCAGTCTCGCTCTCGCTGGCGCGCGACGCGAACATCGGCGCGGCGCTGGACTACGGTCTCGACTGGCGGCGCAAGAGCCCCTTCGACACCGTGCAGCTCGTCGCCCTGGCGCAGGTGGCGGATCGGCCGCGGCTGCTCCGGGCGCTGGAAGAGATCGCCAGGGACCTGCCGGCGCTGGGGGCCCGGGTCGTGCGCCAGGGCGACGACTTCCAGATCACCTACGCCGCGGGGCGGGGAGCGCGATTCGGCGTGCGGGAGATCGGGGGCAAGCCCATCGCCTACGTGATGGGCGGACCGCTGCGGCCGGACGAGCTGCAGGCTGCGCCCCTCGGCGGCGATCCCGAGGCCGCCGCGCTCTACCAGGAAGGCGGGGCGGCGGTGCGCATCGACTTCGGCAGGCTGGCGGCCTCGCTGCACGAGCTGCCCGAGAGCACCTACGGCACCGGCCCGCAGTCGTACGTCGCGCGCTCGGTGGTCTCGCAGGTGGTGGAGCCGCTGCGCACGCTGCGGGTCACCATCGCGGCCGAGGCCTTCGCCGACCGCCTGGGCGCGAGCCTCGACGTGCAGCTGGTGGCGCAGTGACCGCCATCTCGCTGCGCGGCGTGACCAAGCGCTACCCGCCGCGCGAGCCGGGGCTTCCGGCGCAGGAGCTGCTCCGGGCGGTGGACCTGGAGGTGCGCCGGGGCGAGTTCGTGGCGGTGGAGGGCCAGAGCGGAAGCGGAAAGAGCACGCTGCTCCACCTGGTGGGCGGGCTCGACCGCGACTTCGAGGGCGAGGCGCACGTGCTCGGCTGCGACCTGCGCGCGGTCAGCGACGCCGAGCTCTCCGCGCTGCGCCACACCCGCATCGGCTTCGTCTTCCAGAGCTTCAACCTGCTGCCGGCCCTCACCGCGCTGGAGAACGTGCTCCTGCCCGACTTCTTCGGAGACGGTGTGCCCGACGCGGGCCGGCGGGCGCGGGAGGCGCTCGAGCGGGTGGGCCTGCTCGACAAGGCCGGCGCGCGCCCCTCCGCGCTCTCCGGCGGGGAGCGGCAGCGCGTGGCCATCGCCCGCGCGCTCCTCTCGCAGCCGCCGCTGCTCCTCGCCGACGAGCCCACCGGGAACCTCGACGCCCGCACCGGCGAAGGGGTGATCGCGCTCTTCCGGCAGCTCCACGCCGAGGGGATGACCTTGCTCATCGTCACCCACGAGGCGCGCGTGTCCCACGCCGCGAGCCGCGTGCTGGTGCTGCGCGACGGCAAGCTCGAGCTGGACGGCGCTTCCGCCATGGAGACGGAATGAGGGCGGCAAAGCTCTTGCGGCTGGCGCGCGGCAACCTCGTGCGCGAGATGGGCGCCCTGGCGGTGAGCGCGGGCGGCGTCGCGCTGGGCACGGGCTGCCTGATCTTCTTCCTCGCGCTCGGCGCCGGCCTCGAGGCGGTGGTCAACGAGGTCTTTCCCGTCAGCACGCGCGAGGTGGAGGTGGTGGTGCCGCAGGTGGCGCTGGGCGGGATCTTCGGCGAGCAGAAGCTGGACGACGCCGCGGTGGCCAGGCTGCGGGCGCTGCGCGGCGTGGCGGCGGCGTATCCCAAGATGCAGCTGCGCATCCCCGCGGTCACCCGCTACAACGGCCTCTTCTTCGGCCACGAGATCCGCATGGGCCTCGAAGTGGTGGCGAACGGCCTGATGCCGGAGCTGGTCGGCCAGGAAGCGCGCATGCCGTTCGAGGATCGCGGCGAAGGGCAGCCCATCCCGGTGGTGGTGAACCGGCGCCTTCTCGAGCTCTACAACAAGGTCTTCGCCCCCCAGCGCAACCTGCCGCAGCTCACCGAGTCGATGCTGATCGGCTTCCAGATCCCCACCGAGCTGGGCCGGAGCTGGGTCACCGCCAACACGCTCCCCGGCTCTCAGGAGACCTCGCTGCAACTGGTGGGCTTCTCCGAGCGCGCCACCATCGCGGGCGTCTCCATGCCGCTCGCGGCGGTGCAGCGCATCAACCGCAAGTACGGCGCCGACGCCGTGACCTACTCCAGCGTGCTCTTGCGGGCGCAGAGCGCCGACGACGTCTCCGACGTGGCGGCGGGTGTGCGGAAGCTCGGCCTCGAGGTGGACGAGACCGAGCGGCGCAACGCGCTGCAGATCGGCGCCGCGGTGGAGCTGGTCACGCTCGCGCTCTCGCTCCTGGCCGCGCTGATCACCGGGCTCGCGGCGGTCAACACCATGCAGGCGTTCTACGCCAGCGTGCGGGAGCGGACCCGCGAGCTCGGCGTCCTGCGCGCGGTGGGCGCTACCCGCGGCGACGTGGCCGGCGTAGTGCTCGCGGAGGCTGCGGCCACCGGGCTTGCCGGAGGCGTGCTCGGAATCGTGCTCGCGCGGCTGGCAGCGCTGACCCTGGATTCCCTGGCCCGCAACCACCTGCCCGACTTTCCCTTCAAGCCGGCCAGCTTCTTCGCCTTCCATGCCGGCCACCTGCTCCTCGGCCTCGCGGTGGCGCTGCTCGCCGCGCTGCTGGGCGCCTTCCTGCCGGCGCGCGCCGCGGCGCGCCTGGATCCTGCCAAGGCCCTGACCGAGAGCTGACCGCGGCGCGTTCCCGCCTATGCGAACGGGGGCCGGTTCCGTTAAAAGGACGCCATGCCGAGGAAGTCCCGCTCGCACGCCGTAGATCCGCTCGCGTCCTTTCCCCCCTGGGCGCGCACGCTGGCCGACCGCTACTACACCAAGACCGTCTCCACCTTCATCCTCCACGGCGCCGTGCGCGACCTGCAGCCCGCGGGCGAGGATGGCACGGGCAAGCGCTTCGTCCCCTTGCGCACCTTCCTCTCCGACGAGCTCTTCGGCACCCGCGACCTGGTGGTCTTCTACGACCGCTCCTCCGGCATCCGCCTCGCCACGCCGGAGATGCAGAAGGACTTCATGTCGGCGGTGGCCGGCTACGACACGCTCTTCGGCACCGAGTACGCCAAGGCCCTTCCCAAGGACCCGGCGCGCGCCTTCCCGCTCCTCGAGTCGTTCGCGCGCGTGCGCATCGCCGACGGCAAGAGCGTGGCGGTGATCATCGACTTCGCCGAGACGGTGGCCCCCGCCGGCGAGCTCGGCTACATGCCCGGCGAAGACCGCTACGCGCTCGTCACCCTGGTGAAGTGGGCGCAGGACGCGCAGTTCCTCACCGCCGACTTCTCCGTCTGCCTCATCGCCGAGAACCTGGCCGAGCTCAACCCGCGCATCGCCCGCAACCCCTACGCCGCGTCGATCGAGCTGCCGCTGCCCAACGAGAAGGAGCGCTACGAGTACGTGGAGTGGAAGATCGCCCAGTCGGGAAAGAAGCGCGCGGAGATCTCCGAAGTCAACGCCGAGGCGCTGGCGCAGATGACCGCCGGCATGTCGCGGGTGGCGCTCGACCGCGTGCTCAGCGAGGCCATCGCCGGCCCCCGCCTCACGGTGGAGAAGCTCAAGGAGAAGAAGAAGGAGATCATCCAGGCCGAGTGCCACGGCCTGCTCGAGTTCATCGAGCCGACCCACTCCATCGACATGGTGGCGGGCCACGCCAAGGCCAAACAGCTCCTGCGCCAGGCGGCCAAGGCCATCCAGACCGGCAAGCGCGACGTGGTGCCGATGGGCTTCCTCATCGCCGGCCCCATCGGCACCGGCAAGACCTTCCTCGCCACCTGCTTCGCCGGGGAGATCGGAATCCCGGTGGTGAAGTTCCTCAACTTCCGCTCGCAGTGGCAGGGGGTCACCGAGGGGAATCTCGAAAAGATCTTCAACCTGCTCAAGGCGATGTGGCCGGTGGCGGTGATCGTCGACGAGGCCGACGCGGTGCTGGGCAACCGCAACGCCCAGGGCGATTCCGGCACCAGCGCGCGCGTCTTCAGCCAGATCGCCACCTTCATGGGCAACACCGAGTACCGCGGCAAGGTGGTCTGGTTCCTGCTCACCGCGCGGCCGGACTTCCTGCCGGTGGACCTGAAGCGGCAGGGCCGCGCCGAGGAGCACCTGGCGCTCTTCTATCCCGAGTCGCACGACGAGCGCATCGAGCTGGTGAAGACCATGGCGAAGAAAGCCAAGGTGGGCTTCGAGGGAGACATCGCCGCGCTCCTGCCCGCCGACCTGCCGAAGATGAGCGGCGCGGACATCGAGGCGGCGCTGGTGCGGGCCAAGCTGCGCGCAGTGACCGACAAGCGCGACAAGGTGACCGCCCAGGACCTGCGCGAGACCTTCGACGACTTCCTGCCCCCCAGCTACCCGCTGGAGGTGGAGCTGCAGACGCTGATCGCGATCGCCGAGTGCACCTCGCGCGAGCTGATCCCCGAGTCCTACCGGCAGAAGCCGCGCGAGGAAGTGACCCGCAGGATTCGCGAGATCAAGCTCATGCTTTCGGAGCAATGATGGAACCCGGCGCGACCTTCAAGTTCCGCTACGTCGTCACCGAGGCGGACACCGCCGCGGCGCTGAACACGATCACGGGCGATCAGTTCCCGGCGGTGCTCGCCACCACCCGGTGCATTGCCCTGCTGGAGCTGGCGGCGGGCCGGCTGCTCAAGGCGGAGTGCAAGCCCGGGCAGCTCTCGGTGGGCGTGATCGTCGACGTGAAGCACACCGCCGCGACGCCGGTGGGCGCCTGGGTGGAGGCGGAGGCAACCTTCACCGGCCGGAACGGGAAGCTCTACGCCTTCGAGGTGGTGGCGCGCGATCCCGGCGGCGAGGTGATGCGCGGCCGGCACGAGCGCGGACTGATCGACGAGGCGCGGCTTCTCGAGGGCGCGGCGAAGCGGGTGCCGAAGTGAAGCCGCACGATCGCGAGCTGCAGCGCGCCTTCGACGGACAGGCGGCGGGGTTCGAGAGCTCGCCGGTGCCCACCGACGCCGCAGCGCTGCAGCGGCTGGTGGCGTTCGCGCGGCTGCCCGCGGGAACGCGCCTGCTCGACGCGGGATGCGGGCCGGGGCTGGTGGCCGAGGCCTTTCTCGCCGCGGGCTGCAGCGTCCACGGGGTGGACCTCTCCGCGGAGATGCTTCGCCGGGCGCGCGAACGCTGCGCACGCTTCGGCGACCGCGCCTCGTTCGACCAGGTCCCGGTGGCCCTCGCGCCCGCCGGACCTTTCGACGCGGCGGTCTCGCGCTTCGTCGTCCACCACGTCGAGGAGCCGCGCGCCTTCCTGCGCGCGCAGGTCTCGCGCGTGCGCGCAGGCGGCGCCGTCGTCCTCTGCGACCACGTCACCGATCCGGATCCCGCGGCCGCGCTCTGGCACCAGCAGATCGAGCGGGCCCGCGACCGCAGCCACACCCACAACCTCACCTCAGGCGGACTGGCCGATGCGCTGGCCGCCGCGGGGCTGTCCGCGGTGGAGCTGCTCGAGGAGGACCTGCTCCTCGACTTCGACGAGTGGTTCGACCGCGGCACGCCGGCGCTGCCCAAGGCGGAAGTCCGCGAGCGCGTGCTGGAAGGACGCGCGCGCGGCTTTACGCCCACCCTGCGCAGCGACGGAGGGATCACGCTGCGCTGCGTGCGGGTGCTTGCGCGCGGGATCCGCTGAGCGCCAGGGCCGTGACTAGAGACCCATCTGCTCGCGGACGTAGCGGGGCGGCGGAGCGCCGTGGGAGAGCACCGCGTCGTGGAAGGCGCGCAGCGTGGGATAGTTGCCGTGCTTCTTCTGCCAGGCGGCGCGCAGGTCGTTGAGCTCGAGGTTGCCGACGTAGTAGGTCGAGAGCTGCGTCGAGGTGAGCTGAGCGCGCTTCCACTTGCCCACCGCCTCGCCCTCCTCCTGGAAGCCCTCGCTCGTCATCAGCGCCACCGCATCCTTCTCGGTCATGCCGCCGGCGTGGATCTTCTGGTCGAGGATGGCGTTGAGGATGAAGCGCAGCCGCATCTTGAGCTGCTGCAGGTGGACCTCGGGGCCGCCGTAGCCGGCGTCGGCCATCACCTGCTCCGCGTAGGTGGCCCAGCCTTCGATGAAGGTCCCGGAGCGGAAGATGGCGCGGACCAGCGTGGGCGCGCGGAAGCGATTGCCATGCGCGAGCTGCAGGAAATGTCCCGGCATCGCCTCGTGGACGGTGACCTCCTGGAGCATGTCGTCGTCGTACTCGCGGAAGAACGACTGCACCCGCTCCGGCGTCCAGTCCGAGGGCGTGGGCGAGATGTAATAGAAGGTCTTCTGCCCCTTCTCCAGCGGGCCGGGCGCGCTGCACGAGGCCACCGCCACGCCGCGCGAGAACTCCGGCCAGGGCTGGACCTCGAGCGATCCGGCGAGAACGGTGACGAACCCTCCCATGCGCACGAAGTCGGTCGCCCGGGCGAGGTCCTCGGTCGCCCGCGCGATCACCGTCTGGTTGTCCGGGTGCCGCCTCGCCGCGTCGTCGAGGACCGCCTTGATCAGCGCAGGCGAATCCTTTAGCGCGGGCTTGCCGGCAAAGTTCTTCGCCCAGATGGCGAGCGCGACCTTCTGCATCGCCGCCTGCGTCGTCTTCAGATCCGCCTCGGCGCGGCGGAGGATCTCCTCCGGCGAGAGATCGGAATCCAGCGCCAGGCGCAGCTTCCTGCGGAACTTCTCCTCGCCGAGGCGGAAGTCGCCCTGCGACCGCGGCAGGAGGTCTTTCTCCAGCCACTGCTGGTACTCTTGAAGACTCGCGACCGCCTTCGCTTGCGCCGCGCGGAACTGCGGCTCCAGCGCCGGGGCCGCCTTCACCAGCGGCTCGAGCTGCGTGCGCACGAGGTTGAGCGTGCCCTTGTTCTGCTGGATGGCGGTCTCGGTGTGCACCCGCGGCGGGTTCTGGAGATTCGCCTTCGCTGCCGCCACCACCGCGGGCACCGCGCCGAGCCTGCCGATGGCCGAGCGCAACCGCTGCTCGGCCGGCGCGAACTCGCGCGCCACCAGCGCGTAGATGGCCTCGCCCGGGTTGTAGCGCAGCGGGTTCCACTGCCACTCGCGCAGGGTCTCGAGCGCGTAGACCTGCGCCTCGAGCCGGTTGCGGAGGATGCGCAGGTCGACGGAATCCTCGGGCGAGAGCGCCTTCGCGTCGATGCGCGACAGCTCTCGCAGCGCGGCCTTGTCCGCCTCCAGCTCCTTGCGCACGCCCGCCTGCGTGTAGTCGTTCAGCCGCGCGTCGTTGCGGTGATCGCCCAGCCGGGTCGCCATCTCCGGAGCGCGCGCGAGCAGGCCCTCGATGTAGCGCTGGGCCAGCGCCTCGAACTTCGCGTTTTCGGGAGAGACCGCCGCCGCCGCGAGAAGCGCGCAGAGAAGGATCATCCGCCCATTCTAGCTGTCGCGCACCGCGATGGTCTGCCCCGCCTGCAGCCCGCGGGCGCGGTGGCCGGTGAGGCCGTTGAGCTTGCGCAGCTTCTCCACGGTGGTGGAGAACTTCTCGGCGATGTTCCAGAGCGTGTCGCCGGGCCGCACCTTGTAGAACGCGCCGCCCGCGCGCGGCTGCACCGACACCATGGTCGCGCCCGCATTCCGCGCGGCGCGGCCATGCCCGCGGCGGTCCTCGAGCTGCGATCCGGCGAGCAGTCCGTGGGCCGAGGAAGACATGGGGATCACCAGCATCCGCCCCGGCTTGATCTGGCGGTAGCTCTTGATGCCGTTGGTGCGCAGGATGGCCGCCTCGGTGACGCCGTAGGCGCGCGCGATCTTGCCGATGGGCTCGCCCTTCTCCACCTTGTGCTCGGTGAAGCTGAGCCGGTCGGCCTTGTCGAGCTGCGCGTAGCTCGCCACGAACGGGTCCTTCGTCCCCTTGGGCAGCTTGATGGTCCAGCCGCCCGGCGGCGTGCAGAAGCGGCGCAGCTCCGGGTTCAGCTCGTGGAACTGCTCGAAGGTGATGCCGGCCGCCTTGGCGAGCACGTGCAGGTCGGTGGCGTCGGGCACCTCCACCGACTCGGTCTCCACCGGCTGCTCGTACTCGACGTGGAACCCGAACCGCTCCGGGTGCTTGGCGATGAGCGCCGCGGCGATCAGCTTGGGAACGTAGTGCTTGGTCTCCGCGCGCAGCGTGCGGCCCTTGCCCATCATCCGCCAGAAATCGGTGGTCTTCTCCCGGCGGATGGCGCGGTCGATCTTGCCTTCGCCGGCGTTGTAGCCAGCCCAGGCGAGGTACCAGTTGCCCTTGTAGCGGTCCTTGAGATCCTTGAGGTACCGGGCCGCGGCGACGGTGGACTTGTACGGGTCGCGCCGCTCGTCCACCCAGAAGTCGCTCAGGAGGCCGTACCGGCGCGAGGTACCCACCACGAACTGCCAGGGGCCGGCGGCGCGCGCGAACGAGGTGGCGTAGGCGGAGAAGCCGCTCTCGATCATCGAGAGGTAGACCAGGTCGAGAGGAAGCCCTTCGCGCTCCAGCACCGAGCGCATCATCGGCACGTAGCGCGTGCTGCGCGCGAGCCACTTGCTGAAGTGCTCGCGCGCGTCGGTCTGGAAGAAGCGGATGTAGGCCACCACCGCGTCGTTGAGCTCGACCGGGATGTCGTACTTGGCGCGCAGCTCCTCTTCGGAAATCCCGAGCAGCTCCGGCAACTTGACCGACACGCTGCCAGCGGGTGCGGGGTCGCCCAGCGGCGCGCCGTCGAGGCCGCTGCCCAGCGCCGCGGCGAGATCGCGCGCCAGCGGATCGGCGGGGTTGAGCCCGACGGAGATGTTGTCGCGCGGCCCGGCTCCCGGCGCCTGCGGCACGAGGCCGGCCTTCTCCTCGGCCTTGCGCACCGCCTCGAGCTCGGCGGCGCTCTTCTCCACCTCGGCCTCGGCGTCCGGATCGTCGTCGGAGTCGTCCGCCCTCGCCTCGCCCGGCTTCTGCGCCCCGGCCTGCTCCGGCTCGAAGACGGTGGGGGGCGGCTCCTGCGCGCGCAGGGGCCCGGCGGCCCAGAGCGAAACCAGCAGCATGGCGATGGCGGAGCGCAATCATTCCCTCCTAACTGCGGCAGCGCGACCTGTCAAAGTACACACCGGTAGCGGGTATCGGCCGATTCCCGACATGGGACAGGCATTCCCCAGAACGAGAATCACCCCCGCCCGAAGCTTTATTTCCCTTTTTTCAGCGCGCCCACGAAATCGCCCACGGCGCGGCGAGTCACCGCAGGCTTCTCCAGCTGGGGAACGTGGCCGCAGCCATGCAGCAGCTCCACCCGCGCGCCGCGGATGCGCGCAAAATCCTCAACGCTGCTGAGGGGAAGGAGCCGATCCTCGGCGCCCCAGACGATGAGAACGGGTACGTGGATGTCCGTCAACACGCGCAGTCCCAGCGAGCGATCGTTGCCCGAGCGCGCGTCGTCCAGGATGCGCTGCACCGCGGGCGTGCCCCAGTGGCGGGCAAAGTCGCGCGCCACCAGCCAGAATGGCCAGGGCGTGCGGTGGAAGAGCAGCCGCGCCATGTGCGCCGCGCCCAGGTTCGCGTCGGCAAAGGCCTGGGGCAGCGCGGTCAGCGCCTCGGCGGAAAGTTCTGCGCCCGCGGGGTTCAGCCCGACCACGCCCGCGCACAGATCGGGCCGCACGTGCGCCGCGTAGAGCGAGAGCGCGCCGCCCAGCGAGTTGCCCAGGACCACCAGCTGCCCGCCGCTCTCGCGGAAAAGCTCCTGCGCGCAGGCCACCACCACCGCGCCGTACTCGCGCGCGGAGAGCGGCCCCTGCACGGGCGAAGGCGAGCGCCCGTGTCCGGGCAGCTCCAGAAGCACCACCCGCGAGGCGAGCGGAAGCAGCGCCGGCACCACCGTCGCCATCGAGCTGGCCGACCCGCCCAGGCCGTGAAGCACCAGCGCCGCCGGCCCGCTGCCCGCGCCGGTGAAGGCGTAGCGGTGGACGCGGTGGCCGGCCACCGTCGCGGTCCAGCTCTCCGCGCCCTGCGCCAGCATGGCGGCATGGGCGAGGCGCATCATCGACTCGAGCGAGACGTCGGGCACTCCCCGCAGCGCGAGGAGCCCGCCGCGGGAGAGCACCCTGCGGGCCGCAAGCCCCAGCCGCCGGCGGCGTCCGGCGAGCGCGAACCAGGGACGCCGAACCTCTTCCGCCGGCTCGAGCACCTGCTCCGCGCTCATTGCAGCGGCGTCCCTTCCCTGGGCCGCGGCTTCTCTCCCTTGGCGAGCGGCTTTCCGTGGCCGGGGCCGACGATGAAGGGCCGGTACTTCGCGTCGTCGAAGTGGGGCGAGTTCTCCGCCTCGTGGCAGCGCATGCAGACCTCCTTCGGCACCTCGCCGCGGATGTGCCCGCCGGTGTCGTCCACGACGTGCTCGCTGCCCGGACCGTGGCAGTCCTCGCACTGCACGTCGCGGCGGCCGACGCCGCGGCCGTCGACTCCCGGGCCGCCCACCTGCGTGCGGTCGATGCGGCAGACGCCGCCCGCCTGCTGCCAGCCGGTGACGTGGCAGCGGATGCAATCGAGGCTGAACTGCTTGTTGACCTGCACCAGCGTCTGGTAGGCGTGCGCGTGCCGCGTCTGCGTCCAGAACGCCGCCGCGTCCTCGTGACATCCGGCGCAGCGCGCCGCGCCGACATAGGCCAGCTCGCCGCGCGCCGCCGCCGGACAGGACTCCGGCTGTTTCTTCGCCTCCGCCAGGTTGATGCGCGCGACGCTCTGGTCGTACGCGTCGACCAGCTTCTGCGCGGCCGGGTCGCTGCCCGCGTCCTCGGTGAGCCGCACGAAGGTGGCCTGCGCCCAGGCGCTTCCCGCGGCGGGCGCTTCCGGCTTCGCCGCCGCGAGGGCCTGCTTGCGGCCCTCGATCTCGTGGATCTTCGCCTCCAGCTGCGCGCGGCGCTCGGGATAGAGCTGGATCTGCGCGCGGAAGCGCTCGATGCGCACGTCGAGCGCCTTGATCTCCGCCTGCCGGTCCTCCGCGGCGGGGGCCAGCGCGAGCGGGCCTTTGCCGAGGTGCACGTCCACGCGCAGCAGGCTCTGCCCATGTCCCTCCACCGCGAGCAGCGGCGGCAGCCCCGGATCCTTCCGGTCGGGATCGGTGGACGGGTCGTCGCGGCGTCCCAGCACCACCAGGTCCACGCCGGCCGCCCGGGCGGTGGGGAGGAGCGCCTGCGCGGCGGTGAAGGCGTTGTCGCCGCGCGGGTGCAGGAGCAGCACCACCACCTGGGCGCCCTCCCCGCGCAGCGTCCTCGCGCGCGCCGCGATGGCTGCCGCCGGATCCGGCTCGAACCCGGCGGCGAAGAGGCCCACCTTCACCGGTCCGGCGCTCGCCAGCAGCGTGGCCCGCGCACCCGGCACCGGCGAAACCCCCGCGTCGAGGAGGGGCACGCCGTCGGCCGTCTCCGCCGCGAACTGCGCTCCCAGCGAGAGATCGCGCTCTCCCACTGCCCGCGCCGCAGCGCCCAGGAGCGCGTCGCCCTCGGCCAGCGTCTTCGCCTTCAGCTTCCGCTGCGTGACCATCTGCTCCGGCGGCCGCGAGGCGCTCTCGAAGAGCAGATCGCCTGCGTCGACGAAGAGGAGATTCGGCTCGGTGGTGCGCAGCTTGCCCACCAGCGACACCGCGCGGGGCAGCCCGCCGCGCTGGTCCGGGGAGCAGCCGCAGGGGACCAGCTGCCCCGCGACGCCCGCGGAGAAGATCAAGGTGAGGCGATCGGGCGGTCCGGCGGCCGGCGCCGCGGCTGCCGCCCCTGCGGGCGAAGGGCCGGCCGGCGCCCTGGAGCCGGCGCACG
Source organism: Myxococcales bacterium (assembly GCA_035702105.1). GTDB lineage: Bacteria > Myxococcota > Myxococcia > Myxococcales > 40CM-4-68-19 > 40CM-4-68-19. The sequence continues at coordinate 31,425 of DASSQZ010000066.1, read as the reverse complement.
AGGCGGTCAGGGCGGCGAGAATGACGAGGAGAGTCCGGAAGCGCACGGGCCGCAACTGCTACCAGAGCCGGCGCGCAGAGAACAGCCGGAACTCGAGCCGCCCTCGCCGGCGGTCGTACTGCCCGCAGAGATCCTCCCCTTGCCCGGCGGGGCGGGCGCCGATACAAGCCTGCGCCATGTCCGTCGGGGCCCTGAACCAGGATGCGCCGTTCGCCGCCCGCGCCGGGCGGCGCGCCGCATCGGCCCTGCCGGTCGCCCCGGTCCGGCCCGTGAAGCTCGGGCCTCTCACCCTGGCGAACCGGTACTTCCTCGCCCCGCTCGCCGGCGTCTCCGACTGGCCCTTCCGCCTGCTCTGCCGCGAGATGGGCGCCTCCATCGCCCACACCGAGATGATCAGCAGCCACGGCCTGGTCCACGGAGGCGACCACACCTTGTCGTACCTGGAGCGCCCCGAGGACGAGCGGCCCTTCGCCATCCAGGTCTTCGGCCACGACGCCGACGTGCTCGCTGCAGGAGCGCGGGTGGCGGTGGAGCAGTACGGCCCCATCGACGCGGTGGACATCAACATGGGCTGCCCGGTCAAGAAGGTCTGCTGCCACGGCGCCGGCGCGGCCATGCTCAGGGATCCGCTGGCCGTGGAGCGCGCCGTCCGCAAGGTGGTGGACGCGGTCTCTCCCCTGCCGGTCACGGTCAAGCTGCGCGCCGGCTGGGACGAGGAGCATCGCAACGCACCCGAGGCGGCCCGGGCCTGCGAGCAGGGCGGCGCGGTGGCGGTGGGACTGCATCCGCGCACCCGGGCGCAGATGTATCGCGGCCGCGCCGACTGGGACCTGATCCGCCGCACCAAGGAGGCGGTGGGCATCGCGGTCTGGGGCTCGGGCGACCTCTTCACCGCCGAGGCCGCGCGGAGGATGCTGCGGGAGACGGGAGCGGACGCGGCGCGCATCGCCCGCGGCGCCTGCGGGTACCCGTGGATCTTCCGCGAGCTCCTGGCGCTGGAGCGCGGCGAGACGCCCCCCGAGGTCACGCTCGCGGAGTGGCGCGCCACGGTGCTGCGCCACGTGCGCCTCGCCATCCTGGACAAGCAGGGGAAGTACCGGCTGCGCAGGCCCGAGGGCGCGCCGCGGCCGCGCGATCATCGCCCCAACGGGGGACACCTCCACCAGGAGCTGGACGGCCGCGAAGCCGAGCTCGCCGCCATCCGCGAGCTGCGCAAGCACCTGCTCTGGTACACTCGCGGGCGCCGGGGCGGGCTCGGCTTCCGCCGGCTGGCGCCGGAGCTGCACACCGAAGACGACGTGAAGCGGGCGCTGGACCGCTTCTTCCCCGAGGACGGGTCGGTGCCCGCCGAGGTTCGCGACGAACCGCTGGCCGCGCGCGAGCTCACCGCCGACGACTGACGCCTCTGCCGAAGGACCCCATGATCCTGCTCATCGCCCTGCTCGCCGCAACAAGCACTCCCGCCTCCCTGGAGAAGTCGTGCAAGGCCGGCAAGGCGGCGGCCTGCGACGAGCTGGGCGGCCGCTACTCCGAGGGCCTGGGCGTGCGCCGCGACGAGACCCGCGCCGCCGAACTGTTCCGCAGGTCGTGCAAGGCGGGCAACCAGGACGGCTGCGCGGACGACGCGCGCGCGCTGGCGCTCGGGGAGGGCCAGACCGCGGACGCCAAGGCCGCGCTCGTGCGGCTGGACAAGCTGTGCAAGGACGGCAAGCCCCGCGCCTGCGGGCACCTGGGCGAGGTGCTCCTGCGCGGCCTGGGCGGACCGCAGAGTGGGCCGATCGCAGACGACCTTCTCGCCAAGGCCTGCGACGAGGGCTTCGGCCGCGCCTGCTCCAATCTCGCCTCCGCCGTCTACAAGGCTGCGCCGCAGCGCGAGCAGGCCGAGGCGCTCTCGCTGCGCGGCTGCAACCTCGGCGATCCCGCGGGCTGCGTCTTCGTGGGGGAGCTGTACGGCTCGTCCGGAGACGCGCTGCGGGCCGGCGTCTACCTCGCCAGGGCCTGCGACGCCGGCCTTGCGCGCGGATGCGGCGCGCAGGGCTTCCTGCTGGTGGACAGCGGCGCCGACCCGAAGCGGGGCGAGAAGCTGCTGCAAAAGGGCTGCGACGGAGGAGACCCACGCTCCTGCGACGCGCTGCGGGATCTCAAGCTGCGCGACGTCAAGAAGTAGGGAAGATTCTCGGGGTTTCGTGGTTCTGATAGCCTGCCAACCCGTTCCAGGAAGGGAATGTGAGCGTACAGCCCGCCACCGACATCCGCCTCCTCAACGACCGTATCCAGCAGGAATCCGCTTTCGTCGACGCGCTCTTCGCTCACGCCGGACAGGTGATCGTCGGGCAGCGGCAGATGATCGAGCGGCTCCTCATCGGCCTGATCACCGGCGGTCACGTGTTGCTCGAGGGCGTGCCCGGGCTGGCCAAGACCCTGACCGTGAAGACGCTGGCCGACTGCCTGCAGCTCGCCTTCAAGCGCATCCAGTTCACTCCCGACCTGCTCCCCGCGGACCTGGTGGGCACGCAGATCTACCAGCCGCAGACGCAGAGCTTCAGCGTGAAGAAGGGGCCGCTCTTCGCCAACCTCATCCTCGCCGACGAGATCAACCGCGCTCCGGCCAAGGTGCAGAGCGCGCTGCTCGAGTCGATGCAGGAGAAGCAGGTCACCATCGGCGACCAGACCTTTCCCCTGCCTTCGCCCTTCCTCGTGCTCGCCACCGAGAACCCCATCGAGCAGGAGGGCACCTATCCCTTGCCCGAGGCGCAGGTGGACCGCTTCATGCTCAAGGTGCGGGTGGGCTATCCGTCGCGCGACGAGGAGCTGTTGATCATGGACCGCGTCGCCGGCCAGGATCTGCCGCGGCTCTCGGCGGTGGTCACGCCCGACCAGCTCCACCGCGCCCAGGCGGTGGTGAGCGACATCTACATCGACCCGAAGGTGAAGGAGTACATCGTCAGCCTGGTGTTCGCGACCCGCGACCCCGCGGCGGCGGGCCTTGCCGACATGGCCGGCACCATCGAGTACGGCGCCTCGCCCCGCGCCACCATCTACCTGAACCTGGCCGCGCGCGCCCACGCGTTCCTGCGGCACCGCGGCTTCGTCACCCCCGAGGACGTGAAGGCGGTGGCCTACGACGTCCTCCGGCATCGCGTGTCGCTCACCTACGAGGCGGAGGCGGAGAACCTGACCAGCGAGAAGGTGATTCAGAAAATCCTGGAGAAGATCGAGGTTCCGTAGTGGCGGCCCCGGCGGACCTCATCCGCAAGATCCGGCGCATCGAGATCACCACCCGCAAGGCGGTGCAGGACACGCTCGCGGGAGGCTATCACTCGGTGTTCAAGGGCCGGGGCATGGCCTTCTCGGAAGTGCGGCCCTACCAGCCCGGCGACGAGATCCGCGCCATCGACTGGAACGTGACCGCGCGGATGGGCGAGCCGTTCGTCAAGGTCTTCACCGAGGAGCGCGAGCTGACCGCGCTGATCGCGGTGGACCGCAGCGCCTCGCAGGACGCGGGGCTTTCGCCGCAGGCCAAGGCGGAGGTCGCCGCCGAGATCGCCGCGCTCCTCGTCTTCTCCGCCCTGGAGAACGGCGACCGCGCCGGCCTGCTCCTCTTCACCGACCGCATCGAGCGCTACGTGCCGCCCCGGCGAGGCAAGAAGCACGGCCTGCGCCTGATCACCGAGGCGCTCGCCTTCCGGCCGCGCGGCCGCGGCACCGACCTCGCCGGGGCGCTCGGCCACCTCAGCACCGCGCAGCGCCGCAAGGCGGTGGTGTTCGTGGTCAGCGACTTCCTCGCCGAGGGCTACGAGCAGGCGCTCGCGGTGCTGGCGCGGCGGCACGACGTGGTGCCGGTGGTGGTCAGCGACGCGGTGGAGGAGAGGTTGCCGCCCCTGCGCGGGCTCTGGCCGGTTGCCGACGCGGAGACGGGCGAGGCGGTGCTGGTGGACTTCTCCGACGCGCGCTCGCGGGCGGCCTACGCGGCGGCGGCGCGGGCACGGGTGGAGCGGCGCGAGCGCATCTTCCGCAGGCTGGCGGTGGACGCGGTGCGGGTGCGCCCGGGCGACGATTACGTGGCGCCGCTCGCGGCCCTGTTCCGGGCGCGGGCGCGGAGGCGCGGCTCGTGACGCTTCTGGCTGCACTTTTGCTCTCGGCGGCCGCCCTTCCCGAGGCCGCGCCCTTCTCCCTCGACCTGCAGGCCGCGCCGGAAGAGGTGACGCTCGGCGACCACATCGACGTGAAGGTGACGGTGGAGCACGACGCGCGCGACGTGTACTCGCTCGCGCCCTTCGACCCCTCTCCCCTGGCCGTACCCGCGGGGGCGCCCGCTCCGTCGTCGCGGCGGGAGGAGCTGAAGGGCGGCCGGGCGCGCACCGTGCTCGAGCTGACGCTCGCCGACTACGCCTCGCTGCAGCCGCGGCTGCCCGATCTGACGCTGCTGGTGAGCGGGCCCGGAGGCGCGCGGCAGGTCTCGCTCCGGGGCAGGCCGCTCAAGTTCCGCAGCCTCGTCCAGCAGGAAGGACAGGCCTCTGCCGAGCGCGCCCATCACGGGCCCAAGCCGCCGGTGCCGGTGCTGGTGCGGAGCTTCCTCTGGCTCTGGATCCCCGGCGTGCTCCTCGCCCTCGCGGCGCTCTGGCTGCTCCGGCGGCGGCTGCTCGCCCGCAAGGGGCGCCCGCTGCAGCCGCAACCTGCGCCGGTGCCCTTCGACGACCTCGCGCTGGAGCGCCTGGCCCGGCTGCGCGCGCAGGCGCCCTGGGCCCGCGGCGAAGGCCGCGCCGCCATCTTCGAGCTCTCCGAGATCGTGCGCGGCTACCTGGGCGACCGGCTGCAGTTCAACGCGCTCGACCTGACCAGCGCGGAGTACCTGGCCGAGCTGCGCCGGCGCCGCCTGATGGGGCTCGATCTCGCCGCGCTGATCGAGGAGGTGCACTGGGAGGACCTGGTCAAGTTCGCGAAGGTCGTGCCCAGCGCGGAGGAGTGCCTTCGCGGCATCGAGCAGGCCGAGTCGCTGATCCACCACACGCGCCCGCTGCGCGCGCAGCCGGAGCGCGCGGCATGACCTCGGGCGCCCTCTCCTTTGCCCACCCCTGGGCGCTCCTCGGGCTCCTCGCAGCGGCCGCCGCCGCCTGGCTGTTGGAGCGGCGCCGGCGCCGCCTGCCCAGGCTGGTGCTCCCCGAGAGCAGCGCGGCCAGGGCCGTACCTCCTTCTTCCTGGGCCCGGCGGTGGTGGCTCCCCGGCGCGCTGGTGGTGGCCGCCATCGCCCTCACCAGCATCGGGCTGGCCGGGCCGCGCCTGCGCGCCTCGAGGCGGCAGGACCTGGCGGTGGAAGGCATCGACATCGTGGTGGCCTTCGACCTCTCCACCTCCATGCTGGCGGCCGACTTCCGGCCCAAGGACCGCATCACGGTGGCCAAAGAGGTGCTCAAGAGCTTCATCGCCAGCCGGCGGAACGACCGCATCGGGCTGGTGGTCTTCGCCGGCGAGGCGTACACGCAGTGCCCGCTGACGCTCGACTACAGGGTGCCGGAGAGCCTGCTCGACCAGGTGCGCACCGGCGTCATCGTCGACGGCACGGCCATCGGCAATGCGCTGGGCACCGCGGTGAACCGGCTGCGCGACTCGGACGCCAAGAGCCGGGTGGTCATCCTCATCACCGACGGCGACAACAACGCGGGCAACCTCTCGCCCCTGCAGGCGGCACAGATCGCCAGGGACCTGGGCATCAAGGTGTACACCATCCTCATCGGCAAGGGCGGCCGCGTGCCCTACCCCACCGGGACCGACCTCTTCGGCCGCACCACCTACGAGCCGGTGGAGATCGACGTGAACCCGGAGCTGCTCCAGCAGATCGCCAAGGTCACCTCCGGCGCCTTCTACCCTGCCACCGACAAGGAGTCGCTGGAGAGCGGCCTGCACGCTGTGCTCGACAGCCTGGAGAAGAGCAAGATCTACGACGCCGGCGCGAGCGCGCCGTACGACGAGTGGTACGCCCGCTTCTTCCTGCCCGCCGCGCTCTGCGGCTTCCTCGGCCTGGCGCTGCGGAGCACGCGGCTTTCGGGAGCGCCGTAGCATGACCGGCCTGCAGACCACCGTGCTCGGGCAACACCTGCGCATCCTCACCCCCCTCTTCCTCTGGCTCGCGCCGCTGGGCCTGGTCGCGGGCGCGGTGGCGGCGTTTCGCGCCTTCCGCCGGCAGGAGCAGGTGGCCGCGCTGGTACCGCCCTCCCGCCTGGGAGGCGTGCTCCAGGGGGCCGGAGCGGCCCAGGGCGTCGCCCGCGGCTCGCTCCTGGGGGTCGGGCTCTTCCTGCTGCTGGTGGCGGCGGCCGGACCGCAGTGCGGCGAGCGCACCGAGGTGGTCAGGCGCACCGGCATCGACCTCGTCGTCGCCCTCGACGCCTCGACCAGCATGCTCGCGCGCGACGTGCGCCCGTCGCGCCTGGAGCGGGCCAGGCTGGACGTGCTGGCGCTGCTCGACCGGCTCAAGGGAGACCGGGTGGGCCTGGTGGTCTTCGCGGGCGACGCCTTCGTGCAGTGTCCGCTGACCAGCGACTACGCCGCCGCCCGGATGTTCCTGCGGGCGGTGGATCCCGCCGGCATGCCCCAGCAGGGCACCGCCATCGCCTCCGCGCTCTACGAGGCCCGGCGCGTGCTGGAGGGCGGCGGCCGCGGCGACGCGGCGCGCGTGGTGCTGCTGATCACCGACGGCGAGGACCAGCAGGGAGACGCGCAGCAGGCGGCGGCGGCGCTGGGAGAGGCGGGCATCCGCATCTACGCGGTGCCGGTGGGCAGCGAGACCGGCGAGCCCATTCCCCTGCTCGACAAGGACGGCAACGTCACCGGCTACAAGAAGGACCGCGAGAACCGGACCGTGCTCACCCGGACCGACGTCGCCGGGCTCCGCGAGCTGGCCTCGCGCGCCAACGGCCTGGTCCTGCAGGGTCCCGCCGGCGAGCCGGGCGTGCTCCAGCTCCTGCCCGAGATCGACAAGCTGCAGAAGGGCGAGGTCGAGTCGCGCCTCTCCGTGCAATACGACGACAAGCACCTCTGGTTCGCCTGGCCGGCGTTCGCGCTCCTCTGCGTTGCCGCGGCGCTCGGCGAAGGGCCGCTCTGGCGGAGGAGGAGCGCGGCATGATGCTCCTGCTTGCCCTTCTTGTCTCCGCGCCCGATCCCGTAGGGGACAACCTCGCCGCCCGCAGTGCGCAGGGTGTCCCCATTTACATGCTGGCGAAGAAGGCCGGGAAGCCCGGCCTCGCGGCCAGGGCCTCGCAGGGGCTCTCCCGCGCGTTCCACCGGCTCTACGAGAAGGACGATCCCGACGTGGACGCCGGCAACGCGCTCTCGGCGCGGAGCGATGCCGAAGGCGCGCTGAAGGCGTACGACCGCGCGCTGGAGCGGCTGCCGGAATCGCCGGAGCTGCGTTTCGACCGCGCCAGCGCCCTGCTCAAGCTCCCGGCGGAGAGCGCGCCCGAGGCGGCCCGGGAAGCCGCGTACGCGCTCGAGCATGGGGGCGCGCCGCTCAAGCCGGGGGCGGCGTTCGACCTCGGCCTCGCCAACGAGGCGATGGGCAAGCCGGACCAGGCCATCCAGGCCTACCAGCAGGCGCTCGCGCTCGACCCTGCAGACGAGGATTCCAAGGTGAACCTGGAGCTGCTGCTCCGTTCCAACGAGGAGCGCAAGCAGCGGCAGCAGATGGGCAAGCCGCAAGAGGACAAGCAGAAGCAGGAGGGCAAGGACCAGCAGAAGCAGCAGAGCCAGGGCGGAGAGCAGAAGCCCGACTCGCGCAAGCAGAGCGCCGGCGAGCAGGAGAAGCAGAAGCAGCCCTCGCAGGAGCAGCCCGGCCAGCAGCAGGCCCCGCGCCCGGACGAGAAGAAGCAGGCCCAGGCCAGCGAGAAGCCGGTGGACCGCAGCGAGGCGGAGCGGCTGCTCGACGCGCTCCGGGCGGACGAGAAGAACCTCCAGCCCTGGCGCTTCGCCCGGGAAAAGACCAAGGAGAGGAAGCGCCGTGATGCCGAGAAGGACTGGTAGCGCGCTCCTGGCCGCGGTCGCCCTCTCGCTCGCGCTGCCCGCGGCTGCGGGCGAGGTGGAGTTGTCCGCGGCCGCCGACGCCGACCAGGTGTCGCTGGACGGCACGCTGCGGCTGCGGATCTCGGCCACCTACTCGTCGAAGGGCGACACCGGGCAGATGCAGCTTCCGCCCTTTGCCGACTTCGACGTGGTGGGCAACGACAGCTCCGACCAGGTCACGCTGGTGTTCGCCAACGGGGCTCCCTCGTTCAAGCGCACGGTGGTGACCAACGTCACCCTCACGCCGCGGCGGGCGGGAGATCTGACCATCGAGCCCGTCCGGCTGGAGTACCAGGGCAAGACCTACCGGACGCAGCCCATCCGCATCCACGTGCTGCCCGCGGGACAGGGGCCTCCCGCCGCAGCGCGCGGGCCGAACGCCCGGCCCGACGATCTCGATCCATTCGCCGACGTGCACCCCGGCCGGCGCGATCTGCTGGTGCGGGCGAGCATCGACAACGACCGTCCCTACGTCGGGCAGCAGGTCACCTACTCGCTCTTCCTGCTCGCGCGCGTCAACGTGAGCAGCATCGACAAGCTGCAGTTGCCGCGGCTGGACGGCTTCTGGAGCGAGGAGCTGGAGGGCCCGCAGCAGCTCGTGCCCGAGCCTCGCACCATCGACGGCGTGCAGTACACGGCCTACCTCCTGCGAAGGCGCGCGCTCTTCCCGCTGCGCCCGGGAAAGGCGGTGATCGATCCGGCCGAAGTCGGCGTGGTCACCGGATTCGGCATGCTCTTCTCCCGCAGCAGCTCGCGGCGCGCCTCGCAGCCGGTGGAGCTGGAGGTGCAGCCGCTGCCGCCGGGAAAGCCGGCCGGGTTCGATCCCGGCAACGTGGGCGAGTGGACGCTGACCGCCACGGTCGACCCGGTCAACGTCTCGGTGGGCCAGCCCGTCACCTTCCGGCTGGTGGCGAGCGGGCGCGGCAACGTCCGCGACCTGCGCCTGCCCCGGCTGGGCGCCATCGCCGGCGTGCGCGAGTACGATCCTACCACCGCGGACAAGGAGTCGGTCGACAAGGGCCAGGTGACCGGGACCCGGACGCTGGAGCAACTGCTCGTGCCCGAGCGCACCGGCGCGGTGGAGATCCCTGCCTTGAGCATGGACATCTTCGACCCGGCGCAGAAGGCGTACCGCACGCTGCGGACCGAGCCGGTCAGCCTCATGGTATCGGCCGCTCCGGAGGGACAGGCCAACGCCGGGCCGGCGGCGCAGAACCTGCTCGCGGCCAGCGGGGTCCGTCCCATCCGGCTGCGGCTGGCGACCGCCACGGCGTCCGCCCCGCCCTGGATGCAGCCCTGGTTCTGGCCGGTTCTCGGGCTGCCGCCCTTCGGCCTTGCGTTCCTGCTCGGCTTTTCGCGCATGCGGCAGCTCTTCGCCACCGACCCCGACCAGGAACGCGTGCGAAAGGCGCGCAGCGCGGCGGCGCGGAGGCTGCGCGGCGCACAGGCGCTGCTGGCGAGGGGGGATGCAGCGGCCTTCTACGCGGAGATCGCGCGCGCCGTCACCGGATACCTGGCGGACAAGCAGGGCGTCCTCAGCGCGGGCTTGACCCGCGACGAGCTCTCCTCGGCGCTGTTGCGCCGCGGCCACGGCGAGGAGACGGTGCGCAGGCTGGTGCGCCTGCTCGACGACTGCGACCGGATGCGCTTCGCGCCGGGCAGCGGTGAGGCGCCGGCGCGCGAGGCGATGCTGGGCCGCGCCGACCAGGTGCTCAGCGAGCTGGATCGGCAGCGCCCATGACCCTGTTGCTCGCGCTCCTGATCGCCGCTTCCGAACCGCCGGGCGCGCAGCTCTTCGCCGACGGCAACGCCGCCTACCTGGAAGGCGACGTGGGGCGCGCCGTGGCCGCCTACGAGGCGCTCGCGTCCGAAGGCGTGCTCTCCCCGCAGCTGGAGACGAACCTCGCCGCCGCGTACCTGCGCCAGGGCAAGCGCGGGCTCTGCGCGCTGCACCTCGAGCGCGCGCTCTTCCTCGACCCGGGCGACGACGACGCCCGCGCCGACCTGGTCGAGGTGCGGCGCGGCAACGTCGACAAGCTGGAAGGCGAGCTGCAACAGGGCGGGGCGGAGGCGCTGGCCGGCGCCCTCGCGCCCCTGCCCGGCGGAGCGGCGGTCCTGTCCCTGGTCCTGCTCTGGACGGCGGCGTGGGTGCTGCTCGGGCTGCGGCTGGTGCGCGGCGGCCCGCGCTGGGCGACTCCCACGGCTGCGGCCTGCTTTGCCCTGGCGCTGGTGGCGGCGCTCTTCACCTGGGCAGCCGCGACCGGGCTCAACCTCGCCCTGCAGCGCGCGGTGGTGGTGTCTCCGGAAGCGCCCGCGCGGGAGGGCCCGTCGGAGAAGAACGCCAGCCGGTTCGAGGTGCACGAAGGCACCACCGTGCGCGTGGAGGACGAGGAGAACGGCTTTCGCCGCGTCAAGCTCGCCAACGGGCTCGTCGGCTGGGTGCCGGCGTCGTCGGTTTTGCTGGTGGTCCCGCCGGGCTGGGCGGGCACGCCCTTGATCTCCGGCCCTCGCCGCGCCGCCCAGCCGTGACGCTCAGGCCTGGCCCTTGCGCGCCGCCAGCGACTCGAGCCCCTCGACGCCGATGTTCGGGGCCCACTTGTACGTGGTGGTCTCCACCAGCTGCTCGATCTGGAACGGGTCCCCGGCGAGGATGCCGGCGATCTCCGCCTCGTCGTCGACGCGCAGCAGGAGCGCTCCTCCCGTGCGCGGCTCGAACGGCCCCGAGCAGATCATCTTTCCCTTTGCGTGGAGCTCGCGCAGGTAGGCGCGGTGCCGGTCCACCGTCTGCAGCATGCGCTCCAGCGGGTACTTGTACTTCAGCGCGACGAAGGCATAGAGGGCCATGCGGCGCGTTCTACCACCTGGCCGGGGACTCGCACATGCACACGCTGCCCATCCTCCTCCTGCTCGCCGCCGCGCACGACCCTGCCGCCCGTGCCCGCGAGGTGGCGGCGAGGCTGCCCTTCGCCTACCGCGCCTATCTCGAGCTGCGCCGCGAGGCGGGCGCCATCTCCGACCCTGCGCTGCGCGCCGCGGTGGAGGCGCAGATGCTCACGCCTTCCCTGCCGCCGGAGGCCTGGGCCTATGCCCACCTGGAAGAGGCGCGGCGCCTGCTCGGCGAGCCGGGCCTGCAGCTTCCGCCGCCGCGCAAGGGCGACTTCCTCGCCGCTCCCGGCGGCGCCTGCGAGGAGGGGCACCACGGCTATCCCGGCGGCCTCTCGGTGCACACGCTCGCGAACCTCCTGCACGCGCGCGAGCTGGCCCGCACCTACAAGCACGTCTACGGCGTCGAGGTGCACGGCGACGAGCTCACCGCGGCGGTGATCTGGCACGACTCCCTCAAGGCGGCGACGCTGCCCTTTCGCGCGGACGGATCCTGCGGTCCCGAGCCGAAGATCGCGGGCGCCGATGCGCACCACGTGCTCGGACTCGCTGCGGGAATCCTGCGTCACCTGCCTTCCGACCTGCTCTACGCCATCGCCGCCGCGCACAGCCCCGATCACCAGCAGATCTGCGCCTGGCTCACGGCCGCCTCCCTCCTCGCCAACGGGGAGAAGATGACCTGCCCCTCGCGCCGCACGGTGGAGGCGTTCATCGACAACTTCGCCAACTCCGACTCTCCGCTCACCTCCCTGGCCTGGTCGCGCTATGTCGCCAGGGCTCCGAAGGGCTGGGCGCGCTACGAGGCGCTGGCGCAGGACGGCGACGCGCTCCTCCTCTTCAGTCGCTCGCCCTGACGCCCCGGCGCGGGCACAGCGCGCGCACGGCGCAGCGAGAGCAGTGCGGCAGCCTCGACTCGCAGGTGCGGCGCCCGTGCCAGATGAGGAGCTGGTGCGCCCGGCCCCAGCGCGCCTCGGGAAGGAGGCCGGTCAGCTCCTCCTCCACCTTGCGCGGGTCTTCCTGACGCGTGAGACCCAGCCGGCGCGAGACGCGCCCCACGTGCGTATCCACCGGCAGCGCCGGGGTTCCGAACGCGTGGTTGACGACGACGCCTGCGGTCTTCCAGCCCACCCCTGGCAGCTCGGTCAGCTCCTCGCGCCTGCGGGGAATGTGCCCGCCGTGCTCCCGGGCGATCCGCGTCATGGCCGCGTGCAGGTTCTTCGCCTTGCCCCGCCAGAGCCCCACCCGCTTGATCTGCTCGCCCAGGATCTCCGGCGTGCTCTTGGCGTAGTGCGCGGCGGTGGGGTAGCGCGCGAACAGCGCCGGCGTGACCGTGTTCACCACCGCGTCGGTGCACTGCGCCGAGAGCATGACCGAGACGAGCAGCTGCAGCTCGTCCTCGTACTCGAGCGCGATCTTCGCCTCGGGCATCGCCTGCTCCAGCCGGTCGACGATCTTCCCGAAGCGCCGGGAGCGTTCCTGTTTCGATTCGCGGGGCACGCCTCCGGGATTATCATGCGCGGCAATGAACCCCATCGACCTGCGAAGCGACACCGTCACCCGCCCCACCCCGGGCATGCGCAAGGCCATGGCCGCCGCCGAGGTGGGCGACGACGTCTACGGCGAGGACCCCACCGTCAACGCCCTGGAGGCGCGCATCGCCGGCATGCTGGGGAAGGAGGCGGCCGTCTGGGTGCCCACCGGCACCATGGCCAACCAGCTCGCCATCGGGTCGCTCTGCGGGATGGGCGACGAGATCATCTGCGACCGCAACTGCCACGTGGTCAACTACGAGGGCGGCGCCATCTCCGCCCTCTGGGGCGCGCAGAGCCTGGTGGTCGACGGGACGCGCGGCATCTTCACCCCGGAGGCCGTCAAGGCCGTGCTCCGCTCGAGCCAGGGCGACCACGACCCGCGGCAGAAGGCGGTGGCGCTGGAGAACACGCACAACCGCGGCGGCGGCAGCATCTGGCCGCTCGCGCAGCTCGAGGCGGTGGCCGACGTCGCCCACGCCGCGGGGCTTTCCGTGCACCTGGACGGGGCGCGGATCTGGAACGCGCAGGTGGCCACCGGCATCCCGCTTCTCGACTGGTGCGAGAAGGCCGACAGCGTGAGCGTCTGCCTCTCCAAGGGCCTCGGCGCGCCGGCAGGGTCGGTGGTCGCGACCTCCCGCGAACGGGTGAAGATCATCCGCCGGCTGCGCAAGCGTGTCGGGGGTGGGCTGCGGCAGGCCGGTGTGCTGGCGGCGGCGGGGATGTACGCCCTCGACCACCATCTGGAGCGGCTGGCGGAGGACCACCAGGCCGCGAAACAGCTCGCGGCGGCCGTGCCGCTCTCCTGGCACTCCCCGGAGACGAACATCCTTCTCGCGGACGTGAAGAATGCGCCCGCTCTGGTGGAGGCGGCGCGCAAGGAAGGTCTCCTGATCAGCGCCGTGAGCTCCACCCGCATCCGCGCGGTGACCCACCTCGATTTCCCTCTCGCGCAGGTGGAAGATGCGGCATCCAGGCTGCGCCGCGCGGCGGCCCGGCTCTGATAGACTTGCCCCCGATGGAGACCTTGGAGACCGTCCCGCCGGCGGGCACGCCGAAGTTCGTCTCCGATCTCGACACGCTCATCCGCGCCCGCTACCCGCTCATCTACCTGGTGAGCTGGGAGGAGCAGCGCCTCGACGCGGTGCTGCAGGACGTGGCCCAGACCCATGGGAAGGCGCTCCTGCAGTGGTCGGTCACGCGCGGGCTGCGGCGCGTCTCCGGCGCGCGCAGCCTGACCCTGAGCGAGCAGTCGCGCGATCCGGCGGAAGCGCTCGCCGCCATCGGCAAGCTGACCGAGCCGTCGCTGGTGGTGCTCAAGGACTTCCACGCCTATCTCGACAACCCGCGGGTCGTCCGCGCGCTGCGCGAGCTCTCGCAGGACCTCAAGTCCACCTACACCACCGCGATGCTGCTCTCGCCGGTGCTCACCATCCCGGTGGAGCTGGAGAAGGAGATCTCCGTCCTCGACGTGCCGCTGCCCACCTTCCGCGATCTCTACCAGCTCCTCAAGGAGATCGTCACGGTGGTGCGGCAGGGCAACAAGGCGCGCATCGATCTGTCGCGCGAGCAGGCGGAGCAGCTCATCAAGGCGGCGCAGGGCCTGACCCTGAGCGAGGCGGAGAACGCGTTCGCCAAGGCCATCGCCAACGACGGGGTCCTCGACAAGGACGACGTCCGCCTGGTGCTCGACGAGAAGCGGCAGGTGATCCGCAAGAGCGGCCTGCTCGAATTCGTGAATACCGACGACGACCTCGGGCAGGTGGGCGGGCTCGACGAGCTGAAGGGCTGGCTGACCGGCAGGGACGGAGCGTTCGGCGAGCCGGCGCGCAAGTTCGGGCTGCCCCACCCCAAGGGCCTGCTCCTGCTCGGAGTGCAGGGCTGCGGCAAGAGCCTCACCGCCAAGGCCATCGCCTCGCAGTGGGCGCTGCCGCTCCTGCGCCTGGACCTGGGACGCATCTTTTCCTCCTTCATCGGCTCCTCCGAGGAGAACCTCCGCCGGGCCATCCGGGTGGCGGAGAGCGTCTCGCCCGCGGTGCTCTGGATCGACGAGATCGAGAAGGGCCTCGCCGGCAACGCCGGCAGCGCGGTCACCGACAGCGGCGTCTCGGCGCGGGTGTTCGGTTCGCTGCTCACCTGGCTGCAGGAGAAGACCGCGCCGGTGTTCGTGGTGGCCACCGCCAACCGCATCGAGGCGCTGCCCCCGGAGCTCCTGCGCAAGGGCCGCTTCGACGAGATCTTCTTCATCGACCTGCCCAGCTGCGCCGAGCGGCGCGACATCTTCCGCATCCATCTCCAGCGAAGACAGCGCGACCCCCTCCGCTACGACCTCGACGCGCTCGCCACCTCCGCGGAGGGGTTCTCCGGATCGGAGATCGAACAGGCGGTGATCGCCGCCATGTACTACGCCTTCGGCGACCGCACCGAGCTGCGGCAGGAACATCTCGTCAAGGCGGTGGAAGAGGCATTCCCGCTCTCGTCCACCATGGGCGAGGAGATCACCCGGCTGCGCGAGTGGTCGCAGAACCGGACGCGGCCGGCGTCTGCCGGGCAGCGGCTCGCGGTGGTGCGCTGATGGCGGGCCGGCTCGCGCGCTTTCTCAAGCTGGAGCAGCCGCAGAGGGGCGCCGAGGCGCCGCAGCACGAGGTGGCCACCGTGGCTCGCTTCCGGGGAGAGCCTTCCGGGATCGCGCTGGAGCCCGATTTCGGAGAGCAGCCCTTCCTGCGCTGCCCGCAGTGCGAGGCGGACAACACGCGCTACGCGGAGCGTTGCCAGAACTGCCAGGCGCGGCTCACCGGCGAGGACGTGCGGGCCTGGAATGCGCAGCTCTGGGCCGCGCGGAAGACCGCTGAGGCGGAGACCGCGAAGAGCGAGCCGGCGCAGGTGGCGCAGCCGCTCACGCCCGACGCCCAGCGGCTGCTCGGAGAGGCCATCGCGCGCGAGGTCGGCGAGCGTGAGCGGGCGCGACTCTCGTGGTGGAGTTCGGAGACGGCGCGCGACGCCACCCCGGCCGGCATGCGGCTCCTGGCGATGCTCCCGACCCGCCGGGCCCGGACCGTGGTCGGAGCCGCGGCGCTCCTGACCTTCGTGGCGGGTGCGCTGGTGGCATTGGCGCCAGGCCATCATCCGGCGGTCCGCGGGGCGGGCCTTCTGGTCTCGATGCTCCTGCTCGTGCTGTTCACCCCGAACCTGCCGCGCCGCAACCGCTGGTGGGACGGGTTCTGATCGCTCCCAAAAAATAAAAAAAATATTTTTTCTAACCAGGATGGTCAGGGGTGGCTGGAATCGGAGTGCCGATTCGGGACCCTCAGGCGATCCTTCCCTCTGAAGCGCGCCCGGCACGCCGCTCGCAACAGGCCGGCGCGTGCATTCGTCCCTCCACAGCGCCGCCATCGCAGGCGCCGGCGCCCTGCCGGTCGAGGTCCAGGTCGACCTCGCGCTCGGCCTTCCCGGCTTCCACCTCGTCGGCCTGCCCGACCTCGCCTGCAACGACGCCCGCGTGCGCGTCCTCACCGCCATCCGCAACAGCGGCTACCAGCTCCCGCAGAAGAAGATCACCGTCAACCTGGCTCCCGGCGACCTGCCCAAGCACGGCTCCGCGTTCGACCTCGCCATCGCCCTCGGCGTTCTCTCCGCCGCCGGCGCGGTGCCGCCGCCGCAAGGCCGCGCTCTGGCGGTAGGCGAGCTGACCCTCTCCGGCAACGTGCTGCCGGTGCGCGGCGTGCTGCCCATCGCGCTCGAGGCGCGCAGGCTCGGCTTCTCCACCCTGATCGTGCCGGAGGACAACGCGTGCGAGGGCGCGCTCGTGCAGGGGCTGCGCGTGTACGGGGCGCGCAGCCTCACCGAGGCCGCGGAGACGTATTGCGGCACGACCAGCCGCCCGCCGGCTCTTGCCGGCGCGCCCACCGAGCCGTCGTCCACGGTCGACCTGAGCGATGTGCGCGGCCAGGCCTGCGCCAAGTCCGCGCTGGAGGTCGCGGCGGCCGGCGGACACAATGCGCTGCTCATCGGCGCTCCCGGCGCGGGAAAGACCATGCTGGCACGGCGCCTGCCCGGCCTCCTGCCGTCGCTCTCGTTCGAGGAGGCATTGGAAGCCACCTCCATCTGGTCGGTGGCGGGGCGCCTTCGCGCCGGCCAGGGACTGCTCACTGCGCGCCCTTTCCGCGCGCCGCATCACACCATCTCGGTCGCCGGCCTGATCGGCGGTGGGTCACCGTTGCGCCCCGGCGAGATCTCGCTCGCGCACCGCGGCGTGCTCTTCCTCGACGAGCTGCCGGAGTTCGGGCGGGCCGCCCTGGAGGCGCTGCGGCAGCCGCTGGAGGACGGCGAGGTTTCCCTGGTGCGCGCCCGGGACCGGGCCACGCTGCCGGCGCGCTTCATGCTCCTCGGCGCGATGAACCCGTGCCCCTGCGGCCACGCCTCCGACGCCAATCCCAACCGCTGCCGCTGCACGCTGCCCGCGCGGGAGAACTACCGCCGGCGCATCTCCGGTCCCATCCTCGACCGCTTCGACCTGCACATCGAGGTGAACCCGCTTCGGTCCAGCGAGCTGCTCTGCGCTCCGCACGGTGAATCGTCCGCGGTGGTCCGCGCGCGCGTCGAGCGGGCGCGAGCCATCCAGCGCGAGCGGTTCCGCGCGTTGCCCGGCGTCTACTGCAATGCCCAGCTCGGCGGTCCGCGGCTGCGCGAGCTTTGCCGCGCCACCCCGGCGGCGCTCGATCGCCTCGCCCGCGCCATCGAGTCCGCGCAGCTCTCGGCGCGCGCTCACGACCGCATCCTCAAGCTTGCGCGGACCGTCGCCGACCTGAACGGGCGCGACCCGGTGACCGAGGGCGAGATCGACGAGGCCTCGCAGCTTCGCTGCCTCGATCGGCCGCTCGCCGCCGCGCCGAACACGCGGCAGGGACCGCAGGCCATCGCGCGGCGGGTCCTTGCACACGCAGCTCCGGGCGCGTCGCCCGGCGAACTACCCAGGGAGGGAACATGAGCAAGCTGTCGGAGAAGCTGAAGGCCGTGGCCGCCGCCATCGGCGCCATCGAGAAGCAGTTCGGGAAGGGAGCGGTCATGCGCCTTGGAGAAGGGGAGATGGCCCAGCCGGTGGCCACCATTCCCACCGGGTCGGTGGGTCTCGATCTCGCGCTCGGGTGCGGCGGTTATCCGCGCGGGCGGGTGATCGAGATCTTCGGTCCTGAGAGCTCGGGAAAGACCACGCTGACGCTGCACGCCATCGCCCAGGTGCAGGCCCTGGGTGGCTGCGCGGCGTTCATCGACGCAGAGCACGCCCTCGACGTCACCTACGCCCGCAAACTCGGCGTCAAGGTGGACGAGCTGCTCATCTCCCAGCCCGACACCGGCGAGCAGGCGCTGGAGATCGCCGAGACGCTGGTGCGCTCCGGCGCGGTGGACCTGGTGGTGATCGACTCGGTCGCGGCGCTGGTGCCCAAGGCGGAGATCGAGGGCGAGATGGGCGACGCGCACATGGGCCTGCAGGCGCGGCTCATGTCCCAGGCGCTGCGCAAGCTCACGGCCGTGGTCAGCCGCAACAGCGCCACGGTGGTCTTCATCAACCAGATCCGCATGAAGATCGGGGTGGTCTTCGGCTCTCCCGAGACCACCACCGGCGGCAATGCGCTCAAGTTCTACTCCTCGGTACGGCTCGACATCCGCCGCATCGGAGCGGTGAAGGACGGCGAGCAGATGGTCGGCAACCGGACGCGGGTCAAGGTGGTGAAGAACAAGATGGCGCCGCCCTTCCGCGAGGCGGAGTTCGACATCCTCTACGGGGTGGGCATCTCCCGTCCGCACGAGCTGCTCGACCTCGCGACGGAGCGTGGGCTGGTGGAGAAGAGCGGCGCCTGGTTCGAGGTCGCCGGCGAGCGGCTCGGGCCGGGCCGCGAGAAAGCCGCCGAGGCGGTGAGGGGCAGCCCCAAGCTCGCGGAGGAGCTGGAGCAGAAGCTCCGCGAGGCGGGCGCCGACGAGAAGGCTCCGCCCCCGCAACCGACCCAGTCCGAGGCGGTGGCATGAGCTCGTTCCTGGAAGTCGCCACCCTCGAGGCGCAGCGGAGCGCGCGCACGCAGAGGGGCTTCTCGGTCTTGCGGGCCGCGCCCGCAGGGTGGTGCGCGCTGGAGCTGGAGATGGAGGTGTTGGCGAACGTCATCCGCGCGCACCTGCGCAGGACGGACTCGGTGGTCGCGGTGCGCGGGCGGGAGATCGGGGTGGTGCTGATCGAGGCAGTCGGGGACGAGGTGCAGGCGCCGCTCGCGCGCCTCCGCGAGGCGGTGGGGCGGCACCTTGCGCACCTGGACGTGCGCATCGGTTGGGGGTCGGTGGGACCGGGCCAGCTGGTGACGTGGCAGGAGGCGTGGCGATGGGCGGGGCAGTTGCTGGTGGCGGAGGCCGCGGTTCCTGCAGCGGCTTGAGGGGGGAGTGGAGCGGAGGCGCACCGGTGGCGCCTCCGCTCCGGCAGTCGAGGATTCGCGCCCGGCGGGAAGAGTTGCGCGAGTCGTGCGTCTTCCTGCACTTCGAGGAGCCGGGGTGGATTCACGACGGCTTCGAGCTGTGGCGCCCCCGCTCAGTACAGCCGGTTGAAGGCCGCCGCGCCCCACGCGTTCACGGCCACTCCGGCGAGGGCCGCCGCCCAGAAGAGCCGTGTGAAGGGGCGCGCGCCGAGCGCGAGCAGCACCATCAGGTAGGGCGTGTAATCGAGCGAGAAGCGGAACCCGAACTGGAGATACCCGCTGTTCTGGTAGAAGAACCCGGGCAGCGCGACGATCGCCACCGTCAGCCAGAGCGCGCGGTGCAGGCGCGGGCGCTCCCGGGGCCAGAGCAGCCAGAAGAACAGCGGCGTGGTGACGAACAGGCTCATGCCCTCGCCGTTGAACCCGATCCGGAGCGGATGGAACTGGATCACCGGCAGGCGGGTGAAGGCGTCGTGCAGGTTGCGCTCGAGGAACGCGTAGTGGAAGAGCCCGTAGCGCTGGATCTGCGCGTTCACCCGATTCGCGTAGAGGTGCGAATGGCCGAACTCGGAGAAACTGCCGAAGCGGACGTAGTTCATGGCCGCCATGGGAACGGCCACGGCGAGGACGGCGGCGGCGTAGGGCAGGAGGCGGGGAAGCGCTGCACGCCACCGCCGCGGGTCGCGCAGCCTCGCCCATTCCACCGGGCCGTCCGGACTGAGCGCCTCGAAGACGAAGAAGATGGCGGAGAAGGCGAGCGGCGCCCGGGTGATGGCGGCGCAGCCGACGGCCAGGCCGGCGAGCAGGGGATGACGCGCCTGCAACGCCGCGTGCAGGTAGAGGAGCGTCAGCGTGACCCCGATGGTTTCGGCGGTGAACCAGACCTCCCCGCGGATGCCGCAGGACCAGGCCAGCGTTCCGAATCCGTAAAGGAGCGCAAGGGCGGCGTGCTCCCACTCCGCCCGCTCCTCCTGCACGCGGCGGAGCAGGCGGTAGAGCAGAGCCACGTTCGCGGCGGAGAAGAAGAGCGTGAAGGCCACGTCGTTGAACGAGAGCCCGAAGGCGGCCACGAACGGCGCCATCAAGATCGCCGGGAAGGGCGGGAAGGACACGTACCAGCGCCCGTCGAGCAGCACCCAGTCGTTGAGGTTGGGCGGCCGCGGCACGGTGAGCGCGAGCTGGCCGTGCAGGAACGCCTCCGCCTGGTAGACGAAATGAGGCGCAAGCGACTGGTGCGAGAGCAGGCTCCCGCTGGAGAGGGCGTAGGCGGCGAGCGAGAGGACGAAGAGGATCAGGTCGACGCGGTAGCGCGCGGCGACCTCGCGCCAGGGCATGGTCAGGCCGGCCTCGCGTGACCCAGCGCCTCGCGCAAGAGCTGCAGGGCGCCGTACGCCGACTGGGTGCGGACCTGCCCGCGATCGCCGCGGAAGTGCGCCAGTCGGGTGGTGGCTCCTTGCGGTCCGCAGAGACCCAGCCAGACCGTGCCCACCGGCTTGTCGGGCGTGCCGCCGTCCGGACCGGCCACTCCGGTGATGGCAGCGGCCCAGGTGGCGCCGGACCTCTGCCGCGCGCCCTCGGCCATCGCGCGCACCACCGGCTCGCTCACGGCGCCGTGCTGCTTCAGAAGCTCGGCGGGGACGCCGAGCGCGCTCTGCTTCATCGCATTGGAGTAGGTGACGTAGGCGCCCACTGCCCAGTTGGAGCTGCCGGGCACCTCGGTGAGCATCTGCGTGAGCAGGCCTCCCGTGCAGCTCTCGGCGCACGCGATCGTCTCACCGCGGCGCGCCAGCTCCTCTCCAACCGCCTGCGCGAAGGTGGCGCCATCCTGGCCGTAGACGAAATCGCCCAGCGCCTGGCGGCAGAGGCGCTCCACCACGGCCAGGTTCGCCTCCGCGGTGGAGACGTCCTGCGCCAGGGCGGCGAGGGAGAGATGGTTCTCGGGAAAGCGGGTGCGGAACCCGAAGCGCACCTCGGGGTGCGCCTCGCGGACGCCGGACACGAGCTCGTCGAGCTTGCTCTCGGTCACGCCGAAGCATTGCAGGATGCGCCAGCGCAGCACCGCGTTGCCGGTGGCGGCCACCACGCGCGGGAGCACCATCTCCTCGACGATCCGGTGGTACTCGCGGGGAACGCCGGGCAGGAAGAAGAAGAGGCAGCGATCGATGCGCATCGCGAAGGCAGGCGCGCTTCCGTCGGGATTCCCCAGCACCTCTGCCGTCTCGGGCACGTCGGCCTGGCGGAGGTTGTTGGACGGGATGATCTCGTTCGGCCGGATGCGCGCCCAGCGCTTCCTCAGATGATCGAGCCAGGGTTCGTACGTCCGCATCGGCACGCCGGCGGCCTGGGCGGCGCAGGCGGCGGTCAGGTCGTCGGCGGTCGGGCCGAGCCCCCCGCTCACGATGCAGAAGTCTGCCCGCACGCTGGTTTCGAGGAGCGCGCGGCGGATGTCCTCGCCGCGATCGCCCACCACCGTGGTGCGGCGCAGGCGCACTCCGAGCGGGTAGAGCCGCGCCGCGGTGATCTGGGTGTTGGTGTCGGCGATGAGGCCGCGCATGACCTCGTCGCCCGTCGCGATGAACTCGAGGATGGGAGCGTTCATGAGGGAAGGAAGCGGCGCTGCAGCGCGAGCGCGCCCCAGGTCAGCGCGCAGGCCCAGACGCCGGCGAAGAGGTCGTCGAGCACCACGCCGGCGCCGTTCTTCCAGCGCGGATCGCGATCGAAGAACCCCGCGGGCCAGGGCTTGAGGACGTCGCAAACGCGAAAGAAGGCGAATCCGGCAAGGGCGGCAAAGAGGCTGCGGGGGAGGAACGCCATGGTCACGAGATAGCCGGCCACCTCGTCGATGACGATGTGTCCCGAATCCGCCACGCCATAGTAGCGGCCGGCGCGGCCGGCCGCGGCGATGCCGGTGACGGTGATCGCCGCGGTGGCGGCAAAGTACGCCCAGAGCGGGACCGCGTCCTGCCGGAGCAGCCACCAGAGCGGGATGGCCGCGGCGGTGCCGGCCGTGCCCGGCGCCAGCGGGACGTAGCCGGAGCCGAAGAAGCTGGACCAGGCGAGGGCGAGCAGCGGCGCCGGCCCGCGATCGCCCTCGAGCCGTCGCGGCTTCTGCACGACTCGCGGCGGCGATCCGGCGGGCTGCAGCGGCGTCGGGCCTGCGGGGCCGGCTGGAGGCGGAGGGTTGCTCACGCGTCGGGCTCGCCGTCGTCGGAGCCCGCGGCAGAGGCAACCTCGACCGGGACCTCGTCCTCCTCCGCGGGCAGCAGGGGCTCTTCGGGCTCCGGCTCGCGCGGGGGTGCTGCCGCGGCGGCAGCGCGCGCCGCCGCCCTGCGCCGCCGGCCGAAGATCGCCTCCTCTGCCAGGCCGAGCAGGATGTAGAAGGAAAAATAGACCAGCAGCACCAGCGACGGCCGCCCGCGGATGGCCACCCCGACACCCACCGCCACCACCAGCAGGAACACCAGCACGGTGCGCGGGTTGAGGCCGGCTTCCTTGAAGGTCCGGTAGCGGATGGTCGAGACCATGAGGAAGGCGAGCACCAGCACCAGCGTGGCGATCGGCCACAGCCCGACCGCCTCCGCTACCGGATCGCGCAGGTTGTGGAGCGCGATCACCAGCGCCACCAGCATGCCCGCCGCGAGCGGGATGGGCAGTCCCACGAAGTAGCGCTGGGTGGCGGACTCGGCGTGGGCGATGACGTTGAACCGCGCCAGCCGGATCGCGCCGCACGCGGCGAAGATGGAGCAGATGACGATCCCGCCGATGCCCATGCCGGCGAGCGCCCACTTGTAGACGAGGATGGCGGGGGCCACGCCAAACGTGATCACGTCCGCGAGCGAGTCCAGCTCCACTCCGAATTCGCTCTGCGTGCGCGTCAGCCGCGCCACCCTGCCGTCGAATGCGTCGAAGAAGCTGCCGAAGAAGATGGCCACCGCCGCGCGGTAGAAGTTGTCGCCGGTGGGATCGCCCGCGGACAGCGTGATCGAGTAGACGCCGCAGAAGATGCTGCTGACCGTGAAGAGATTGGGCAGCACGAACATGAGCTTGCGCAGGTTGGGCCGCGGACGGCGCGGACGGCGCCTCTCTGCGGGCGGCTGTGACGGACCCGGCATGCGGCGGCGGACGCTAGCATGCCGAACCTGGACTCGCCACGCCGCGAAGCGGGCCTATTCGAGGCAGCGCCGCTCGCGGATGGGCGCCTGGAAGGTGTTTTCCGCCCCCAGGTCGGCGGAGCCGCGAAGCCCCTCGCCGCAGCCCGTGTCGATGTCGAGTCCGACGTTGTCGCGAAACCGGTTCTGCACCAGCGTCGCGCGCGCCTGCTCGCCCACCTCGACGCCGGCGCCGACGTTGCGGTCGAACAGGTTGCCGATGGCCGAGCCCCACGAACGGTCGAGAAAGAGGAGCCCCGCTCGCCCGTTCTCGATGAAGGAGTTCCCGTTCAGGCGCACCTTCGACCGCAACGCCTCGATGCCGCTGCCGCCGTTGCCGCGCAGGACGTTCTCCTCGAGCACCACCTCGGAGTCGAGCGCGTAGACGCCGTCGCCGAGGTCGCGCTCCCGGTCCACGCGGGCGCCAGTGATGCTGTTGCCCCGCAGCGTCACCGAGGACTCGGTGACGTGAACTCCCATCGACCCGGGGGCGGAGATGCGGTTGTCCGCCAGCAGCACCGTGGTGCCGCGGGTCGCCCGGGTGATGGAGACGCCCGACTCGGTCCCCCCCCGCGCGATGGTGACGCCGCGCAGGGAGCCGGTGGAGTTGACCATGGCCACGCCGGCCACCCGGTAGTCGGTCAGCTCGCCTCCCTCCACGGTCAGCTCGGCTCCCCGGTAGCCGATCACCGCGTACTCGTCGTCGTGGACGCGGGCGCCCACCACCCGCAGGCGCGCTCCGCCGGCATAGAGGGCCGGGCCACCGCACCCTGCGAAGTTCCCGCGCAGCACCTCGACGTCGGCGCCGTCGGTCGCCTGCACTGCCGAGAGCGACGAGCCGCGCGCATCCAGGTCGGCGAGCACGCCGCGGGCGCCGTGAAGCACGACGGCCCGCCTCCCTGCCGCCTCGAGCGTGAGCCACCGCGCCGAGAGCGATCCGCCGTCGAGGTCGATGCCGCGGCCCGACCGGCCGGAGCCCACCTCGCGCACTGCGCCGGAGATGAAATCGATGCCCGCTCCACGCGCGACCAGCCCGGCGTCGGTGCACCCGCGCAGCTCCACGTTCTGGAGATGGTGCCCGCTGCCTCCGGCGAACTCGAGGCAGACGTCGCCGTCCTCGATGGAGAGGCCGTAGAGCTCCACGTGTTCGGTGCCGAGCACCTGGACGGTGGCGCCGCCGGTGTCGGGCTGGACGATGCGCGTCCGCCCCGCCCCGCGCCCCAGCAAGACCACCGGCCGCCGGATGATCAGGCGCTCGCGAAAGACGCCTTCTCCGATTCGCAGCGACGCGCCGGCAGGGGCCGCCGCGAGCGCGGCGGCCAGCGTGGTGAACGGACGCGCCTCCGACCCGTCGGGCACCATCGCCGGTGGCGCAGGCAAGAGCTGCGGCGCCACGGGATCGTCGGCGCCCGCTGCCCGCACGAACACGTCGGCGGCGGGGAGCTGGCGCCCGGTCAGCCCCCGGGCCCCCGCCTTGTCGCAGGCAGCCCCGCAGAGCACGACGAGCCCGGCGACGATTCGTGACACGAGCCCCCCACGGCGGTCCGGATGAAGGTAGGGCCGCCCCTCGCACGGGCGCAACATGTTGCGCCCGGAAAGCGGGGGAGCACGACACGTACGCCACCCGCATGGCCTGGCAGAGCAAGCGCGGGGGAGACGCCGCGAAGTCCGCGGGGAACGACCCCTCAACGGGTGGCGCTCAGCGACGCCGGCGCAGCGGGCGCCCCGGCGGGCGGCTGCAGGTCCGCCAGCGTGACCGCGCCCTCCTCGACCAGGGTGGCCGCGGCATTGAAGACGAATCCCCGCGATTCCAGCTCCACCGAAAGCGGCAGCCCCCGCCAGATGCAGCGGGTGAGCAGCGCCCCGTGGCTTAGCGACTGCGTGACGATCTTGCAGGGATGGCCGGCGATGCGGTCGGTGTTCGCGTTCGCCGCAAGGGCAGGCGAGGCCGCGAGCGCCACCTTGAGCGCATGCTCGAGCGTCCTCTTTCCCGGCTCGTCCACCTTCCCGTCGCGCAGGTGCAACGCCTCCGAGGCGAGCCCGTCCACCCAGAACTCGCCCGCCTGCGGCTCGCCGCGCACGCGGGCACGCAGCCGTGCGCCTTCCGCCCAGACGTCGATCTCTGCGAGGCGCGCCTCGCCGCGGCCTGCCTGCACGCGCGCCATCATCGAGACGTGCGCCTTCGCGAACGGCTCGCGGGCAACCAGCGGCCCTGCCGCCACGGCGGGCAGGGCGAGCAGGAAAAGGATGGCGGGATTCCCCCTCACGCGGCCAGTGTCATCGATCCGGAAACCCGGATCAAGTCGGGCACTTGCGCCTACTGGCGTTCCCGCGGCCCCGGCAGGAGCAGGGGCTCGCCGGGAGCTGCCGTCCGTCTCTCGCCCGTGCCATGCCGCCGCACCAGTTCGGCTGGCGACACGCCGAGCATGGCGCAGGCCCGGGCCACCAGCGCCTTGGCATCGACGAAATGGAGCGTTTCACCTGTAAATGCCGCGATGACCACGCCCCGGCACTCGGGCAGGTGGGCGCCGATCGACTCGAGATGGTAGACGAGCCGCGGCAACACGCCGCTGGCAAACGCGTCGAAGGTGGTCAGCACCGTCTCGTAGGCGCGCAAGGCGGGCCCGCCTTCGTCGTCAGGGTTGCCCCCCGCCCTCTCGCGCCGCGCCCGCGCGATGGCGGAGTTGGCCTCGCGCGCCGGCGCGCTGGCGAAAGCATCCTGCAACAGCTCTGCAAGCCTCGGTTCCAAGCCCGTCACCCATAACCTGCGGGCCCCATCCCGCGGGAGATCATTTTTCGCCGCGCGACCCGCCGCCTGCCCGAAGTGCATGCACATGAGCGGCCGCGCCCGTGCGGGTTGCGCCCGCGCAATTGCCTCCCCATAGTTCCACCAGTTTTCGCGGGAGAGGGTATTGGAGACACCGTCTCGAATCATCGCCATCTTCAACACCAACCCGGAAGTCCTGGAACTGGTGCGAGAATCGCTGCAGCAGGCCGGCTTCCAGGCGGTGATCGCGCACATCGACGATCTCAAGCGCGGCCGCCTCGACATGATCCAGTTCGTCGAGGAGCACAAGCCGGACATCATCGTCTACGACGTGGCGCCGCCCTACGACACCAACTGGACGTTCCTGCGGCTGATGCGCAACTCGAAGGTGATGCAGGGCCGCGCCTTCGTGGTCACCACCACCAACAAGCGCGCGCTCGAGGAGCTGATCGGCCCCAACGACGCGGTCGAGCTGCTCTGCAAGCCCTACGACCTGCAGCAGATCGTCGACGCCTGCACCACGGCGTTCGAGAAGCAGATCACCGCTGCGGCATCCGCGTAGCTCCCGCGTCTTCTGCGGGGGGCTTGCGCCCGGCGAAGTGGCGCTGCTCCAGCAGATCTCCCATCGCCCTGCTCTGCGCCACGTCCTCGCGCCGGAGCGCCGGCACGTCGGAGAGCGCCACCAGGATGGTGCCGTCGGTGAGGAGCTTCACCACGCCGTTGTGGCCGTAGTCCTCGGTGCCGCGCGTCCAGACCGTGCCGTTCTTCGAGACGAAGAAGCCACGCCCGGCGAAGCCATCGCCGAGCGGGACCTTGCGCTCGAAGAGCAGCTCGGGATGCGCCGTCACCCGGCCGGCCGCGACCGCCCGCATGAACGCCGCCAGGTCCTGCGCGGTGGAGCAGATGCCGTCGCTGCCCTTGAAGCCCCAGTTCTCCTTCGCCCGGGCGCCGCGGGGAGGCCGCGAAAGCCGGGCTACCCGCGCTCCAGGGAAGCAGCGCGGCCAGAAGCCGGTGTGCCGCAGCCCGGCGCGATCGAGCACCTCGCGCTGGAGCAGCTGGAAGAAGGGCGCCCCGCCCGCCCTCTCCGCGGCGATGGCGAGCAGCGCGTATCCGTCGTTGGTGTACGCGAACTTGCCCTTCGGGCCCCGCGGCTGGGCGAGGATGCGCCGCGCCGCCTCGTCCGGATCGGCGATCCCCTCGGCCAGGTAGGTGGCGTGGGGCAGGCCGGAGGTGTGCGTGAGCAGCTCGTCGAGCGTGATGTCGCTGCCCGCCACCAGGTCGGAGAGCTCCAGCTTTCCCAGGTCCCGGAGCCTGAGGATCAGCGCCGCGGTGAAGGACTTGGAGATCGACGCGACCCAGAAGGCCGTGTCCGTCGGGACCCCGCTGCCGCGCATGACCGGAGGCTTCCCCGGCTCCTCGATGCGCACGACGCCGTGGAGCTGAAGCCCGAGCAGGAGCGCGATCAACATGCTAATGGATTAGCACATCCGCCGGCCGGATGCTGCTGCAGCTACGCGCTGCCCTTCTTCAGCTCGGTGAGGATGAGCTTGGCGATGGACTTGAGCGTCTCGTAGACGCCCTCGCCCTTCGGCGCCACCGCCTCGAAGTGGGGCACGCGCTTGGGATTGAGCAGGTTCTGCAGCTCGTCCATCGGCGCGGCGTTGGGCAGGTCGCGCTTGTTGTACTGGACCACGTAGGGAACCTTGTCCAGGTCGTAGCCCTGCTCGGCGAGGTTGGTGCGCAGGTTCTCCACCGACTCCATGTTCGCTTCCATCCGCTCGATCTGCGAGTCGGCGACGAAGACCACGCCGTCCACGCCCTTGAGGATCAGCTTGCGCGAGGCGTCGTAGAAGACCTGTCCGGGCACGGTGTAGAGATGGAAGCGGGTCTTGAACCCGCGGATCTCGCCAAGGGAGAGGGGCAGGAAATCGAAGAAGAGCGTGCGCTCGGTCTCGGTGGCCAGCGAGATCATCTTGCCCTTGGCCTGCTGGTTGGTATTCGCGTAGATGAACTGGAGATTGGTCGTCTTCCCGCACAGGCCGGGCCCGTAATAGACGATCTTGCAGTTGATCTCCCGCGAGCTGTAGTTGATGAAGCTCATCCGAACCGGCCTCGCTTACTCGCTGAAGAGGTTGTCGATGTCGTCGTCGGTGATCTCCGCGAAGGGAGAGCCGGCGCCGGGGACCTGGACCTTCTTCATCAGGCCGTCGAAGATTCTGTTCAGCTCGTCGGAAGCCTTCTTCACCCGCAGGCGCACCAGCCCGAGGCTGGAGCGCGAGTCGAAGATCACCACCAGGATCACCCGCCCGCCGATGATGCTGATGTGCAGGTTGTCCTTCTCCCCCTCGTGGAAGAGGATGGAGAACTCCTTTTCCCCGATCAACTTGGCGAGGCCGCCGGTCGCGGCGATGTTGCCCGCGGTCAGCGAGGCGAGCGAGGTGGTGTCCAGGTTCTCGGTCGCTCCCACCGAGGCGATGAGCTGGCCGTTCTTGTCGACGAGGAAGACGATCTTGGCGTTCGCTTCGCGCGACAGCCTTTCGCAGACCCCGCTGATCTGCTGGAACTCCTCGTCGTACATCACCATCTGCGGCTGCATCGCGAAACCTCTTCGGGGAAAGACAGTCTTTTGACGCTAACAGACGAGGGGGCTCAGGTCTAGAAGTTGCGTTTGACGCATCTGCCCACATTTCCTCAGCTTCCTGCCAATGCTGCGGCCTGCGGCTTCCGCCCGGGCGCCGGCGAAGCCGTCGCCCTCCCGAAATGTTTCAGCTCGTCCGCCGCTCAACTGCGACCGCTTGCCACGGGGCCTCGCATGCCGTACCAATCAGGATGCCGGTCCTGCGGGACCGCGCCTGGAGGCGCCAATGCCCCGAGCCGCCCTGCTGGGGATCCTGCTCCCGCTCTTCGCCTGCGTGCACGCCAAGTCGAATCCTGCCCTCTCGAGGAAGGGCGGTGACCAGCCCCTCTTCGTCGGTCACACATCGAACGGCGAGCTGGTCGTCGCCGCCCACCACTACGACGCCATGAACGGCCTGGCGGTGACCTCGGACGAAATCGGCGCAACCTCCACCGAGGACGGCAGCGAGCTGCTCTGCCGCCGCGAGGTGATCACCGGCTCGCACTACCCGCAGTGGTTCTGCCGGTACAAGGACGAGCAGCAGCGCATCTCCGAATCGGACCGGCAGAAGGCGCGCGCCTTCCTCGAGGAGAGCCGCAACAACACCTGCACCGACGGGTGCGTCAACCGCTAGTCGCTGCCCGCCGAAGGCGGGCTTTGCGACTACACACGCGCGAGCGTGACCCTGGGTGTCTCCTTGAATACGGAGACACCCTCCTGGCGGCTCAGATCTCGCGGCGGCCGGAAATGGCGCGGGCCAGCGTCACCTGGTCCGCGTACTCGAGATCTCCGCCCATGGGCATGCCCTGGGCGATGCGGGTCACGCGCACTCCGAGCGGCTTGACCAGCCGGGTGATGTAGAGCGCGGTGGCCTCGCCCTCCACGGTGGGATCGGTTGCGACGATGACCTCCTCCACGCCGGTGGGCCCGGGCCCGAGCCGGGCGAGCAGCTCCTTGAGCTTGAGCTGGTCCGGCCCCACGCCGTCGAGCGGACTGAGCGCGCCGTGCAGCACGTGGTAGCGGCCGCGAAACTCGCGGGTGCGCTCGACGGCGAGGAGATCGGGAACCGTCTCCACCACGCAGATGATGCGCGCGTCGCGCTGCGGGTCCTTGCAGATGGCGCAGGGGTCCTGCGCGGTGAGATTGCAGCAGGAGGAGCAGAGCCGCACCTCGCGGCGCAGCGCCAGGAGCGCCTGCGCCAGGTCGTCGGCGTACTCGGGCGGGCTCTTGAGGACGTGGAAGGCCAGCCGCTGCGCCGTCTTCTCGCCTACGCCGGGGAGCTTCGCGAGCAGGAGGGTGAGGCGCGCGATGGGATCGGTCACTTCGGCATGCCCGGGAACATGCCGCCGAGGCCGCCGGCGAGGCCCGCCATCGGGTTCTCCGCGGCGGCGGCTTCCTGGGCGGCCTTGAGCGCCGAATTGACCGCGGCGAGCACCAGGTCCTCCAGCATGGGCACGTCGCGCGGATCGACCGCCTGCTTGTCGATCTGCACCTTCTGGATCTCGCCCTTGCCGTTGGCGGTGACGATCACCATCCCGCCGCCGGCGCTGCCGGTCACGGTCTTGCCGGCCAGACGCTCCTGCGCCTTCTGCATCTCTTCCTGAACCTGGCGCGCCTGCTCGAGGAGCGCGTTCAGATCGAAGCCGGGCATTGGTCACTCCTCTCCCAGGTCGCGGACGTCCTCGATTTCGCCACCCAGCACCTCCACCGCGGCGCGCACGGAGGGGTGCTCCCTGGCCATCGCGATGCGGCTCTCGGACGCCCGCGCGCGCTGCTTCTGCTTCTGCTCCGCGACCGAGGCGTCGGCGGGAGCGTCCTGCTCGACGAGATGCAGGGGCGCGCGAAACCCGAGCGCCTTCTCGAAGGCCGACTCCACCGCGGCGCGCGTGTCCTTGTCGGCGAGGATGAGCGCGCGGCCGTCGCCCTTGCGGTAGGCGATCTGCACGGCGGAGCGATCGATCTTCAGGGGGACTGCGTGCTCGAGGGCGCTGGCGGCGGCGGGCTTGCGGGCAGCGCGGACCGATTCGATGAGCAGGCGCCAGCGAGAGGGCAGGTCGAGGGGCCTGGCCGGCTCCGGGGCGGACTCGTCGGAGTCGGGCTCGGGGGCTGGCTCCGGGACCGCGGGTTCCGGCGCCGGCTTCGGGGTGACGCGCAGAGGAGCCGTTTCTGGAGCGAGGACGCGGGCGCCCCAGCCCGGGGGTGGAGGCTTGCGCGGTTCCTGCGGCCTTGGCGCCGCCCCGGGGGCCTGCGCCGGAGCCGGAGCGCCCCTGGCCAGCGCCTCGACTCGCGCCACCAGGTCCGGGAGCGAGCCGGCCGGGGAGAGATGAACGGCGCGGAGAAGGGCCACCTCGAGCGCGTGGCGCGGGTTCGCGGCCTTGGCCACCTCGTCCTCGGCAAGCTGGAGAAGCTCGAAGACGCGGGCGAGCTGGGTCGAATCGTGCCCGGCCGCCTCCTGCGCCAGGGCGCGCACCTCGTGGTCGGGCAGGTCCTGCTTGACGCCGGGCAGGCTGGCCAGGACCAGGTTGCGGGCGTGCCCGGCCACGTCCTCGGCGAGGCGCTTCATGTCGGCGCCCTGCTCGTAGGCGCGGACCACGCCCGAGAGGGCCGCGGAGGCGTCGCGCTGGAGGACGCCGTCGACGATCTCCCGCACCACCGACGTGTCGAGCGCGCCCAGCGTCTCGGCCGCCTCGCGGTCGGAGATCTCGCCGGCGGCCGGATCGTGCGCGGAGAAGAGCTGGTCCAGGAGCGAGAGCGCGTCGCGCATGGAACCCTGGGCCTGCCGCGCCACCAGCGAGAGCGCCCCGTCGGAGGCGGCCACCTGCTCGCCCTGCGCGATCTCCCGCAGGCGGGCGACGATCTTGCCGAGGGGCACGAGCTGGATGTTGTGCCGCTGCACGCGCGAAAGGATGGTGGCGGGCAGCTTCTGCGGATCGGTGGTGGCGAGCAGGAACTTGATGTGGCCGGGCGGCTC
>DASSQZ010000065.1:0-45033 GCA_035702105.1 Myxococcales bacterium | reverse complement strand
CCGTCGGCGAAGCCCAACCCGCCGGAGACCAGCGTGGTCACCGTCCGCGCCGGGCCGGGGCTGACGACCTTGATCTTCCCCATCGAGCTTTCGAGGAAGAAGACGCGCCCGTCCGGCGCCGCCGCGACCGCGGTGGGATAGAAGAACGCGGCGTCGCCGGGGCCCGGGTTCGCGCCGCCCGCAGGGCCGTCCGCCTCGGTGCAGCAGTCGCTGCTTCGCAGGAGCGTGGTCACCTGCCGCGTGCCCACCTCCAGCACGCGCAGAGCAAAGTTCTTCATGTCGGCGATGAGGATGTGCCCGGCGTCGAGCCAGGCCATGCCCATCGGGTTGTCGAACGCCGCCGCGGCGGCGGTGCCGTCGGCGAATCCCGGCTTCATCGATGCGCCCGCGACGGTGGTGACGGTGCGGCTCGCGTCGTTGGCGATCTTGCGGATGGTGCAGTTGTGCGTGTCGGCGACGTAGACGTTGCCGGCCGCGTCGGAGAGCACCGCGGTGGGCTGGAAGAAGCGAGCCTGCAGCCCCGGGACGTCGTCGAAGCGGCGGCTACCGCCGGGATTGCCGTCGCCGGCGTACGGCCAGACCCGCCCCGAGCCGTCGGTCTGCCAGATGCGGTGCGCGCGCGCGTCGGCGATCACGAAC
The DNA here is from genome assembly GCA_035702105.1 of Myxococcales bacterium. Lineage (GTDB taxonomy): Bacteria > Myxococcota > Myxococcia > Myxococcales > 40CM-4-68-19 > 40CM-4-68-19. Next base: position 44,394 of record DASSQZ010000065.1, on the reverse strand, counting down.
GTCCCGTCGGGAAGCTGCGCCACCCCCGAGGGCCCCGGCATTCCGGTCGCGACCGTGCGGACCGACGCGGCCCAGCCCGGATCGGTGGGCGGCGGAGGCGGCGCGTCCACGTGCAGGAGCTCCGGCGGCACCGGCAGGCCCAGTCCCAGCTCCAGCAAGTTCGCCGTCATCCGCTCGACGCGCGCGTCGCGCAGCGGTCCGTCGACCCCGCGCGCCCAGTAGATGCTGCCGGCGCCGAAGACGAGTGCGCCGCCCGGCGCCGTATACGCCGTCGCTTCCGCGAAGCCGGGCTTGCCTTCCCCGTCCACCAGCGGCGAGCGCGCGACGATGCTGGGCGGGGCGGGCGTGTCCTGGTCGAAGGTGCGGTCGTACTCGTATCCGACGAGCTGCGGGATGCTGTCGCCCGCCGAAAGGCCGGTGCCTTGGTAGATCGGATGCGAGGCGTCGAGGACCGTCCACGGCTGCCCGAAGAGCAGCCAGCTCTCGTACATGGTGCCGACGAGCTGCTCTTCCGGCCGGTGGATGTCCTCGTCGCGGAAGCGGCCGGTCTGTTGCGGCGTCTCGTGCAGCGGGTCGTTGCGCGGCCGCGCCTTGTAGCAGGTGACCAGGCGCGCGTTTCCGTCGCCGCCCGCCCCGGAAAGCCGCACCTTCCAGTAGGCGGCGTTGGCGCCGAAGAAGTAGAGCGGCATGCCGGCGTCCCGCGCCGCCTCGACGATGTCGCGCTCCTCGCCCGGCCAGTATTCGTCGTGGCCGACGGAGAGGAAGGCGCCCCGCCGGAGGAAGCTCGCGTAGCCTTCGCGGACGACGTCGAGGCTGGTGGTGTAGGTCACGTCATAGCCGTAGCGCTCGAGGAAGCGCGCCATCAGGGCCTCGTAGCGCAGCACCTGGCCCGAGCCGTCGTCGCTGTCGTAGGGCCGGTCGAAGCTGACCTGCACCGCGAAGCCGCCGGGCACCTGGTCGCTGGAATCCGAATAGAGCCCTTCGCCGCCCCAGTTGTTGTAGGCCTGCGCGGTGAGGACGCTGCTCTGGAAGAGAAGGTCCGCCTGTCGATCGTCCCGCACGACCAGCGGGATGAGCACGCCGATGCTGTCGCTCGTCCGCACCACGCGCACGAGATAGAGGCCGCTCACGGCGTCGTCCGGCACCGGCACGCTGAACGTCGGCGGCCACGAGCAGCGGACGAGGCCGGTGGTCGCGGTGTTCGAGCAGGCGTTCTGTGCCGGCAGCGCGGTATTGCCGCCGATCAAGGCGCGGGCGCCCGCGCCGCCGTACCAGCCGACGCGATAGAGCGTCCACGATGCAAATGCGCCGGGCTGGTCCGAACGCATCATCAGCTGCACGAGCTCGCCGGATCTGGCGCTGACGCGGTCGGCGTAGCCTTCGATCACGTGGTCGGGGTACGGGTTCGAGAAGCCGCGCTTCCACGAGGCGTCACCCTGCAGCTGGTTCTCGGCGAGGACGGGGTTCACGTATCCGGGGCGCACCGGCGGCCACGGGCGCAGGGAACCGGACACGGCGCCGGACCCCGCGTCGGCAGCCGCGGGCGGATCTCCGGTGTTCGCCGTCGCGCCGGGTCGCCGCGACTGGCTACAACCGTACAGAACGACCGCTGCGACCGCCCCCGCCCACCGCATCGCCCCTGCAAGCTGGGCAGATCTGCAAGGGTACGCAAGCACGACCAATGGCGGTCCCGGCGAGGGCACGCCAGCGACCCAAAGCGCCTGCCGCTATCGGGGCAGGTGCCGTCGACCGGTCAGCGTCAGGTCGAGGATCGGCCATTCGTAGGCGCGGGCGTGGGAGCGCAGCTTGCGGTCCGGGTTCACCGCGGTGGGCCGGCCCACCACCGCCAGCCTCGGGTAGTCGGAGAGCGAGTCGCTGTAGGCGTGCGACACCTCCAGCCGCAGCCCGTGCTGGAAGCAGTAATCGCGGATGCGGTTGGCCTTGTTGGCGCCCTCGACGATGGGCGGGATCACCTTGCCGGTGGCGAATCCCTCCACGAACTGCAGCGAGTTGGCGATGAGATCGTCGGCGCCCAGGTACTCGGCCAGCGGCCGCATGGTGATGTCGATGGCGCCGGTGCAGAGCACGATCTTGCAGCCCGCCTTGCGGCACTCGGCGATGATGTCGAGCGCGCCCGGGTAGACCGCGGGCTTGAGCACCTGGTCGCAGAGGTCCTGGGAAAGCTCCACCAACCGGTCTTCGGAGAGCCCCCGGTACGAGCGGTAGAAGAGCTCGTTGAACGCCTTCCGGTTCATCGCGTCGGCGACGGCGTAGATCGGCGCCAACGCGAGCCCCTTGAGCAGGCGTTGGGCGGTGCCGAAGATGGTGCCGCGGTGGAAGACGTACCAGGCGTACGCGTCCACCACGTTGGTCGCGACCAGCGTGCCGTCCACGTCGAAGAAGGCGCCGCGGTCGAACCGCCTCTCAGTCACGGCGCCTGCCCATGAACCGCAGCAGGAAGAGGAAGAGGTTGATGAAGTCGAGATAGAGCGCGAGCGCGCCCATGAGCGCGTGCCGCTCCTCGCCCTGCTCGCCGATGCGGCGCAGCTTCTGGGTGTCGTAGGCGGTGAGGCCGGCGAAGATGAGCACGCCGGCGCAGGAGATGACGAACTCCATGGCATTGCTGCGCACGAAGATGTTGACGATGCCGGCGAGGATGATGCCGACGAGGCCGATGAAGAGGAAGCTGCGCCACGCGTCCAGGTCGCGCTTGGTCACCGTGCCGTACATGGAGAGGGCGAAGAAGGCGCCGCCGGTGATGAAGAGCGTGGAGGCGATGGAGGCCGCGGTGTAGGTGAGCAGGTAGACCGAGAAGGTCACGCCGGAGAGCGCGCAGTAGGCGAGGAACATGGCCACCGCGGCGCCGATGGAGACGCGCTGGATGGCGGGATAGAAGAGCCAGACCAGCGCGAGCTCGGCGATGCCCACGATCCAGAACAGGCCGCTGACGCCGACGATGTGCCCGTCCTGCACGGTGTAGAACGCCGCCAGCAGGCCCGGCGAGTTGGTGACCGCGTAGGCGACGATGCCGGTCAGCGCGAGGCCGAAGGCCATCCAGCGGTAGACCGAGGCCATGAACTCCGCGGTGCGGGTCCGGCCGAGAGGTGCTGCGGAAGTCCAACCGTCCATTCGACACTCCTCCAGAGTTACGCGCTGCGAAATCCTAACGGTCAGGGCTCGCCCGCGCCACCGCCCAGCTCCTCCCAGAGCGCGGCGGCAGAGGCGCAGCGGGCGGTGAAGATGGCCGCCAGCGCGCTGAAGCCCGTGAGCGAGAGGTCCCGGGCGAACCACAGGCGGGAGAAGACATCCAGGGCGGCGTCGCACTCGCGCGCCAGGCGCTGGAGCGGCGCGGCGTCGGGAGCGGCCGCACAGAGCGACTCGAACCACGGCGAGGGCGCGCCGGCCCGCAGCGCGCTCCATCGCACCGGCTGCCAGGTCCCCAGCGCGCCGAGAAGCGCCTCCGCACCGGCCGCGAGGCGTCCGGCCTGGGCGTCGTCGCGGAAGCGGCGCAGCGCGACGGCCACCCGCAGCGCCTGCGAGAGGCCGGCGTAGAAGGTGCGGAACGCGGGCGCCTGCGAGGCGGCCGGGTTGCGCGAGAGCAAGAGCGCAAGCCACTCCTCCTGCGCGCCGGCGAAGGCGTCTCCGCGCGCGTCCATCTCTTCGAGCAGCTCCGCATGCCGGCCCTGCGGCAGCGCGCCCGCGGCGGGATCCTCGGGCGCAAGGAGCAGCGGCGCCACCGCCGCCAGCCCGACCAGGCGCAGGAGCGAGGCATGGGCGGCGACCAGCGCCGCCGGGCTCGCCTCCTGCCCCGCCTGCCTGCAGAGCTGGACCAACCCCTCCGCTCCGGCGTGCGCGCGCCGCTTGAGCTCGCCGCGCTGCTGCGTGCGGTCGGGCCGCGCGCCCAGGCCGTCGAGCACCGGGGGACCTGCCGGCGCCGGCGCGCGGCGGGTCAGCCCGCGCTCCAGCACCACGTCCCAGCCGGGCGCCCCATCCCACGCGTACACGTCGGTCTGCTGCGCCAGCGCCTCCAGCTCCGCGAGCGGCCCGTCGGCGGGCTCGTGGCGGGTGAGCGGCAGCGCCGCCGCCACCGCATCCAGCAGCAGCTCTGCAAGCTGGCGGGCGCTCGCCTCGCGCTCGGGGAAATCCTGCCGGAACGCGGGCAGCAGCGCCGAGGCGAGCTGCTCTTCACCGGTCATGCCGCGATCAGCCTTCCCGCGGCGAACGTGGCCGCGGCGGCGAGAGCGCCCACCAGCACCGTCTCGACGCCGCTGCGCAGCCAGCGCCGGCCCGTCATCCGCGTCTTCGCCGCCCCGGCGCCGAAGAGCGCCACGAGGGTGGAGCCCACCGAGAGCGCGAACGCCGTCGGCACCGGCAGGGGCAGCGCGTAGGGGATGACCGGGAACGCGGCGCCGAGCGCGTAGGCGGCGGCCACCACCAGCCCCGAGCGCACCGGCGCCGTGCTGGGCACGGCGGAGAGGCCCAACTCGTCCGTCATCATCGTGTCCACCCAGAACACCGGGTCGGCGGTGACGTGCTCGACCATCTGCTCCAGCGCGCGGCCGCGGAAGCCCTTGCGGGCGAAGATGGTGCGCACCTCCTTGCGCTCCTGCTCGGGGAACTCGCGGATCTCGCGCTCCTCGCGCTCCCGCTCGCTGAGGATGAATTCCCGCTCGCTCTTGCCGGCGAGGTAGGCGCCCAGCCCCATGGCGATGGTGCCGCCGATCAGCTCGGCGAGGCCGGCCAGGAGCACGATCCGGGTGGACACCGCGGCGCCGTGGACGCCGGAGACCACCGCGAACGCCGCCACCAGGCCGTCGTTGGCGCCGAAGACCAGGTCGCGCAGCGAGCGGCCCCCGGGGATGTGGGCCGCCTCGGTGTGGGTGGCGCCGTCGTCTCGCGTGCGGATGAAGTACTTGGGAAGTCGCATGGATGTGGTCGGTGCGACGACTTGCCACGACTTCGGGGGAGTGACAACAGCCGGCTTGCCCACTATCCTAGCGGCCGATGTTGAGAATGATTCTCACTCTCACCTTGGCCGCGGTCGCGGTCCGGGCCCAGCCCGGCCAACCGCTCCGGCGCGTGGTGGCGCTCCTCGACTACGTCTCCGGCGACTACGCCCGGGCGGTGGGCGAGCACGGCGAGATCCTCTCCGACGCCGAGCACCGGGAGCAGGTCGGGTTCGTGCAGGACGCCGCCGCCGAGCTGCGCGCGGACGTGGACGGCAAGGGCGAGGACCTGGGGCGGCGCCTCGATGCGCTGGCGCTGCGCGTGCGCGACCGCGCCCCGCCGGCAGAGGTGGCGCAGAAGGCGCGGGCGCTGCGCGACGAGATCGCCGAGCGCTTCCAGCTCGTGCTGCTGCCGCAGCACGCGCCCGACCTGGGCCGCGGAGCTCAGGTCTATGCGCAGGCCTGCGCGGCCTGCCACGGCGCGGACGGCCATCCCAACCTCGGCCTCGGGCTGGAAACCCGGCCGCCGGACTTCCACACCGAGATCGGGCCGCTCAGCCCGCGGCGCATCTTCAGCGCCTCCACCTACGGCGTGCCCAAGACGCAGATGCCGGCGTTCGACACCGGGCTCTCCGACGCCGAGCGCTGGGACGTGGCCTTCTACGTCCTCTCGCTCGCTCACCCCGGCGCCCCGGCGCGCGGGGGCGAGCTGGCCCGGGCGGCGCTGGCGCCGACGCAGTATGCCGACCTCGCCTCGCTCTCCGACGACGATCTGCGCGCGCGTCTTTCCGCGGCGGGCCTGTCGCCGGACGATCAGGAAGCCGCGCTCGCGGCGCTGCGGGCCGGACCGTTCGCGGAGCCGCCGGCCTCTCCCCAGGCGCAGGGCCTCGCCCAGGCGCGCAGCGCGGTGCAGAGGGCGGTGGCCCAGGCCCGCCGCGGCGACCGCGACGGGGCGCGCGGCGCGCTGATCTCCGCCTATCTCGACCACTTCGAGTCGCACGAGGCGGGGCTGCGGGCGCGCGACGGCAAGCTGGTGCAGGAGATCGAGGCGGCGTTCCTCGCGCTGCGCGGCTCCATCGACGGCAAGGACGCGCTGCTCGAGGCGCACGCGGCGCGACTCGACGCCTTGCTGGAGAAGGCCGACGCCCACGCTGCAGGAGGCTGGCTGGTCGCGTTCGTGGCCGCGCTGGCCATCGCGCTGCGCGAGGGGGCCGAGGCGGCCCTGCTGGTGGCGGCCATGCTCGCGCTCCTGCGCAAGTCGGGCCGCGAGGGCGACGCCAACGCGGTCCACGCCGGCTGGATCTCCGCGCTCGCCGCAGGAGCCGTCACCTGGTGGATCTCGGGCCTGTTGCTCCTGCGGCTCTCCGGCACGCACCGGGAGCTGATCGAGGGCGTGCTCCAGCTGCTGCTCGCCGCCCTCATCCTCTACGCCAGCCACTGGCTCTTCGCGGCCATGAGCTCGCGCAGGATCGTCTCGAAGTTCTTCCAGCGCGCCGGCGCAGGCGCCGGATCCGTGGTGGTGATGGGCATCACCTTCGTCGCGGTCTACCGCGAGATGTTCGAGGTGGTGCTCTTCTTCCGCGGGCTGCTCCTCGAGGAGCCCGGCAACGGCGCGACGGTGGCCGCGGGCGCGTTCCTGGGGCTCTTCGCGCTGATCGCGCTGGTGGCGCTCTTCCAGCGGGTGGGCAGGAAGCTCAAGCCTCGCCCGCTGCTCATGACCTGCGGAATGCTGCTCTGCGGGCTCGCGGTGCTGATGGTGGGCAACGGCATCCGCAGCCTGCAAGTGCTCGGCTTTCTGCCGCTGACGGTGTGGGGAGCCTTCCAGGTGCCGGCGCTCGGCGTCTATGCGACGCGCGAGGGCCTGCTCGCGCAGGCGTTGGTGCTGGCGGCGCTGCTGGCCTCGGCCCTGTGGACGTCGCGCCGGCGCGATCGCGGCAAGAGCAACCCGGCCAAGCGCGAGGTGCCGGCGGCCGCTCAGTAGCTGACGCCGCCGCTCTTGGCCACGCAGCGGTTCTGCACGCAGGCGGGCAGCGTCTGCCCCGGCGGGGGGCGGCACATCGGCATCACGCACTTCGCCATCGCGGCGCCTTGCTCCAGGCGCTCCGCCTGCGCACGCGTCACCGGACGCGGCACGCAGAGCGAGGGGCAGCTGCTCCCGGGAGGATGGCGGGTCAGCGCGCAGTCCGCGTCGCTGCTGCAGGGCGAGGCGTCGTCGGCCGCTTGCGCTGCCCCGCTCCGCTGCTGCTGCCGCGCCGCAATCTGCGCGGCCTCCGCGGCGGTCATCGGACCGCGCGCCGCCGGCTGGGTGGGCGAGGATGCCGGCGCTCCTGCGGCAGCGGCACCGGCCGAGGGAGTGGGCGCCGCAGGCGGCCGTGCCCGGGGAGCGGTGGCCGGCGCGGCGGCGGATGCCGGCTCCCGATTCGACGGCATCGAGGACGCGGCGGTGGTCGCGCCCGGTTCGGGAGGGGCCTCGCCCTTGTGGGCGCAGGCGAGGGCGAGAGCACAGGCGAGAGCGAGGCGCATGGGGGGAAGATGCGGCTGCGGTACGCGAGAGGTCAAGCGCAGGAACGCTGGCGAGGCGCGGGAACGCCGGCGAAACCGAGGAACGCCGCGGAGGGGCCGCGGCCACGCTCCGCGCGCGCGGCCGATCAAAGATTGTGTCGCGCCCTGCGCGGCAGCGCCACGGTGAAGACGGTGCCCTCCGCGTCCGAGCGCACTTCCATGTGGCCGCCGTGGGCCAGCACGATCTGCTGCACGATGAAGAGCCCGAGCCCGAGGCCGGACGAGCGGGCGTCACGGCGCCCCGGCTCGAAGAGGTGCGGCACCACCTCCGCCGGGATCGGCTGCCCGCCGTTCCAGGTCTCCAGCACGACCGTGTCGCCTTCGGCGCGGAGCGTGACGCGCACGTCTCCCTGGCTGTGCTGGAGCGCGTTGCCCACCAGGTTGGAGATCACCTGCGCAATCCGGTCGGGATCCCAGTTGCCCCAGAGGTCTCCCTGGGCGTCGACGGGAATGGAGCGGGTCCAGGCGAACTCCAGTTCCTCGACGATCTGCTCGCAGACCTGCTGCAGGTCCATGCGCCGGCGCTGGATGGGGAAGCCGCCGCCCAGGCGGCTGCGGGCGAAGTCGAGCAGGTCGTCGATCATCCGCGCCATCCGCTCCGCGCTCGACGAGATGCGCGCGGCGACCCGCGCCTGGCGCTCGGGCAGATCCCCGTACCGCTGGAGAAGCTGGGCCGAGTTGAGGATGGCGGTGAGCGGGTTGCGCAGGTCGTGGCTCACGATGCCGACGAACTGCTCGCGGAATCGCGCGGTGCGCTTCGCTTCCAACTCGCCCCGCTTGCGCTCGGTGATGTCGACGAGGATGGCGATCGAGCCGGTGACCTCGCCGCCGGCGTCGCGCAGCGGGGCGGCGGAGAGGGCGAGGTCGAGGAGCGTGCCGTCCTTGCGCGGGCGGCTCACCTCGCGGTTGCGGATGATGCCGCCGTCCTCCACCACGCCGTCCACCTCGTCCGCCGGCGCGCCGCGCTCCCGGGCGACCAGCGGACTGGGCTTACCCATCACCTCGTCGTGGGTCCAGCCAAACTGCTCTTCGGCTGCACGGTTCCAGATCTGCACGCGCCGCCGCCGGTCGACCGAGACGATGGGCAGCGGGCAGGCGTCGATCAGCGACTCGAAGGTGCGCAGCGTCTGCCGCAGCCGGGTCTCCGTTTCCATGCCGACGAGGAGCGCCGCCGCCCGGGTGGCCATCGCCCGCAGGAAGCGCCTCTCGTCCGGTCCGAAGTGGAGCGCCTCGCGCGAGGCGAAGCGCATCACGCCGAAGAGGACGCCGCCCGAAAGGATGGGGAGGGCCAGCACGGCGCGGACGCCCTCCGCGTCGGAGGCATCCACCGCCACCCTGCCGAGCGCGGCGCGCGCCGCGATGGTTCCTGCCGCCGCGACGGCGGGATCGGGCGCGGTTCCCGCTGCCGCGCGCAGGCAGAGAGCTCCGTTCTCTTCGAGGAGAACCGCCGCGGCGTCCACCGAGGGTGCGCCTTCCAGGGCGAGCTGGGGAAGGTCCCTCACCGACGTGCAGGTCAGCGCTCTCTGCAGCGCGTCCAGCGCGCGCCGCGCCCCGCTGGTGCGCTCCAGGACGGAGGCGGCGGCCGCGTCGATCTGGGAGCAGAGCGAGCGCGCGTCGGACGGGGCGAGGGTGCCGTCCTCGCAGAGGCCGAGGACCGAGTCGCGCAGCGCCGCGCAAGCCCGGGCTGCCGCCGCGGGCTCTTCGCCGTCGCAGGCCTCGGCGACCAGCCGCGCCACCCGTCTCGCCAGAAGCTCGCGACGATCCCCTTCTTCGGCGCGAAGGAGTCCGACGAGGCGCCGGGCTTCGCTTCCCGCTCCGTCGGCACCCATGCGGCGAACTTAGACATCCACGCCCTGTGGGCAGAGCAGCATCCGCCTGGAGTCGGACAGCATGCGGGCAGGCGGGCTGACGCTTCGTGAGTCGCGGTGTAAGGTGCCGCGCATGACCCACGCCATGCTGTTGGCCCTCGCGGCCGCGATCGCGCCCGGGCAGAAGGCGCCGGCGTTCTCCGTGCAGACGACGAGCGGAACGAAGTCGCTCGCCGACTACAAGGGGAAGACGCTCGTCCTCGCCTTCTTCCCCAAGGCGTTTACAGGTGGTTGAACCAAGGAGATGTCGGCGATGCGGGACGTGCAGTCGAAGTACGCCGACAAGAACGCCCAGGTCCTGGGCGTCTCGATGGACGATCTCGATACGCAGAAGCGCTTCGCACAGAGCCTGAACCTGCCCTTCCCGCTGGGAGCGGATACCCAGGGCCAGGTGGCCGAGGCGTTCGGGGTGAAGAACGGCACGCATGCGGACCGGGCCACCTTCGTCATCGGCCCCGACGGCCAGGTGCTCAAGGTGGTGGAAGGCCGCGACGCGCTCGATCCCAACCCGTCGCTCGACGCGTGTCCGATGCACAAGAAGAGCTAGGCCACAGCCAGGCCCAGGCCGCCGGCGGCGGCTGCGGAGACCTGGGACGCAATCCGTGGCGAACCCGCACGGCCGGGTGCACCGGCCGCGCTGCTTCAACCGCCTGCGAGGAGGTGGAAGCCGGCCGCCCGCTGCAGCGCCGTGGCCGCGGGCGGGCCTGGTTCGCGCAGCACGCCGCCCGCGCAGCACCCGGCGGCGTGCTCGCCTTCCCAGGCCTTTTCCCAGAGCTCCTCGGTCTCCGCGAGCAGGCGCGCGATGGCCCTGCGGCCCACGCGGTCGGCGCCGTCGAACTGCACGCCCATCTCCTCGCCTTCCACCCAGACCACGTGGGCGTAGGCGAGGTCGTGGAAGGTGAGCCCGTCAGCCGAGAGCAGGCGCAACTCGAGGCGCTCGCCGGGGTCGAAGCCGGCCGCTCCGGTGAAGCGGGCGCCGCCGGTGCCGAGGTCGAGCATGCGGATGGTCGCGCCATGGGAGCCGGAGTGCGCGGTGACCGGAGCGTCGCAGCCCATCCGGACGCTCCGGCGGACCGCCTCGGTGGGAGTGAGGCTGCGCAAGGGCCGGGTGTCGTGCACCTCGATCCAGGTGCCGCCGCCATCCGCAGCCGCGGCGACGTGCCCGTGGAGCAGCCGATTCACCTCGCCGCCGCCAAAGGAGAAGGACAGGCAGACCGGCGCGTCGGGTAGAAAGCAGATCTGCGCGTCACGGCAGAAGAAGAGGGCGCGCCCTTCGACGTCGCGGACGTGGGCGCGGGCCTGTGCCAGGTTGTCGAAGCGGTAGCGCAGTCGCGTGTTCGCGCGCCCATAAAGCGTCAAGGCCGGCCCCCTCCGCGTCGCAGGACGGACCTAGAGGACCAGAAGAGGGTGTAAATAAACAAGGAGCGCGGGTGTGCCCGCGCCCCACTCGATCACACGGCCAGCAGCGCTGCCCGCGCCGGGACGCCCGTGGCCGCCTCGATGGCTGCACAGTAGAGCCGAAGCTGCCGCGCGTACTGCGCCTGCGCCTCGGGGTGCGCGTCGGTCTTGAAATCCACCACCGTCCAGCCGGAGGGCTCGCGGAAGGCGAGATCCACCACCCCCTCGAGCAGGGTGCCGTCGGCCAGGAGGTGCGCGAGGGGCTCCTCGCGCCGGCACTCCTCCGCCGCCGCGGCCCGCCGCAGCAGGGGATGGGCGAGCGCCGCCCGCGCCGCGGCCCCCGCTGCGGCGACCTCCTCTTCCGTGGCACCGACGAGCCGCCCCTGGGCGCGCGCGATGCGGGCCAGGCTGTCGGATCCCGCCCGGAGATCGACCTCCGCGAGCACCGCGTGCACGAGCGTACCGAATCGCTTCCCGCGCGGCCGGGCGCCGCGTCCCTCCACCTCTGCAAGCTCCACCCGCGCGCAATCGCCGGCGGCGGGCGAGCCCATCTCCGCGGCAAGAGAGCGCACGGTGGCCGTCTCGACCCGCAGCGAGGGCGCCTTGCCGCCCTCCAGGGTGCGCCTGCGCTGCTCCTGCCAGGCTTCGTGCGAGAGCGCCGCGGGCCGCGCCGCCGCGTCGTCCACCAGGAGCAGGTCGCGCTCGCGCAGCCAGTGCTCCTCCTCGCGGTCGAGCTCGAGCGCGTGCGGGTCCCACCACGCCACCCGGTGGTCGCCGGCCTGCGGCGTGTGCAGGCCCGGCGTCACCGAGAGCGCGGTAAAGAGCCCCTCCGGCCGGTCGAGCACCGTCTCCTTCCCGAACCGCGGCGCGCCGGGCACCGCCCCGGGCTGTTGCCGCTCGAGCGCGCGGGGATGGAGCGCCGGGTTGAGCGGCTCCAGCCAGCCGGAGATCTCCTGGTCGCCCGCGACCGGGGCGACGAGCAGATCGCGGGCGCGCGTGGCCGCGACGTAGGCCACCCGCACCACCTCCTCGCGGTCGCGCTGCAGGAGGGACTCCGCGTCGGCCAGCAGCTCCGCCGGAGCACAGCCCGCAAGCTGCATGGCCCAGACCTTCCGCTCGGGGTCTACCAGGCGGGAAGGCGTCTTCGGCGCTGCCGGTGCGCAGGGATCGCAGAGGATGACCACGGGAAACTCGAGCCCCTTGGCCTTGTGCACGCTCATGATCCGGACGCCGAGCGTCCCCTCCTCCAGCACCGGCGCCTCCGCCGCCTCACCCCTCTCCGCGTCGGCTGCCAGGCGATCGACGAAGGCGCGGAAGCTGCTGGCGCCGTCCGCCTCGAAGCGACGCGCCAGCTCCAGGACGCGCAGCGCGTTCGCCAGCGCCTGCTCGCCGGCGGGCCAGATGGCGAACCCTGCGTGCGCGCGGGTGCAGTCGAGCAGGCGCGAGAACGTCTCGGCGATGGGCCGCCAGTTCCGGCTCCGATGCAGCTCGCCGAGAACGTCCAGCGCCTCGGCCACCTCGCGGACGGATTCGTCGACCCCGCCCTCGACGCGCCTGCCAGGACGCAGCCGGCCGTGGAGATCGCGGAAGAGCAGGAGGGCGTCGTCTCCGAGCGCGAACAGGGGCCCCTTGAGCGCCGCGAAGACCGCCAGCTCGTCGTCCGGCCATTCGATGGCCGCCGCCGCTGCGCGCAGCGCCAGCACTTCCTCGCGCGCGTGGTAGGACCGGCCTCCGACCAGCACGTGAGGGATGCGCCGCGCCTCCAGCGCGCGCACGTAGAGCCGGGTCAGATCCTTTCCCCAGCTCGTGTAGCGCTTGAAGAGCAGGCAGACGTGGCGCGGCTCGACCGGGACCGGTTCCACCCTGTCGCGCTCGGTCACCTTCCATCCCGACTTGCCGATCAGCCAGTCGACGAAGGCGGCCACCGCGTCCGGATACGACTCCTCGATGCGGAAGTTCACCACCTTGTCGCGCTCGCTGTAGATCCTGGGCGCGGGCAGCGCCACCACCGCGGGCTGCTGCTCCAGGGCGGGGCGGAACTGGTCGAGCGCCACGTATGCCGCCTGCGAGCCGCCCTGCATCCTCGGCGCGAATCCGGCGTTGACGGCGCGCTGGATGTCCGGCGCGGAGCGGAAGCTGGTGGTCAGGTGCACGAGCTCCGCCCCCGCCCCGAGCAGGAGCTGCTTCACGTCCTCGTAGAGGGCGATGTCGGCCCGCCGGAACCGGTAGATGGACTGTTTCGGGTCGCCCACCACGAAGAGCTTGCCGGGCGCGGGCCGGACCGAGCGCCAGCGCGCCTGCGCGGGGTCGTCGCTGGCGATGAGCAGCAGGATCTCCGCCTGCAGCGGGTCGGTGTCCTGGAACTCGTCCACCAGAACGTGCGTGAAGCGCTGCCAGAGCTCGGCCCGGACCCGGGCATCGCCGACCAGCAGATCCCGGGCGCGGAGCAGGAGATCGAGGAAGTCGAGGCACCCGGCGGCCTGCTTGAGGCCCTCGTAGGCGGCGCAGAGCGGCCGAAGCTCCTCGCGCAGGCAGGCGGCCAGGTCGGCGTCGCAGGCCCGCAGGAATGCGTCCAGCTCCGCCTTCACCTGCTCGCGCAGCGCGATCACGGTGGCGCGCTCGACGCCCTGGGCAAACCACTTGCCCTTGCCTCTCCAGTTCCACGACTTCCGACGGGCCAGCTCGTGCAGCTCTGCCTCGAGCCCGTCGGGATCGCGGCCGCGCGCCGCCTCGCGCCGCTTCAGCTCCGAGACCCAGCGCGAGATCTCGGCCACCGAGACCGCTGCCCAGTCGTCCGGCTGCTGCGCCAGGGGGGCAAACGCCGCCAGTTCCTCCAGCCGCGCGACCACCCGCTCGAGCCCGGCGCCGCGGTCGAACGCGTCTCGCCGCCATGCCCCGTCGAAGTCGCGGTGCTCGGCGAGGTCGCGGCCGGCGTTGCGCAGGAGCTCGCGCGCCGGCGGATCGCCTGCGCGCGCCTTGCGCCGCAAGAGCCGGCGCACCCCTTCGGGCGGCGTCTCGATGACGCGCTGGAACCAGCCGTCGAAGGCTTGATCGAACAGCCGCTCCTGGCGCTCTCCGGCGGCCACCTCGAAGACCGGGTCCACCCGCGCTTCCACCGGCCGCTCGCGCAAGAGGTCGGCGCAGAAGGAGTGGATGGTCCCGATGGCGGCCACTTCCAGCCGCGCGAGCGCCGCCGTGAGCCTCTCCCGCTCGTCCTCGGATGAGCCCTGTCGCGCCTTCTCCAGCTCCGTCCGCAGGCGCAGCTTCATCTCGCCGGAGGCGAGATCGGTGAAGGTGACGGAGAGGATGCGGTCGAGCGTGGCGCGGCCGCTGCGCACCAGCGCAACGATGCGCGCCACCAGCTCGGTGGTCTTTCCGGTTCCCGCCGCCGCCTCGACGATGAGCGTGGCCTCGAGGTCCGAGCGGATGCGCTCGCGGGCGCGGGCGTCTGCGAGGGGCGCCGTCATGGCATCTCCCGGAGCTGCACCAGCGGCCCGAGCGCGTCTTTCGGCTTGCGCGCGACGCGCCGGAACTCCCCGGGGCCGCAGACCGGGAGGTAATCGCACCAATCGCATTCCCGTTCGTCGCGCGGCGCCGCGGGCAGGAAGCCCCCCGCCAGCGCAGACGAGACAGTCTGCGCGAGAGCCTGCACGCTGCCGCGCGCCGTCGCGTCGAGTGCGACGGCGACCGAGGTGTACTCGCCGGCGTGCGTGCAATAGTAGAGGCGGCCTCCTTCGACGCGGGCCTGCGGGAAGAGCTTCTCCAGCGCGAGCGCGTAGAGCGCGGGCTGCAGCGTTGCTCCTCCGTTGATGACGGTGCCCTCGGGAGCCCAGGCCTTTCCGGTCTTGTAGTCGGTGGCCCGGAGCGCGCCGGCCGCTCCCTTCTCCACCAGGTCGATGGAGCCGCGCAGGCGAATGCCCTCGTCCAGGGCGACCGGCTCGGGCGTGCTGTGCGGGTCGCGCTCGTCGCCGCTCTGCAGGCCGAAGGCCAGCTCGAAGCGCCACGGCGCCCAGCCGCCGTCCTCCACGGCCCGCCGCAGCCACTCGCGCAGATCGATCTTCACGCCGGCGACGCAGTCGCTCCAGACGCGGGGAATCGCCGGAGCCAGCTCGTCTTCCCACTTGCGGGCGACCTCTTCGATGATCTCCTCGAGCGCCTGCTGCGCGGCGGGAAGGTCGCGGATGGGCAGCGCGCCGCAGAGATCGAGCCTGCGCAGGAACCTGAACTGCGCCTCGTGGATCAGGGACCCGCGCGAGAGCGGATCGATCTCGTCGACGGCCTCCGGCTCTTCCCTGGGGGCAAGCCGATGGATGGCCTGGAGCACGAACTTGTACGGGCAGGCCGCAAAGTTCTGCAGCGCAGTGGGAGAGTAGGCGCGGGCGGAGAGCTGGTGCTTTTGCAGTGCCGCCAGGGCCTTCTCGCCGGGCTGCACCAGGCCGTCCGCGGGCGTCCAGCGCCTGAGCCACCGCCGCGCCCGCGCCCGCAGGGCCCTGCACAGGTGCGGGTTTGCCTTGAGCAGATAGGCCGCCGTTCCGCGGCTCTCGTCGGGTCGCCGCAGCGCGCGTTCCAGGAGCGCAAGGTCGTACTCGGCGTCGTCGATGGCCGCCTCGGGCGACTGCGGCGACGGCCAGGCGGCACGCGCTCCCGCTGCCTGCTCGGCGCGGCGGGAGAGCTCGGCGAAGGCAGGCAGCGCTCCCTCGCCGGCGCGCACCACCTCGAGACCGTAGAACGAGGGCACCCGGGCCCGCCCCTGCGAGAGGTCGATGCGCGGCCACGAGAGCACCACCTTGCGCCGCGCGGCTCCCACCGCGAGGCGCAGCGCCAGCCGCTCCGCCGCGATGCGGTCTTCCGAGGTCTCCAGCTCCGGGAACCCGGCGCGCAGGCGATCGCGCAGCAGCGGATCTTCGACCACCTTCTGCGGGAAGAGCTTCTCGGCGAGCGCGGGCACGAAGACCACGTCGAACGAGAGCCCGCGGGCGGCCCCGACCGGCGCGACGTAGACGCTGCCGTGCCGCTTTCCTGCAGGCGGCACCGGCAGCTCGGTCAGGCGCCGCTGCAGCACCAGCCGCACCTCGTCCAGCGTCACCGGCCCCACCGGGCCCATGGGAGCAAGCTCGGCGAGCAGCGACAGCACGCGATCGGGCGAGCGCAGGGCCCGAGCGGCGAGCGCGGTGAGCGGCTCGATCCATTCGCCCCAGTGCGCGGAGATCGGCAGCGCCGAGAGTGCGTCGAGCAGCGGCAGGGCGAAGGCACGCAGCGCGTCGAGATCGGCGATCTCGCGCTCGACCCGCCCCACCCGGGCCTCGTCATCCGCCGACGCCGACCGCTCGGCGCACAGGCGCGCGCGCAGGCCCGCGAGCCTGCGTTCCCAGCGCTGCCGGCCGGAGATGACCGCGGCATCGGCGAGAAGCTTCTCCCACCGCCACGGCGCCCGCAGGGACCCCTCCACCACCGGAGCATCAGGCTGCGAGGACGGCTCCGGCTCCGCCGCCCGTGGCACATCGTCGGGCGGGCGCGAGGTGAGCTCCGCATCCGGAGGCACCCAGCGATCTCCTGCGGGCGGGGCCTGGGGCGGGGCGCCCTCCACCGCCTGCGGCACCTCGCCGAGGCTGAGGTATTCGGCGAACCGGCGCGCGGAGAGCCCGTCCGCGGCGCAGCCCAGGAGCGCGAGAAAGGCGCGCCCCGCCGGGTCCGGCCGCAGCGTGCCCGATGCGAAGTGTGCCGGCACTCCGGCGCGCGCGAGCGCCTCGGAAAGGAGGGCGCGGTATTGCGAGGGCGCGCGCAGCAGCACCGCCATCTCGTCGAACGGCACGCCCCGCTCCGCCTCGCGCAGCAGCAGCCGCGCGATCTCCACGCACTCGCGGCTCTCCCCGGGAGCGGAGAGGAGCAGCACGTCGTCGCCGAGCTGCGGAAGCGACTCGCTGCCCTCCTCGAAGAGCCGCTGCTGCACGCGCGCGAGCGAGCTCTCCTGCGGCTCCGGAAGCGCGATGGCCGTCGAGCCGAGCGCCCTGCAGATGCGCTCCGCATCGCCCCGCGGCGCCACCGCCAGGACATCGGCGCAAAGCCGCCCCACGAAACGCTCCTCGAGCGCCGCCCGCAGCGGCAGGTCGACGAGCAATGCCGGCAGCGAGAGGAGGGGCGACTCCGCCTCCAGGGCGAGCCGGAACACGGAGGCGCGATCCGCAAGCCGCGCCTCGTCCAGCTCCGCCTCGTAGGCGGCGAGGAGCGCCCCCAGCTCTTCGCCGGGCCGCGCTCCGGCGAGGCGCAATTCCTGGAGGGTTCGCGAGAGCGCGCGCGGCAGTCCGGGCTGGCCCGCGATGGGCTCGAACCTTCCCAGCCTGCCTCGCATCCGTTGGACCACCCGCGCGCACACCGCCTCCACGCCGAGGGGCGACACCGGAGAGAGCCCGCGCGCGGCCAGGGCCTCGGCGGCGACCACGGCCGCCATCCTTCCCAGCGTGAACCGTTGCCACCCGAAGGCCGCTCCAGCGAGCCGTGTGGCATTGCGGACCACTTCCGCCGCGGCGTCCTGCGTGGCCGCCACCACGAGGATCCGCTCGGCGCGCCCGCGCGCGCAGAGCCAGTCGCGGGCCCGCTGCAGCCGCGTCGCGGCGCCCGCAGATGTTGCGATCTCCCTCACGGAACACAGCCTACTCCAGGGGTCCGACATTGCCCGCACTCCATCTTCGGGAGACACTTGCGGGATGTTCTTTCCCCTCCGGGTCGAGGACGCCACCGTCGATCGCCTGCCGGTGGTCTCCATCGGCATCGCGGGTCTCTGCGCGGTGGCCTTCGCGCTGACCTGGATGCTGCCCGCCAACCCCACCGGCGTGCGCGGCGAGGACGTGAGGGGCATCGTCCGTTACTACGGCGAGCATCCCTATCTCAACCTGCCCGACTCCTTTGCCCGCGATTACCTCACCGAGCGCGCAGCGGAGAAGCTCTCCGACCTGCACGAGGACCCGCCCGCGTCGCTGGACGCCCTGACGCTGGAGATGGAGCAGCGCCACCTCGACTCGCTGCTCGCCGGCTTCGAGGCCGAGGCGAACGGGTCGGCGCTGCGCAGGTTCGCCCTGGTCCCTGCGCGCGGCGTGCTGCAGCCGGGGTGGCTCACCGCCATGTTCCTGCACTTCGGCTGGATGCACATCCTCGGCAACCTCTTCTTCTTCTACCTGGTGGGTCCGTTGCTCGAGGACCTGTGGGGGCGCGCCTTCTTCGCCGCCTTCTACCTGGTGGGCGGCCTGGTCGCGGCAGTGGCCCACTTCGGCATGGACCCTCATTCGGCGGTCCCGATGGCGGGCGCCTCCGGCGCCATCGCCGCCTGCATGGGCGCTTTCACCTGGCGCTGCGCCGCGCGCAAGATCCGCATGGGGTACTGGTTCGGCTGGTTCATCCGCGGCACCTTCCTGATGCCGGCCTGGCTGTGGGGCGGGCTGTGGTTCGCCTCCGAGGTGCTGAGCTTCGCGCTTCACGCCTCGGGCGGCGTGGCGGTGATGGCGCACATCGGCGGCTTCCTCTTCGGCTTCGCCGCCGCCCTCGGGCTGGAGAAGAGCGGCTACGAGGCGCGCGCCCTCGCTCCGGCGGTGCAGGCGAAGACCACGTGGACGCAGCACCAGGGCAACGACGCGGCGCGCGCCGCGCTGGACGGCGGCGACAAGGCGGCGGCCGCGGCGGCCTGGCGCCAGGTGCTGGAGGAGCGGCCGCTCGATCGCGAGGCGTCGGTGGGCCTTGCCAGGTGCGAGCAGGACCTGCGCTGGGCGCTGCCGCTCCTCGAAACGCTGGCGGTGAGGGGCGACTTCGCCCAGGCCTGGGACGTGGTGGCCGAGCTGGGCGATGCGTTCGATCCCGGCCGGGTTCCCGACAAGCTGGCCTGGCAGCTGGCGAGCACCGCGGAGAAGGCGCCGGAAGGAATGGCGGACATGGCCGAGCGGCTCGACTCCGCCCTTGGCCAGCGCCGCGGGCCGCTCGCCGCCAAGGCGCTCTTGCGGGCCGCGCGCCGGGCGCTGGCGGCCGGACGCGCCGAGGCGGCGAGCTCGCACCTGGCCGCGGCGCGCGCGCTTCCCGGCCTTCTTCCCGAACTGGCGCAGCAGATCGAGGCCCTCGCCGCAGGCTGTCCGCCCGCTGCGGTTGCAGCAGAGGCGGCAGCGGCCGAGCCAGCGCCGCCCGCTCCCGCCGCCGCGCCGTCGCTCTCCACTCCCGCTGCCACCGCGCCGGCGCAAGCCCTGCCCGCTCCCGAGGCCCCGGAAGCGAATCCTGGCGCGGTGCGCATTCTCGCCTGCCGCCTGGTCCACCTCGCCGAGGACGCGCTCCACCTGGAATCCACCGCCGGGCAGACCCGCAAGCTGGAGTTCAACCGGCTGGTCGGCGTGGGCGCCGCCATGGTCCGGACGGAGGAGGGCGTGGCCATCCTCACCGACCTGGTCTTGCGCTGGGGAGATGGAGCCCAGGCCGCGGCCGCCATCCGCATTCCCGGCGCGCAGCTCGGGCTGGCCTCGCTCTTTCCCGGCGTGCCCGCCAGGGATGCCTACGCGAAGTTCCTCGGACACGTGCTCGCCCGCACGCCGGCGAGGCCGCTGCCCAGCCGCGATGCTCTGGCGCGCGGCGAGTACCCTCGCTTCCAGAGCGTGGCGGCGCTCAACGCGGCGTTCTACGGCCGCGCCCGGTCGTGAAGTCGCGCACTCCGCTCGCGCTCGCGCTGCTGACGGTGGCGCTCCACCTCGTCATCCTCGGCCGGTACGGCTGGTTCCGCGACGAGCTCTACTTCCTCGCCTGCGGCAGGCGGCTCGCCTGGGGATACGTGGACCAGCCGCCGCTCATCGCCCTGGTCTCGCGCACAGCGTACGCCCTCTCCTTCGGATCGCTCACCCTCTACCGGCTCCCCGCGGCGCTGGCGCACGGCGGCCTCGTCTACCTTGCGGGCCGATTCGCGGAGCGGCTGGGCGGCGGGGCCGTGCTGGCGTGCCTGGCGGTGGCCTTCGCTCCCGTCTACGCCGTGGACGGGCACCTCCTCACCATGAACGCATTCGAGCCGCTGCTCTACCTCGCGGCCTGCACGCTTCTGCTCCTGCTCCTGCGCGGGGGCGATGCGCGGCTCTGGCTCGGGGTGGGCGCGCTCACCGGGCTCGGCATCCTCAACAAGCACTCCTTCGTGCTCCACGCCGGGTGCCTGCTCCTGGCGCTGCTGCTCACGCCCGGCCGGCGCGCGCTCGCCTCGCGCTGGTTCGCCGGCGGCGTCCTCGTCGCGGCGCTGCTCGTCCTGCCTCACGCCATCTGGCAGGTGCGCGCGGGGTTCCCCATGCTCGAGCTGCTCGCCGCGCAGAAGTGGAAGAACGCCCCCTGGACGCCGCAGGAGTTCGTCGTCCAGCAACTCCTCCAGCTCAACCCGCTCGCGGCGCTGGCCGGCCTCTTCGGGCTCCGGCTGCTCTGGCGCGAGGCGCGGCCGCTGGCGCTCGCCTTCGTGCTGCAGCTCGCGCTCTTCGCCGCGCTCAAGGGCAAGTCGTACTACGTGGCGGCAGACTGGGTGCCGCTCATCGCCGCCGCCGGGCCGGCGCTGCGGCGCCTCCAGCTTCCCGCTGCGGCGCTGCTCGCGGCAACCGACGCGGCGCTCCTGCCCATCGCCCTGCCCATCCTGCCCCCCGCAGCGCTTGCGCGCTACCAGCTCGCGCTCGGCATCGCTCCACAGAAGATGGAAAATCTCGACTACGGAGCGCTGCCGCAGCACCTCGCCGACATGTTCGGGTGCCAGGAACTGCACGACGCGGTGGCCGAGGCGGCGCTGCAGCTCGCGCCCGGCGAGCGCGCCGCCGTGTACACGCAGAACTACGGCGAGGCGGGCGCGCTGGAGCTGTTCGGCTCTGCCGGCCTGCCGGTGATCAGCGGCCACAACAACTACTTCCTCTGGGGAGCCCCGCGCGGCCTCACCGCCCTGCTCATCGTCGGCGGCCGCCTCTCCAGCCACCTGGAAGCATTCGAGGAATGCCACGAGGCCGCCAGGGAGCGCATCTCCCCGTGGGCCATGCCCTACGAGCAGGGGCGACCGATCTGGATCTGCCGCCGCCCGCGCGCTCCCCTCGAAGTGCTCTGGCCCCGCGTCAAACACTACCAATGAAGTGGCCGGCCGGCGCGATCGCCCGAGCCTCGAGACCGCAAATCCGGTAGCGTTCCCCCGAATGGGCGAGCGTCTCCACATCCCCGCGCGCGGCGACGGCTATCCGCTCTCCGCCGAGCACTTCGTCCCCGCCGGGCCGCCCCGTGCCGCGGTGCTGCTGGCGCCGGCCATGGGCGTGCGCGCCCGCTTCTATGCGCCGCTCGCGCAGTATCTCTCCGAGCAGGGCGCAGCGGCGTTGACGGTGGACTATCGCGGCATCGGCGGCTCCCGGCCGGAAGGATCGCTGCGGGGCTTTGCGGCTGCGTTCCACGACTGGGGGGAGCGCGATCTCGCCGGCGCCGTGGACTTCCTCGCCGCCCGCCATCCCGGCGTGCCCCTGCTCTGGGTCGGCCACAGCGCCGGAGCGCAGCTGATGGGCCTCCTGGACGACGCGCCCATCCGCGCGGCGCTCTTCGTCGCCGCCGGGACCGCGTACTGGCGCAGCTACCGCGGCAAGGGCCGCGCGGTCATGGCCGCGATCTGGTACGGCCTTCTGCCCTTGACCACCACCTTGGCCGGCTACCTGCCCATGAGCCTGTTCGGACGCGGTGAGGACGTGCCGCTCGGCGTGGCCCGCGAGTGGTCGCGCTGGGGCCGCGATCCGCGCTACGTCTACAGCCACGCCGAGCCGCGCGGCGGCCTGGGCTTCACCGGCTACGGCGGGCCGCTCCGCGCCATCTGCGTCGGCGACGATTCCTACGCGCCGCCCACGGCGGTCCTGCACCTCCTGTCCCTCTATTCGTCCGCCCGCAAGGAGCTGACCACGCTGGCGCCGGGCGGAGCGCCGATCGGCCATTTCGGCTTCTTCCGCCGCCCCGAGCTTTGGGAGGAGCCGGTGCGCTGGCTGTTGCAGGCGCGCTGAGCGCGCGGCGATTGTTGTTCAACCGACAGGCTACGATGCCTGCGCGTGCCGAATCGCGCAGGCGCCGGGGAGCATCCCCGGCGCAAGGAGAGGAACGGCGAATGTCCGAACAGCAGGGCGAGGTGCGGCGGGAGGGGAACGCCGGGCAGCAGCCGCAGCAGGGAAAGCAGGCGCCCGCGGAGGACCCCGGCCGAAGGCGTCGAAAACGCGTCCGCATCGCCGCCGGCGTGTCGCTGGCGGCGGCGGCCGCGCTGATCTGGTGGCTGCACGCGCGCAAGTTCGAGGACACCGACGACGCGCAGATCGACGGCTACATCACCGCCGTCTCCTCGCGGGTGCCGGGCACCGTGGTCAAGGTGCTGGTCGAGGACAACCAGCAGGTCAAGCAGGGCGACCCGCTGGTGGAGCTGGACACCGCCGACCTGGAGGTGATGCTGGCCCAGGCGCGGGCGTCGGTGGCGCAGGCGCAGGCCGCGCTGGAGGCGGAGCAGCCCACCGTCTCGATCACCGCCACCTCCAACAAGACCACGGTGCAGGCGGCGGAGGACGAGGTGGCCAACACCGAGGCGGATCTGGAGGCCGCGCGCCGCGACCTCGATCAGGCCGAGGCCAACAACCGCTTTGCCCAGCAGCAGCGCGAGCGCGCGGCGCAGTTGCTCGCCTCGAAGACCATTCCCCAGGCCGAATACGACCAGCGCGTCTCGGCGGCCGACGTGGCCCGGGCGGCGGTGGGCGCGGCGCGGCAGCGCGTCGACATGCGCCGGGCCAAGCTCCAGACCGCCCAGTCGCGGCTGCGGGAAGCCCGCGCCAACGCCCCGCGCCAGCTGGTGGCGCGAGAGGCGGGACTGTCGGTGCGGCAGGCAAACCTGGAACTGGCGCGCGCCCAGCTCCACCAGGCCGAGCTGAACGTCGGCTACGCCAGGGTCGGGGCGCCGGTGGCGGGTGTCATCGGCAGGCGCTCCGTCAACGTGGGCGATCGGGTGCAGCCGGGGCAGCAGCTCATGTCGCTGACGCAGATCGGCAACCTCTGGGTGACCGCCAACTTCCGCGAGACGCAGCTCGACCGCATGCGCATCGGGCAGAGGGCGACGGTGCACGTGGACGCCATCGACCGCGACTACCAGGGGACGGTGGCGAGCTTCGCCGGCGCCACCGGCTCGCGCTACAGCCTCCTGCCGCCCGAGAACGCCACCGGCAACTACGTCAAGGTGGTGCAGCGCATCCCGGTGCGCATCAACCTCGACCCGGGCCAGCAACAGATGGAGCGGCTGCGGCCGGGAATGTCGGCGGAACCGAAGGTACAGGTGCGATGACCGGCGAGGAGGCGGCGGCGCTCAGCCCCGAGGAGTCGCTGCGCATCACCCACGAGCAGGGCTGGACGGGAGGGCACAACCCCTGGGTGGTCGCGCTGGTCGTCACCATGGCGACCTTCATGGAGGTGCTCGACACCGCCATCGCCAACGTCTCGCTGCCGCACATCGCCGGCAACCTCTCCGTCAGCAACGACGAGTCGACCTGGGTGCTCACCAGCTACCTGGTGTCCAACGCGGTGGTGCTGCCCACCAGCGGATGGCTGGCGACGCGCATCGGCCGCAAGCGCTTCTACCTGATGTGCGTCCTGCTCTTCACCACCAGCTCGTTCCTCTGCGGGATCGCGCCGAACCTCGGGCTGCTGGTGTTCTTCCGGGTGCTGCAGGGCCTCGGAGGAGGAGGGCTTGCGCCCTCCGAGCAGGCGATCCTCGCCGACACCTTCCCTCCCGCCAGGCGCGGCATGGCCTTCGCCGTCTACGGCATGGCGGTGGTGCTGGCGCCCGCCATCGGCCCCACCCTGGGCGGTTTCATCACCGACCATCTCTCCTGGCGCTGGGTGTTCTTCATCAACGTGCCGGTGGGCGCCCTCTCCATGCTGATCTCCTCGCGCATCCTGGTGGACCCTCCGCACCTGGTCGAGGCGAAGCGGCGCGCCGGCCCCATCGACGGCATCGGCCTCGGGCTGATCGCGCTGGGCCTGGGCGCGCTCGAGTACGTGCTCGACAAGGGGCAGGAAGACGACTGGTTCAACTCTCACACCATCGTCCTCTTCGCAGCCATCGCGTCCTTGTCCCTGGTCGCGTTCGTGATCTGGGAATGGCGGCAGCAGCACCCCATCGTCGAGGTGCAGCTCTTCAGGGACCGCAACTTCGCCGTCTCCAACGTGATGATGCTGGTGCTGGGAATGGCGCTTTACGGCACCACGGTGCTCCTGCCGCAGTACGTGCAGGTCTGGATGGGCTACTCGGCCGAGGACGCCGGGATGGTGCTCTCCCCGGGCGGGTTCGTGGTGATCCTCATCCTGCCCTTCGTGGGAAAGCTCGTGTCCAAGGTCGACACGCGCTACCTGATCGCCATCGGCTTCCTCATCCTCTCCGTCTCGCTCGTGCACATGGTGCACAGCATGTACCCGGGAATGGACTTCAGGACCGCGGTGATGATCCGCGTCTACCAGGCCTGCGGGCTGCCCTTCCTCTTCGTGCCCATCCAGTCGGTGGTCTACAACGGCGTGCCGCCGCAGAAGAACAACCAGGTGTCCGGGATCGTGAACCTCGCCCGCAACATGGGCGGCGACATCGGCATCGCCTTCGTCACCACCGTGATCGCGCGGCGATCGCAATTCCACCAGGAGCGGCTCGCGGCGCACGTGCTCCCTTCGGCCGCGCTGTCCGCCCGGATCGCCGGCATCGCGCAGCACCTGCAGCAGACGGGGATCGGCGCGTTCGAGGCCACGAGGATGGCCTACGGGCAGATCTACCGCGAGCTCATCCGCCAGGCGCAGACGCTCGCCTATCTCGACGTGCTCTTCCTCTTCGCGATCTTCTGCGGGATCATGGTGCCCGCGGTGCTGCTGACGCGGAGGATGAAGCCCGGCGCCGCGCCGATGGCGCACTGATTACTTGATGAGCTGGTCGAGGAGGTGCTCGCCCAGCCCGGCGAGCCCGTCCTCGAGCAGCTTCCGGCCCCTGGGCTCGGCGAGCGCGTTGCGCATCATCTCCGGGGCGTAGCCCAGCTCGAGGTTGAGCATCACCATCACCGCCGAGATCGCCGGCGTGAGCGCCGCGGCCTTCACCCTGCTGCGCCGCTTCTGCACGCCTGCGGAGAGCTTGTCGATCAGCTCGTCCTCGCCGGTGCGCGGCCCCTGCCGCGCATGGAGGGCGTCGGAGAGTCCGCGGTAGAGGGCGTCCACGACGCGCTGCACGCCGACCGCGCGCTCCATGCGCTCATGCGCCTCGTCGAAGTCCACGTTGGCCGACTGCGCGTAGGTGGGTGCGAGGAGCAGCGCGAGGTCCTTGCGCGTGACCACATGCAGCAACCGCCGCGAAAACATCGTGAAAACCTAGCACGCGCAGGAATTTCGCGAGGCGCGAAAAATTTGTTCCGCGCCGCGGGCCGGAAGGGTCTGAGCAGCGGGGACCAGCTTGTCGGCGGGATGCGGCGTGCTCGGCATCAACAACCGAACAGGAAGGTCACCCCATGCGTCTCAACATCGTTCATCTGCTATCCGTCATCTGTACCCTCGCTGCCGCCTGCGGAACGGGCGCCGGCGACGCGTTCGACACCCAATCGGACCCGGTCGTCGCCTCGGTCTGCACCGCGCTCACCATCCGCGGGACCGGAATCGACGGCACCGTCTGCGGCGGATCGAGCCACGCGCACAACTGCTCGCCCGGCGCGGTCTACCAGTGCAACAAGAACAGCACCAGCAACAACTGCACGCTCGTTTCCGCCTGCGCTTCCGGCTGCATCACCGGCTCCGGCTCGCAGAAGTCCAACGACACCTGCTTCGCAGGCGCCGCGCCGCTGGCGCTGCCCAGCCCGTCGCTGGCGGGCGGCACCGACGCGCCGGCAACCGTCACGCTTGCCGACGCCCACGCGGGCGGCGCCATCGTCAACATGACCATCAACCGCAGCGACCTGGTCGCGGCGCGGGCAAGCTGCAACGTGCCCTCGCTCGCCGCAGGGACGAATTCCGCCACCTTCTCCATGCCCACCGCGGTGGTGGCGGCGCCCACCGACGTCTCGATCTTCACCGACATCGCCTATACCGACGCGGCGCAGGTGTCGCGCGAGCTCGTCTCGCACGCGCTGACCTTGACGCTCAACCCGGGTGGAACGGCGCAGCCCCCGCCGCCGCTCGCCTCCTTCACGCTCAGCCCCTCCACCATCTCTCCCGGCGGCGTCTCGCAGATGAACGTGGTGCTGCAGAAGATGGCGCCCATCTCCGGAGTGCAGGTGAGCGTGGCCAGCAGCGATCCGGCGGTGGCCGCGGTGATCGCCGGTGGACAGCCCTTCGTGCAGGGCGGCTGCACGGCCGGAGGCGGCGCCTCCACCGTGGAAGCGGCGGCCTCGGTCGCGCAGACCACCACCGTCGGCATCTCCGCGAGCGCCGGCGCGCCGGGCGAGACGCCGCTGACCAATCCCCTGACGGTGGCCGCGGGCTGCACGCCGAAGACCTGCCTCGACCTCGTGGCGCCGGCATGCTCGGGGCCCGACGGCTGCGGCGGGACGCTCTCGTGCGGCTGCAACTTCGGGCAGACCTGCGGCGGCGGCGGAACTCCCGGCGTCTGCGGTAGCCCCACGCCCACCCTCTCGGTTGCGTCATTGTCGGTGAGCCCCACCACGGTGACCGGCGGAACCTCGGCCACCGGCACGGTGACGTTGAGCGCGGCCGCGCCGGCAGGAGGCTCGCAGGTGACCCTCTCCAGCAGCAGCGCCTCGGCGACGGTGCCGGCCAGCGTCCTGGTCCCCGCGGGGCAGGTCAGCGCCAGCTTCACCATCGCCACCGCCGCGGTGAGCGCCTCCACGCCGGCCACCATCTCCGCGTCGCTGGGAGGCACGCAGTCGGCGGCCCTCACCATCGCCCCTGCAGGCGTGGCCCTGCCGGCGACGCTCGCGGTGACGGCAACCGGCCGCACCGGCGTCACCGTCGTTTCCACGCCGGCGGGCATCAGCGTTCCGGTGGGGCAGACCGGCTCTGCCACCTTCGCAGCCGGCACCTCGGTGACGTTGAGCCTGACCGACCGCACGGCGATCTGGTCGGGCGCCTGCGCCACCTCGCGGGACACGTCCACCTGCACGTTCACGCTCACCGGCGACGCGAGCGTCACGGCGAACGTGCAGTAGCGTCGCGCGGCGCCGGGGCGGCCAGCGAGCGGCCGCCCCGGCCGGCCATTCCGTCAGCGGCGGTGGAACTGCCCGCCCGTCCTGGCGCGGAAGTCGCGCGGGTCCACCAGGAGCGGGTCGACGATGTCCACGGTGGCATCGGCCCTGCCGGCGGCGCCGATGACGCCGACCTTCTGCGTCCCGGCGGGAACTCCACCGACGTTGAGCACCACCTGGAACTGGCCGGGCCCGTACGGCTGGAAGGGCACCTCGTAGACCCCGTTCTCCACCTCGCGCACCGGCAACTGGCGCTCCGGGTCGCTGCGGTGGAACACCGAGGCCGTGACTCCGCGGGAGGAGGCCAGGTCCCGCGCTTCTGCATTCGGTGCGGCGAACCTGAGCGTGGTCGTCTCGCCCAGGTTCAGGCGCATGTTCGGATCGAACAGCGGCTTCATCTCGGGGGGCGGCAGCCTCCCCTGGGTCAGCCGCGGCCCGCTCTCGCGCAGGATGGAAGGGGGCGGAGCGCGCCTCGGTGCCGCCTGCGCCTCCGGTTCCACCGCGGCCAGGGGCGCCTCGTCGCTTGCCGCGAGGAGGTGAACGGCCGCAAACCCCAGCCCGATGGCGACGAGCGCACACGCTGCCCAGACGGGCGCTCGCGTCCCGGTGCGCGGGAGGGGGCGGCTCGCCCGCCGCCAGGTCCGGGCGCTCATCGCGTCCTGCCGTTGGATCGCCTGCGCTGCAGCATCTCGGCATCGGCTTCCGGCGGCTCCTCCACCAGCCCGCGGGCGACGCCCACGACTCCCAGGCGAACCGGCGGAACGGCATTGCGGGGCGCGCCGTGGACGGACAGCAGCACCGCGTACTGGCCGGGCTCCAGCGGCGTGAAGGGCACCTCGAACACGTCGCCCTTCACCCGGGTGGCCAGCAGGCGCACTTCGGCGCCGGGCCTGCCGTGACGCAGCCAGAAGGAGACGTCGGAAACGCCGAGCGGAGCGCCGCCCAGGGTCCGGCGCGCGCGGAACCGCAGCCTCACCGTCTTGCCCGGCTTGAACCGGGTGTTGGGGTCGAAGAGCGGAGCGAAGATGGCGGGCGCCTTCCGCCCGGCCGGCGCATGGGCGGCTGCCTTCGCGGGCAGCGCAGCCGCCGCGCCGGCGGCGAAGGCGGCGAGAAAGGTGAGGCGCGCTCGCACGGACGCGCGCCTCATTGGTTCTTCCACACGCGCAGCGCGTAGAAGAAGTTGGCTCCGCCCTGTCCGTCCGCGTCGGACACCGTCACGTCGTAGTTGCCCTCCGCGGCGGCGCGGAACGACGCCTCGACCATCGCCTCGGGCCGCAGCAGCGACTGGGCCACGTTGACCTCGCCCTTGCGGTCGGCGGTGGTGGCCGAGAGGAGGTTCCCCTGCGGATCGCGGATCTCCAGCGCGGGCAACAGCGCCGAGCCCCAGTCGGTCAGCGAATTGGCGATGCCGCCGGCCCCGGCGTACAGCGAGAGGCTGACCAGTTGCCCGGCCACCGCGTGGACGGTGAAGTGATCCTTGTCGCCCGCGGGCGCGATGGTCCCGGAGACGAGGCCGCCCGCGTCGATGGGGTTGCCCTGCGCCGCGGCGTTGTTCGGCTCGGTCTCGCGCGAGCTGGAGGAGATGCGATCGAGGCGCAGCCCGAAGCTTCCCGGCGCCGCGCTGCGCACGCGCACGAAGTAGCTCCCGGTCGCGGGCAGGATGGTCTGCCGGACGTTCGAGGCGCCCTGGCCCGCCTGGGGCGAGAGCGAGGCGCTGGCGAGCGCGGTCGCGCCGTCGGCGGCGAGGAGCACCGCGTCCGAGCCCGCCGCAGGGTTGAGGAGGAGCGAGGCCCCCTGAAGCTGCGTCTGGTCCTCAACCCACAGCCTGACCGCGTCGCCGGCGGCGCCGGTGAAGCTGAAGTAGTGGTCGCCGGGCGCGTTGAACGACCCGGCGATCTCGCTGCCGTAGCCCATCGGCATGGCGGCGGCGGCGGTGGTGTTGCCCGCCGCTTCCAGGAGGGCTGCGTAGGGCAGCGGCAGCCAGGTCAGGAAGTACGGCGTCGTGCCCGAGGCGGCAGCGCCGGAAGCGGTCGCGACGCGGACGTAGTAGGTGCCGGGCACGGTGACGACGTAGTCCACGGCCGGATCGGAGTACGCCGACCCGTCGCTTCCCCAGAGCACGTTTCCCGCGGAGTCCTGCAGCTCGAGCCGCGGGATCCACGGAGTGTCGGCCCAGGCGGAGCCGTTGCGGACCGCGGTCAGGTCGAGATGGACGCGGGTGGGCGCCACGATGGCGATCTTGAAGTCGTCCGAGAAGGGCGCGGCGCCGGCGGCGACGACGTCGGAGGACCCGTAGAGCACGCCGGGCAGGAGCGTCTGCGCGGTTGCGGGCGTGTCGTTCTGGCCGGTGGCGCCTGCGGGCTCGCTCTCGAGCTGCAGGAGCGGCGGCAGCGAGAGCAGCCGCAACAGCACCGCGTACCTGCCGGTGAGGAACCCGCGCCGGTCGGCGTCGCAGGCGAGGTAGTAGTCGCCCTCGGCAGGGATGCGCAGGCCGGCGAAGCCCGTGTCGGCGCTGGGCGAATTGCCGCCGAAGGCGCCGCTGCGCGCGAGCTCGGTCGTCCCGTCCGGCGCGATCAGGCGCAGGCGCAGCGAGGTGTCCCAGTTCCCCAGGTCCAGGCGGGTGGCATGGCTCGCCACCGAGAGGATCTGACCTGCCCGGGCATGGAACCGGTACATGTCCACGTCGCCCGGCCCCAGGGTTCCGAAGAGCGGCACGTTGGGGCTGATCGCCTCCGCCCCGGAGGGCGTGTCGTTCGTCGCGCTGCCCGCGACTTCCAGCTCGTCCGTGGACCAGGTCACGGCAAAGGGCGCCGAGGTGACCGGTGATGCCCGCGGCGAGGTGAGGAGGAGCTGGTAGCTGCCGGTTTGGGCGATGGTCAGGTCGCTGAACCGCGCCGTGCCGCTCACCGCGGCAACCGTGGTGGTTCCCTTGATCAAGGTGCCGCCCGCCTTGCTGGCCAGGCCGACGGTCACCTTGTCGGAGACGTTGAGGAGCTGCCCCGCGGAGTCGCGGAACGAGACCGCAAGCGAGAGCGGGTCGCCGGGCAGCACGGCGGGAGGCAGCTCGACGCGCATGACCATGGCCGTCGTCAGCGCCTGGCCCGAGGAGGCCGTGCGCAGCTCGCGGGAAGGCGCCCGCGAGTTGCAGGCGGTTCCCGCGAGCGCCGCGGCAGTGGCCCCGAGTGCGAACAGCAGCTTGATCCGGTTCACGACGAGCTCCTCAGCGGACGAGACGGTTTCGAGGTCTGGACGCGGCACAGGGCCTCAGTGGGCATGCGGATCGAGGTCGAGGAAGGTTCCCAGCGGCGGCAGGCCCGACGCGGCCCGGCCGCCGGCGCCGACGGGCGGCAACCGGAGCAGCTCGTCACAGGTGCTGGCGGTGCCGCACTGCACCGCGCTGCTGTCCCCGGGAGAGCCGTTGGCAAGGATCAGCTCGGGGTGGTCGAAGGGCGCCTTTTCCCAGCGTACGCGCTCGTCGGTGAGCGCGAGCAGGAAGTCGACGATCTCGCGCTTGCCCACCTCGGTCATGCCGTCCATCCGGTCGATGTCGGTGTCGAGGTCCTCGATGTTGTGGTCGTGGAAGTCGCCGCCGCGGGTGTAGAAGTCGAGCACCTGCATGAGCGTGGCTTGACCGCCGTTGTGGAAGTACGGCCCGGTCAGCTCCACGTTGCGCAGCGTGGGCGCCTTGAAGGTGCCGTTCACCGCCATGCGCCCCATCGGGCAGGGCGTGGGCTGCTCCTCGCCGCAGAAGAGCGGCGGGTTGGCGAACGGCAGCGGCTTCTTCTGCTGGATCATCAGCGCCCGCGCGGTGTAGGAGAGCGGATACCCGAACGGGTCGCTTCCGCCGCGGCCGAGGTCCTCCTCGGTGGGGCGGACCCCGATGTTGTAGAACCCCGAGTCGTAGAACGCGCCGCTCCCCTTGCCCATGCTCATCCGCTCGATGATCCGCTCCGGCAGATCGCCGAGGAACTGCACCGAGCCGACGTTGCTGACGGTGGCCTTGGTGAACTCCGAGCCGGCGTGGCAGTTGAAGCAGCTGCCTCCGGCGAATCCGGGCTCGGAGGGCGTGAAGAACAGGTTGAGGCCCTGTTGCGCAGAGACGCTCATCGCCGAGTCGTCGCCGTCCTGGTAGCGATCGAAGGGAGAGTCGTCGGAGACCAGCGTCGCCTCGTAGAGCTGCACCGCCAGGCCGAAGAAGAGCGAGAAGTTGGCCTGCATCTGCGTGTACTGGTTCGCCGCCAGCCGCGAGGGGCGGGGGACCAGGTGGAACCCCAGGCTGTCGAACGCCACCACCTGGTCCCCGGCATTCCAGAGCGGCTCCTTGAAGGCCTGCTTGATCAGCGTCGCGTAGGTGACCGAGAGGCCGGTGCGCGCGCTCCTGCCGTTGCTGCGCGCGAGCGGGCCCAGCACGCTGTCCGACGGGTGCACGATCTGCTTGCCCAGCGGCCGCAGCGCCAGCAGCTTCTTGCCGATGTCCGGGAAGGTGCGCCGCCCCAGCGACATCTCGGTGTCGCTGCCGGGCGGCCCTACCGCCTGCGAGGCGAGGCTGGCGTTCTCGATGTGCACGGCCACGGCCATCAACGAGCCTGAGCCGTCGTTGGAGAAGATGCGCGCGCCCTGGTCGGCGTCGCCGAACGGATCCACGCCGTTGAAGACGAAGTTGGCGCGGCCGTCCCAGAAGTTGTTGTAGTTGAAGACCGCGTTGATGACGCTCGGGGCGTTGCGCCCGGTGATGCGGCGGGTGTTGTTCGTTCCCACGTGGAAGACGGGGTCGGAGAGCGGCGTGCCGAGCTCGACCGCCGATCCGCGGACGACTCCGAGGAAGGTGCCGTCGAAGACGCCCTGCGATCCGGCGATGTCGTTGGTGTCCTGGAGCACGTCGGAGTACGGGTCGTCCACGTTCGCGAGACGGTGGAAGGGAAAGTTCGCGGCGGTGAGCGTGGCGTTGGGGCCCGGCACCAGATCGAAGGTGCCGTTGCCTCCGGGATTGATGGTGTTCTTGCTCCGCCCGTCCGCGCCGGCGTGGAAGTGGCACGTTGCGCAGGCCTGCATGCCGTCGCTGCCCACCTGCATGTCCCAGAAGAGCGCCTTGCCGAGCGTGATGGCGGCCTTCTTGTCCTTGACGAAGTCCCCGAGGTTCGACGGCTCCGGCACCGGGGTGTGCTTGAGCGAGGGCGGCGCGAAGAGCCTCATCGCCGGCGAGGAGCCGCCCTGGCCGCCCGATCCGCCCGTGCCCGTCGTGTCCGCCGCGCCCGCCGCGCCTGCGACGGCGAGGAGCAGCGCAGCGACCCGCACCGCCCCCGGCAGCCCGGCTCCCCTGCGAGGCGCCTCCAATGACCTGGTCGTGTCCATGATCGATCCCCGGCCCGTGGTCATCGGAAGGTCATCGGGATCTCGATCGATCCCCCGAAGTTGGAGCGGACGATGACCGACATCGGCGGCGGGTTCACCCCGGTGGCGTTGAAGACGTAGTTGGGCCGCCCGAGGATGGGGTCTTCGGTCATCGGCCCGAAGCCGACCACGTAGAGCGAAATGTTGGGGTCGATCACCGAGTCGGTGACCGTGACGTTGAGCTTGCCGCCCTTCTGCCCCACCTTCTTGCCGTTGGGATTGAAGGTGTCGAATCGCCAGGTGGCGGTGCCCACCGTGAAGCTGTCGCTGGTGGGCAGGACCTTGACGTTCACCGACGCCGTGGCCGACCCGAATGCGTCGGTCACCGTGATCTGGAAGGTCAGCACCGGCGGTGTGTCGGTCAGGGCGACTGCCGGCGCGGCGAAGCCCGGCGTCATCGTGTCGGTGTCCCACATCTGCACCAGCGGGCCCGCCGTCTGCGTCCACTGGATCATCGGCCAGCCGGCATTGGGATCCTGGGTGATGTTGCTCCAGAGCGTGACCGCGGCGTTGGTCCCGACCACGAAGTCGGGACCCGCGGTGACCAGCGGTCCCGCGCCGTCCACGGTGCAGGTGACCCTCTGAGGCACCGGATTGCCCGGCCAGGGCTTGAGCTGGCCGACGATGGGGCCATAGCCGAAGAGCGGCCCCGAGCCCTGCGCCAAAAACGGCAGGTCCTGGAAGTTGTTCGCCAGGATCGGCTGTCCGAACCGTTGGTTCTCCGGGAAGATGAAGTCGAAGTCGGGCAGCCGGTAACGCCCCGAGCCCAGGCCGTTGGCGTAGCCGGGGGTGCCGTCCGGATTCACCGCCGGAGTCGTGCCCGTGTAGCTCACGATCTCCATCTCGCGGGTGGGCGGCATGAAGGCCCCGCCCAGCACGTGGAAGCGGAAGCGCGAGCGCACCGGCTGCGACGCAGGGTCGACGGTGCCGAGCAGGCGCAGCGTCTCCTCGCCGGTGCACGGGTTCACGTCCACCGCGTTGATGTCGATGAGCCGGGTCGGGTCGGTGGTGAAGCCCACGATGAAGATGCGGTTGGTGGCCTCCTGCACGATGCCTTCCGGCGCCACTCCGGCGGTGCCGAGGAGGATGACCTCCACGCCGACGTAGGCGGGCTGCGAGCCCGGCGAGGTGAAGACGCCCAGGTTGGCGTTGATGGTGTGGGCGGAGATGTAGTCCTGCCCGAGCGCGTCCCTCGAGAGCGTGCCGGAGTAGTCGATCCAGTCGCCCACCATGAAGGGAAGCTGCTGGCGCGAGTCGGGAAAGCCGGAAGGATCCGACCCGTCCTGGCCCGGAGGCGGCCGCATGTTGAAGGCCTTCAGCGGCTCGCCCATGGGAAGGAAGGGGTCCACCGGGAAGCGCGGGTCGCCGTTCAGCGGCCGGTTGCCGCGCGGGCAGAGCGGATCGTCGGCGACGGTGGGATCGGTGCGCGGCACGCACATCGGGTAGCCGGTGGCCGCATGGATGGTGGTGTTGCCGGTGTCGCCGGTGAAGCGGGGATCCGGGCTGTGGGGCAGGCCCCAGCGGCCCACCGGATCGTTGATCTGCACGCGGGCGCCGTTGGCGGCGCTGCACGCCTGTCCCGGCGCCGCGGGGGTGCCGCCCACGTAGAGGAAGCCGGTGGCGTAGTCGATGCAAGCGATCTTGCCTGCGCCGAGGTTGAGCCCCTGCTGGGAGATGGGGGCGATGAGACCGATGATGTACTGGTCCTTGCCGGTCGCGTCCTTGACCACGTTGCCCACGGCGCGGATCTCGAACGACGGATAAGGAAAGACGCCGGTGCCGGCCGACCCGGTGCTGTCGCCGAGCGCGAGTCCGGTCTGGCCCACCGGCTGCGCGCCGCCATTCAGGCTGGTCGAGTTCACCGGCTCGGCGATGGAGGCGAGGCCGGTGAGGGAGGACGTGTCGAAGATCTGCGACCAGGTGAACGCCGCGGCCGGCATCTGCAGGATGGTGTTGCAGGGCACGGTCATGGTGATCCCGTTGACCGTGACCGTGCCGCCCCACAGCACCGGGTTGAGCTCCGGGCACATGTTCGGGTCCACCGTCGCCGCCTGGATGAAGCCGAGGATGTCGAACCCCGGCGTCGGAGCGATCTTCTGCTGGGCACGGGCGGCGCCTGCGCAGAAGAAGCCTGCGATCAGCGGCGCCACCAGCATGCTGCGTCCGCGGGCGATGTGGCGTGCGGCAAGGCGCGGCCACACGCCGCGAAGACGTTGAGTGCATTCCATGTGTTTGGTCCCCCCCTGTGAAGGCGCCTTGGAGGGCGTCTTCAGGACCCGAGCAAAATCATTTAAATACGCTACGTTAGAAAACCCCCCAATACGACGATGCTGCCCAAGGCACGGGACATCTGCCGGCGTTCACGCGTGCGTGCGCGCCGCTTCGACCTCCCATCCTGTGGTCTTGCCCCCCTACCGCCACTGAGCGCCCCCCTGTCCGCGCGGAACGCCACGCAGCGGCGCCCAGTGACGCGACAAAGAGTACACAAGCTACGGTCCGAAGCACAAGTGCATTGGATGAAGATGGGGGAATCCCGAGGCCATACAAGTATGCGCACGCAGCGCGTCAATCAATCGGGAGCCCGCCAGCGAGCCTCCCGTCGCGGTGCAGTCGTGCACCTCTCGATTCGCGCAGCCCGCTTTTGCTATGCGCCTGCCTTTCAGGAGGTTGCCATGGGTCCAAGGCGTCTGGCTGCACTGATGCTGCTGGCATCGCAGGCTGCATTCGCGGAGACGGTGGTGTTGCGGGGGGCCCGCTTGATCGACGGGACCGGCTCGCCTCCGCGGGAAGACTCCGTCGTGGTGGTGCAGGGCGACCGCATCTCTGCGGTGGGCACCGCGAAGATGAAGATTCCCAGGGGCGCGCGGGTGGTGGATGCGCGCGGCAAGACCATCATCCCCGGCCTGATCAACGCCCACGGCCACGTCGGGCTGGTCATCTCCGGCCAGAACCGCGCCGACGGCTACACGCGCGAGAACGTGCAGGCGCAGCTCGCGCAGTACGAGCAGTACGGCGTCACCTCGGTGCTCACGCTCGGGCTCAATCGCGACCTCGTCTACGAGCTGCGCGAGCAGCAGCGGCGCGGCGCGGTGGGGGGAGCCAGCCTCTTCACCGCCGGACGCGGCATCGGCGTTCCCGCCGGAGCGCCGCCCGTGCCCGCAGCGCCCGACCAGGTCGATCGGCCCACCACGGCGGCGGAAGCCGTTGCCGACGTGCGCGAGGCCGCCGCGCACCATCCCGACTTCCTCAAGATCTGGGTGGACGACGTGTACGGCAAGTTTCCCAAGCTGCAGCCCGCCATCTTCAAGGCGGCCATCGCCGAGGCGCACCGCTCGGGAATGAGGGTAGCCTCGCACGTCTTCTACCTCGAGGACGCGAAGGCGGTGATCCGCGACGGCGTCGACGCGCTCGCTCACAGCGTCCGCGATCGGGAGGTCGATGCGGAGCTGGCCGGCCTGATGAAGGCGCGCGGGACCTTCTACGTGGCGACGCTCACGGTGGACGAGTCGTCCTTCGCGTTCCTCGACGATCCGTCGCTGCTCGACGACCCGTTCCTCGCCGGGGCGGTGTCGCCGGAGGCGCTGGAGAAGCTGCGTGCGCCCGAGTTTCGCGCCAAGGCCGCATCCGACCCGAACCTGCCCCGGATCCGGGAGGCGCTGAAGAACGCGATGCACAACCTCAAGGCGCTGAAGGATGCCGGTGTGAAGATCGCCTTCGGCACCGACTCCGGCGCCAATCCGGTGCGCATCCAGGGCTGGGCGGAGCACCGCGAGCTGGAGCTGATGGTGCGGGCGGGGCTCTCTCCAATGGACGCCATCGTCGCCGCCACCCGCGGCAGCGCGGCGATGCTGGGAGCGAAGGATCGCGGGACGGTGCAGCGGGGCAACCGCGCGGATTTCCTCGTCCTGGGCGCAAACCCTCTCGACGACATCCGCAACACCCGCAGGCTCGTCGCCATCTGGCACGGCGGCAAGGAAATGAAGCCGTCCGTCACCCTTGCGTCGCGAGAGAACTGACGCCTACGGCAGATCGGGAAGGGCCGGGCGCCGGCGGGGAGCGGCGCGCAGCAGCGGCCACCAGAGAAGACAGGTGATCGCCGCCGCCGCGGCGCTGAACACGGGAGCGTAGAGGCCCGCGCCGTCCCAGAGATCCACCGTCGCCGGCAGGTCGCGGGCCAGGATTCCGATGGCCGCCACCCGCGCGGCGTTGGCGAGAAAGCCGCAGGCGAGAGCCAGAAGCGGCACCGCGATCTTCTGCGCAGCGGTGGTCCGGAAGAGGCAGAGCACGACGAGCGAGAGCGCGAAGAGCTGGGAGAGCTGCTCGACTCCGGTGCACGACTCGAGGACGGCGATGCCGGTTCCCGAGAAGGCGATGTCCTGGCCGTCCATCTCGGCGGGGACGCCGGCGGCGCGCAGGAAGAGGGTGGCGAAGACGGCGGTGCCGCGCAGGGGAGCCACCGCGTGCGCGATCTGGCGCGGGAAGGGGCTGATCAGCGGCAGCGCGAGGAGCAGGAGCTCGCGGCCGCGGCGCGGCAGCTCCCGCAGGCCGCCGGCGAGGAGGAGCAAGCCGATGCCCGAGGCCAGCGCTGCGGTGCGGTCGAGAGGTCCGTATCCGGGCCGCGCCAGCCAGGCGAAGGGCGCGAGCACGAGGAGAGCGCCGGGGACCCACGCCGGGGGGTTGGCGAGGATCGGGGAGTCCCGGCGCTCAGACGCAACCAGAAGCATCGCGGCCCAGGCGAGCGCGAGCGGGCCGTAGAACGTGACCGGGCCGTCGCGAACGGCGAGCGCAAGCTGCGCGAGCGCGACGGCGACCGCCGCGGCGAACCAGGTGCGGCGGCTCACGAAGACCGGCTCAGGCGCCGCGGCGCCGTCTCAGCAGCGCGATGCCGCCGGCGCCCACGGCGAGACCGAGCAGGGTGAGCGGCTCCGGGGCGCCCTTGAAGCCGCCGCCGTGATTGCCGCCGCCGTTTCCGCCGCCGCGGCCGTTCCCGTTCTGCGCGAAGGACGCGGGCGCCGCGAGCAGCGCCAACGCCAAGGCAAGCCCTGAACCTGCGAAACGCATTGATCCCCCGATGCGGACCGCTCCGAGGCGGGCGCAGTCCCTGGCGCTGCAAGGCGGATGCCTCGATGCGCAGGGACACGGACAGTGTACACCAGGCGCAACCGTGACGCGAGAAAGGTACACCCGCGAAGACTTTGCGCCTCGGGCTCGTTCTTCCCAAGCGGCGAGCCGCCGAGGGTTGCCGCCGGCTCACGGACAGCTGGCGGCGCCCATCAGCTTGCCCAGCGCCGCACAGGCGTCGACCAGCCCCGCGCGCGAGTTGCCGGGCAGCAGGCGCGAGGTGGCCTTCAGGAGATCGAGCGTGGTGAGCGCAGTCAGGCGCGGGTTCTCCTCCAGCAGCAAGGCCACCACGCCGCTCACGTGCGCGGCGGCGAACGAGCTGCCGCTGAGGAAGTCGTACCCGTCGCCGGGGACGGTGCTGAGGACGTCCACGCCCGGCGCGACCACCGCGAAGGTGCGCGCGGCCCAGTCCGGAAGCCGCGCCTCGCCGCGCGCATCGCTCGAAAGGACGGCGATGACCCCGGGCAGCGAGGCGGGAAAGCCGGGCCCCTTCGCGTCCTCCGCTGCAGCGGCCACCACGACGATGCCGCGTTCCTGGGCCTTGTCGATCAGCAGGCGGAGCAGCGCGTCGTCCGGACCGGTCAAGCTCAGGTTCAGGACCTGCGCGCCTGCTCCCACCGCGAAGTCGATGGCCTTGGCCAGGGTCCAACTGCTGCACAGGGCCCTGCCTTCGGCCCGAGCGTACCAGCACGCCTTGATCGCGAGGATCCTCGCGTCCGGGGCGATGCCGAGCATCCCCACGCGATCGTCGCGCCGGGCGGCGATGAGGCCGGCCACCGCCGTCCCATGCAGGTCCCGGGCGAACGAGGTCTCCCCGCCTTCGACGAAGTTCTGCGCAAGGACGATGCGGTCCCTGAGGCCCGGGTGGGCGACCGAGACGCCGGTGTCGATGACCGCCACCCGGACGCCCTTCCCGGTCCTGCTCCGGCGCGCGGCGTCGGCCCGGATCTGCGGCGCGCCATAGGAGAGCCCGGGCTCGCCGCCCTCCCCATGGAAGACCTGGTTCGCCTGGGCCAGCCTGACCCGCGGATCGCGGTTCATGCGCTCGACGAGCTCGGGCAGCGGCGCGTCGGCCGCGGCCTGGAACACCACGCACTCCAGCGCGACGGACCCGAGGAGGAAGTTGCCCGCCTCGACCACGCCGTAGTCGGCCGCAAGGGCACGCCGGACGGCGAGGAGGTCCTTGCCCAGGCTGCTCGCGAGCGCGACGATGATCTGACCCGGCTGGAGCTGCCGGGGGTCGAGCGCCGCGCGAGTCTGCGACGTGGCCGAGGCGCAGGAGGCGAGCAGGGCGGCGAAGGCGATGGGCCTCATGGAGAGCTCGAGGCGACGGGCGCGGCGAAGCGCACCTTGGGGTCCTTGCCGAGGCGGTCGGCGATCTCCTTCGCCCGCTCCCGATCCGCGGCGGGCAGCGAGAGCTCCAGGGTGTAGACGCCTTCCGCCGAGGGGCCGTCGACGATGGTCGCGTGGGCGCCCTGGAGCAGGCGGCGCATGCCCTCCTCGGTGAGGTCGGAGGCGAAGACGACGTGAAGGCGGGCGCGGCTGGAGGCGGCTGCGGGAGGGCGCGAGAGGGTCTCGAAGACCTGTGGCCGCAGCGCAACCACCGCGACCAGCGCCGCCAACGCGGCGCCCTGCAGCCCGAAGGCCCATCGCACCGTCAGCGGCGTGTGCCTGAACGACGACGCCAGCCGCTGCCAGAACGACGGCGCGTCGATCCGGGCCGTGATCCGGGCGAAGTGCGCGGGCGAAGGCGCCCAGCCCTCCTCCTGACCCCTGGCGATGGCACGGAACCGCTCCGACTCCTCGCGGCAGTCGGCGCAGGAGGCCAGGTGCCGCTCGACCTGCGCCGCCTCACGCGCATCCAGCGTGGCGTTCACGTACCAGGGCAGCAGCTCGCTCATGCGCTCGTGCTCGTCGCTCACGGGTGCCCCCTCTCGTCCAGGATTTCCGCAAGGCGCTTGCGCGCGTGGAACATCCGCGTCTTGACCGTGTTGACCGGGCAATCCAGCGCCAGCGCGATCGCCTGATACGACTGGCCCTGGCCGAACGCCAGCTCGATCACCGCGCGCTGATCCGCCGAAAGCTTCGCCAGCGCGTCCGCCATCGCCGCGCCCAGCTCCCGGCCGATGGCCGCCCGCTCGGGGTGTTCGCCGGGCTCGGGCGCCACCTCCTCCGGGGGCAACTCGCGCGCGCTCCTTGCCGTCCGCTCCAGCATCTTGATCACCTTCTTGTGCGTGATGCCGAAGAGCCAGGCAGAGACCGTCCCGACCCTTTCGTCGAACCGCGGCGCCTCCTGCCAGACCGCGAGCATCACGTCGTTCATCACCTCGTCCACCGCCTCGCGCCGCCGCAGCATCCCGAAGGCGTAGCGCCCGAGCCGCGGCGCGAACCGGTAGTACAGCCTCTCGAACGCCTCGCGATCGCGGTGGGCCACCGACCGGATCAGCTCGACATCGTCTTCGACGTCCTGCACGCCGGTCGCTGCCCCCGGCGCGCTCGTATCACCAACCGGCCCGGGGGGACAGGCGACGAGGCGGACGCGCACCGGTTCGCGCGCCCGCCCCGTCCCTTCGCTCGCTCTTACAGCCCGCACCGCGCCGGGACCGTCGAGGTGTCCGGGTGGGTGCAGAGCGGGCCGAGCGCGGTGGTCGCGTCCGGCACGGTGATCATCGCCAGCGGGCCCGCGTGGTGTTTGCCGTTGAAGGGCGTGGGCGCGAGCGGGTTGAAGCCGCAGGCCGCCGCGTCCTGCGGGTCGTCGAACCAGAAGCCCAGGTGGAAGGTGTTGACGGGCGCCAGCGGGACGGCCTGGTCGACGCCGAAGATTTCGTCGAGGAGGATGGTGCGGATGGCCGCCCGCACGCGGCCGTCGTCGTTGGCCTCGAGCTCCGACTGGTACCAGGCGAAGCCGACGTTGGGGATGGTGGCGTCCGGCGTGCCGTCGCTCTTCAGGGTGCTGCGCTCGACGGTGAAGAGATCGAACTTGAGGCCGGGCTTGATGTTCCTGCCGCGCAGCTCGAGAGAGTCGTTGAGCTCGCCGCGCACCAGCGTCGCGGTGGCGCTGGGGAGGCGGGTGTTGTCGCCGGGGAACTGCGCGAGGCAGGTGGCGAACCTGGGATTGATGTGGAGATCGAACTGGACGCGATCGGAGCTCCCCGCGGACTCGATGCCCGCCGAGACGACGTCGAGGCGGGAGAGGTTGAAGGTGAGGCTGCCCGCGGCGCTGTCCGACTGGCGGGTCTGGGCCCACTGGCCCTGCGACAGGACCAGCGCCTCGACTTCGTCGCCGAACCGATCGTTGGCCGAGACCGCGCCGTCGTCGAACGGTACCGTGACCTGCGCCGGAATGGCGAGCTGCGTACCGGCAGGCGCGATCTCCAGCTGCGGCCCGACGCGCAGCGCGGAGGCCGGCAGCGGAACCGCGCTGGCGACCGGCTGGATCTGGATCATCGTCGCGGCGGCGAGCGCGTTGGGCGGGATGACCAGCTTCACCCCCTCCAGGGCGGTCCCCGCTGCGCCGCTGAGCACGCCGCCCTCGGGACCGATGGTGCTCTGCAGCACGTTCGCGTTCGCCTGCGGCGGCTTCTGGGCCGTCGCGCCGCTGCCGTAGGAACTGCACGCCGCGGTCACCGAGAGCGCCGCAAGAAACCAACCCGCACGAACCGTCTTCATCTCTGGCTCCTTCGTTGCCCGGAGAGTTCCGGGTGTCGGGGACCGTGTCCCCTTCGAAGGCGTCTTTCCGGGTGGGCGGGAAAAGGTTCAAAGCCCTGCGGCGGAGGCGGGCGGGAACGACGGACCTGAGCGGGCTCGCGCCCGAAGGGACACCTCAGGCCGGCTTGAACACGACCGGATACACGACGCGCAGTGTGGCGCCGGCGATCGGTTTCAGGAACTGCCACCTCTGCACCTGGTCGATCACGCACTCGACCAGAGCGGAGTCGTTGATCCCCTCCGCGGTCGCGTGCGCCACCTTGCCGTCGCGCTCGATGTCGAAGCGCAACATCAACTTGCCGCTCAGCGAGGAGACGCGCTCGAGGCGGCGGTTGTAGCAGCCCCGCAGCGGCTCCAGCCGCGAACGGATGGTCTCGCCGATGGCGACCCGCTCGGTGCCGTCCGGCGCGCGGAGCCCGGCGGGCTGCGACGGCTCGTCGGCGGCGAGCGCCGCTCCGGCGATCAGGACTGCGAAGAGGACGAATGCGCTGGAAAAAAGCCCACGATGATGGACAACCATGTTCCCTCGGCCCCCGCCGCGGCCGGTTCTCTAGGGCAGGAGCCGGCCTGCACGCAAGGGTCCAGGTGTGCGGGCGGGTGAGGTCGATTGGCAGGGGCGGGCGCATCGGCTGCAGCGCTCGATCGAGGCCGCCAGGAGGGCGCGGACGACCCTCCATGACGAATGACCTCGGGTCATGCTCTGTTGTGCTCACGCCGCCGCCCTGCCACAATCGCGCGCCATGCCGGTCGGGTTCATCGAGGAACGCGGCTGCCGCATCATGCTGGAGGACTTCTCCGGGCTGGGCAGCAATCCCGCCACGCTGGCGGAGATCGACGCGGTCCGGCAGTTCGTCGAGAAACTCCCGAAGCGCAAGGACCTGCTCGTTCTCGTCGACGTCAGCCGGATGCGCTTCGACAACGAGGTGCTGACGGCGTTCCGGGAACTGATCCGCCACAACGAACCCTGGGAACACGCCGTCGCGGTCTTCGGGCTGCGCGGCGTCGGCTTGGTCGCGTTCCGCGCGAACAATCTCTTGACCGGGGGCCGACTGCACGGCTTCAAGGAACGCGAAGAGGCCGTGGAGTGGCTCGTCAAGCAGGCGAAACCGGCAGCGGAGTGAGGGCGACGTGGACTCGAAAGCGGACTGCGTCTTCTGCCGCATCGTCAAAGGCGAGTTGCCCGCTTCGATCGTGTACGAAGACGGCGAGGTGCTGGCGTTCATGGACATGGGCCAGGTGAACCCGGGCCACGTCCTCGTCACGCTCAAGGAGCACGCCGCCGACGTCTTCGGCCTCGACGACGCGCAGTCCGCCGCCGTCTTCCGCGCTGCAGCGCGCGTCGCCCGCGCCGTGCGCGATGCCTTCCAGCCGGACGGCCTCGCCCTCTATCAGGCGAACGGCACCGCGGCGGGCCAGACGGTCTTCCATTTCCACCTGCACGTTCTTCCCCGGAGTGCGGGAGACGGCATCCAACTCGCATGGAGGACCAGCAATCCGCCGCGGGCAAAGCTCGACGACGACGCGGCGCGGATCCGGACGAAGATGGGCTGATGGGCGATCGCGTCGCGCTTCGGATCGGCAAGAAGGCATGTGCGCGGATGAGCTCCGCCGTGCGAATGCTGCTCTGCGCCTCGGCGGTGTGCGGATGTTCCGGCTCCACATCCCCCGATTGCAGCATGCTGGTCGCGCAATACGCGGCGGCCTTCGCGGACGCGCAGCGGTGCGTGCCGGGCCAGGACACGTGCACCGCGCACGCGCCGCCCGTCGTGGACGGCGGGATTCCCGTCGCCTGCGACTGCAACACCGGGGGAAACGTCAATCCGGCGAGGGCCGCGCAGCTGAACGGGCCGCTGTCTGCGTATACGGCCCGGTGTTTCGCAGGCCCCGCCTGCCTCTGCGCGATTCCCCCTGACGGAGGATGGCCGAACGACACCTGCCGCGCGTTGGCAGATGGCGGAGGGTTGTGCAGCCCCTGACCGGCCGCGGTCAGCCGAAGTGCGCGTTCGCGATGGGGAGGATCTGGCGCTCTCGGAGCGCCAGGTGCCGGTTCTGCGGCGGCCTTCGAGGTCCGTCCGGCCTTGAGTGCATGCCGCACCAGAACTTCGCTCACCAGCCTGGAAGACACGCGAGCGCGCCTGTAGAGTCGACGCCTGTCGAGGAGAGCCCGTGTCGATGAGATGGCTGGTGATGCTGGCGTTTTCCTGCGCCGCGGCCAACGCTGCTGATGTCATGCCGCGGTCGAAGCTGCCGAGTACCTGGAACGAGTGCAACGTCTTCGACTTCACGGCCGTCGGCCCCACTTCGAGCAACAGGTCCACGATACGTGGAGCAGCCTCGTTCTCGTCTGGTGACCTTTGGATCGACATCCGGCAGACATCGGCGACCGTCAAGCGGTCGGGGACCATGATCGTCGTCGCAGGCCGGGAGCTGGCCGTCCGCGGCTTCCGGCCGGAGCCAGGCTCCGAGATCGACGCTCTCGACGGTCCTGTCCTCTTCCTCCGCATGCTCACGGCGGCGCTGACGACCGCCGCCCCGGAAGGCCCGGCCAAGGTGGATCGCCGTCGGGTCATCCAGCACACCGAGACAAAAACGCCGATTCGCGCCGGGACGCCGAGCGCAGGCGCGGAGGTCCCGCCGCCGTGGTCGCTCGTGGGACACGTAGAGCCCGGACCGGCCGGCGTGGTCAAGCTGGATGTGGAGCTCGTTGCCAAAGCCGACGATCCCGCTGCGCCCTCCGGGAAATTCAAGCTTCATTTCACCGGGACGCTCTCCGCGTCGGACTCCGCACCAAGGCTGTCAGAGTCGATGTCGCTCAAGGGCTGGACGCTGTACAGCCTCGGCCCACGGTCCTTCAGGCAGGGCAGCTCCACTATTCTGGACTACGGCGGCACACAGAAGAAGGAGCGCTATCTGACGATCGCTGAACTCCGGAAAGCGATGCAGGTCGAAAACGATCCAGGGAAGCCGGACCCGAAGCTCGACCTGAGCGGCTTCTGGAAGGAGAGTTGCGACCAGAACTTCGGCCTTCGCATCCAGCGCTCCACTCCCGAAGGCAAGTACACCATCACCTTCTGCGGTCCGGGGGGCTGCGTGGACGACGGTCGGCAGAGCTACATCACCGGCGACAAACAATTCCAGATTCTCTCGATCGACGAGCTGAAGGAACGCCGCGGGGACGATTGGGAAACGTACCGGCGC
>DASSQZ010000064.1:0-6041 GCA_035702105.1 Myxococcales bacterium | reverse complement strand
AGGCGCGGGCGCAGGGATCGGTTGCGCAGGTGCGGGTTGCGTCGCCGCGCGCTCTTCCGCCGGCACGACTCGAGCTGGCACCGCTTGCGCGGGCACCGCTTGGGCGGGTGGAGTCACCGCTCTCGCGCGGGCCGCAGGGCGGAAGAAGAGCAACACCGCCACCGCGGCGACCGCGCCGAGGACGGCCGAGAGGGCGAGGCGGTAGTCGCGGCGGGCGCGGGCGGGGCGCGACAGGGCCAGCCCCTGCTGCGCCTCGGCGCAGGCGGGATCCTGGACCAGCGCGGCGCGAAACTGCGCCACGGCCTCTTCGCTCTTGCCCAGCTTCATCAGCAAGGTTCCCAGGCCGGCCCTGGGCTGGGCCCAGGCCGGGTCCAGCTCCGCCGCGCGCCGGAAAGCCGCCTCCGCACGCGCCGTCCGCGAGCCGTCGGCGTCCGGCATCG
This sequence comes from Myxococcales bacterium, assembly GCA_035702105.1. Classification (GTDB taxonomy): domain Bacteria; phylum Myxococcota; class Myxococcia; order Myxococcales; family 40CM-4-68-19; genus 40CM-4-68-19. The sequence continues at coordinate 5,601 of DASSQZ010000064.1, read as the reverse complement.
ACGACAAGGTCTGGGCGAGCCGGAGCTGCAGCGTGGCATCGTCCGCGGTGAGCGGCGACTGCAGCGCGCGCTCGGCCTCCGCGAAACGCCGTTCGTCGAGGAGGAGCTTGACCTCCCGCGCCAGCGCGGTCGCGGGCGAGGCGGCGGGGGGCGGCGCGGAGCGGACTTGCTGCTCCAGCTCCTCGAGCCTCGCCTGGAGTTTCGCCAGCTCTTCGTGGCGCTCCGGCTGTGCCGCGGTTTCCTGGCCGGTCTTCGCCGCTTCCGCCGTGTCGCGAGGCTGCTCCGCCGGCTCTTCCCGCGGCGGCTCCGCCTGCGCCGGCAGGTCCATCTCCGCCGAGGGCTCCAGCCCATCCCAGGGCGGCGCGAAAGGCGCCGGCATCTGCGGGGCTGGCTCTGCCCCTGCGGCGCCGGCCGCGCGCAGCAGCTCGATCTTCGCGAGCCGCTGCGCGGGAGGCAACTGCGTGCTCGACGCCCCCGCCGCGAGGATCGTCCGCTCCTCGTCCGAGGTGGGCCGCGCCTGCACGCGCTCGATGGCGAGAGCCATCTCCTTGAGCGAGCGGAACCGGTCGCGCCGTTCGCTCATCGCCTTGCGGATGACGGAAGCGAAAGGTCCCCTCAGCTCGGGGCCGGCCTCGCCGGAGAGCCGCGGCGGCGTCAGCGTGACCAGCTCGTACCCGAGGGCGCCTGCGGCATAGACGAGGACGCGAGGGTCGTGGGGCAGCGCCGCCGCGGCTCGCAACTCCGGAGCCGCATAGCCGTCTGCCGTGGGCGGCTGGCCGGCGAGCAGCTCGAGGGTGCCGTCGTCGTCGACGAGAAGCTGGTAGGGCCGCAGCGCCTGTTGCCGGTGCTCGGAGAGGCGGATGGCCGCGAGCAACAGCGCACCCGACAGCGCCGGCGGCAGCTCGGAGCCGGCCTTCTGGGCCTGGGTCAGAAATGAAGCCACCGACGCGGTCAACGGATCTCCGGCTCGCTCATCCGCGCCAAGATTAGCTCCAGTTGCCCGGCTCTTGCGAGTTCCGTGACGGCGAAGAGCACGCGCTCGCGCGGGACGAGGGCGGGCCCGGTCAGATAGCGCTGCAGGAGCACCGCCGCCTGCGCACCCCGCTCCACATCGGCCGGCCGCACCGCCATCACCAGCCGGAAACCGGCATCCAGGTTCGCCAGCGCCGCCAGCCGCTCGATCGACGCGATCTCGCGGTCCCGCAGGGGTCTGCCGGCGAGCCAGTCGCGCAGCGGCCGGCGGTCGGAGTCGTGAGGGACGGCGCGCACCCGCAGCGCCGAGAGCGGGGGCACGGCGAGATCGACGTCGCGCGACAGCTCCCAGGGGCCTGCAGGCAACTCGACGCGGCCTCTCAGCGCGGGCGCCTCGAGGCGCACCTCCACCTGTCCGGAGGGCAGGCCGGCAAAGGTGAAATGGCCCTGCGCGTCGGTCTGCGCAGCTATAGCGCCCGCAGACACCCGGGCGTTGGCGAGCGGATGGCCCGCCACCAGCAGGCGGCCGTGCAACACGCGCCTCGCGCGGGCGGTGAATTCGGCGCGGATGACGTCGCCGCGGAACGCGGGGCCGAACCTGTGCGTGAGCTCGCCGGCCGCGCTCCAGCCCTGCGGGAGCCGCACGGTGAGGATGCCGTCTCCCTCGAACGCACGGAACCGGAACGAGCCGTCCTCCGCAGTGCGCACCACCTGGGTGCGCTCGCCCTGCGCGAGCGTGACCTGCGCAAGCGCGGTTCCCCCGCCGCCCGGCTCGTAGACGCGGCCCTCCACCCTGGGCGGTCCGGCGACCGCGAGCAAGACGCAGAGGAGGAAGGTCACCCGCTCAGTTTGCCTGAGCCACCACCACTTCGCGAAGCTCCGGTTCGTTCATCATGCGGACGAAACGGCGGTATTCCTTCATCACCCGGCGCGGGTACTCGCGCAGCGAGTCGGGGATGCCGCTCTTCTTGTACTGCTGCATGCGGCGGGGTCCTGCGTTGTAGGCCATCAGCGCCTCGTCGCGCTTGGGGAAGCGGTGTTCGAGCCAGCGCAGGTAGCGCACCGCCAGGCGCACGTCGATGACCGGATCCTCCATCACCATGCTGTCCTCGGCGATGTCCGGCTCGCGCCCGGCGATCCAGGCGAAGGTGGAGGGCTTGAGCTGCATCAGGCCGTAGGCGCCCCGCTCGCTCGACACCATCGGCCGAAAGCCGCTCTCCACCGCCACCAGGGCCAGGACGAAGAGCGGATCGTAGCCCGCCCGCGCCGACTCGGTGAGCACCGCCTCGGCGAGCTTCGTGCGCAGCGCCGGATCGAGCTGCTTGCCGGCGCGCGCCAGGAGCGACTCCATCCGCGCCTGGCTCAGCGATGGCGGCGGAGAGTCCCTGAACCGCGAGGCGGGGCGCGGGACCGCACGAGGCAGCAGGTACACCTCCGCTGCCCCACCCGCGAGGATCAGGATCGCGCACACGGCGAGGATGGTCTTGGCACTCGGTGAGTTCATGCCCCCCCGGTTGGATGACACCCGGCAAGCCTGGCAAGCACACGGAGACTAACGACCACCCCAGCCGGCCGGCAAGGCGCCAGCCAGCTGAAATGTGCTGTAAAGTACGTTAGTTCGGCTGAACCGGCGGCGGCTGCTCACCCGCGCCGTTGGTGGCCTTCGGAGGTGCCTTGGCAAGCTCCTGCAGCTTCTTGCCCAGCTTCTCCAGCTCGACGCCGAGGGCGGCCATCTGCTCGCGCGAGCCCTTCTGCGCGAACTCGCGCAGGGACTTCAAGTCCGCCTGGGCGCGATCGCCCAGCGTCTCCAGCACCTTGCGAACCTCCTGCTCCATCTCCTTCGCGCGGGCGGTGGCCCTCGCCTGTGCACCGCGGAATGCTTCCTGGAACTTGGTCTGGAACTCGGCCATGGCGTCCTCCTGCTCGTCGCGATGCTTGTCGCGATGCGTTACCGACGTTTATGTAACGCATCGCGTCGGATTGTCAAGCTCCAGGGTGGCGTGTAGAGTTTGAGACGGGATGGAGAGCGTTCTGCCAGGGTCCGCGCCGGCTGCAGCGCCGGGCGCCACCGCGGTCGCGCCGCCGGCGGCGCTGAGCGTCGTGCCGCCGCCGGCCACCGCCAGCACCCCTCCACCCACCCAGAACCTCTCGGACGCACGCTTCTTCATCAACCGGGAGCTGTCGTGGCTCGCCTTCAACGAGCGCGTCGTCGAGGAAGGCCTCGACCCGACCGTGCCCGCGCTGGAGCGGCTCAAGTTCCTCGCCATCGCCAGCTCCAACCTGGACGAGTTCTTCATGATCCGGGTGGCGGGCCTCAAGCAGCAGCTCGTCGGCCACGTGGAGGAGAGCGGGCCCGACGCGATGAGCCCCGGCGAGCAGCTCGCGGCCATCGCCACGCGGTGCCACGAGATGGTCTCGCGGCAGTACCGGGCGCTGCTCGGCGACGTCCTTCCCAACCTCGAGCGCGCCGGGGTGCGCCTTCTCTCCACCTCGCAGCTCTCCCCGGAGGCGGACCAGTTCCTCGCCGACGCGTTCGCCCGCGAGATCTTTCCCGTCCTCACCCCCATCGCGCTCGACCCCGGCCATCCCTTCCCGCACCTGCGCAACAAGTCGCTGAACCTGGCGGTCCGCTTCGCCGCCACGGCGCCGGGCGCCCGCCTGCGCTACGGGGTGGTGCCGGTGCCGAGCGTCCTGCCCCGGCTCCTCGAGGTCCCCGACGCGGGGCGGCGGACCTACGTGCTCCTCGAGGACGTCATCTCCCGCTACGTCGCGCAGCTCTTCCCGGGCATGCCGGTGGAGGGCTGCTGGGCGTTTCGCGTCACCCGCAACTGGGACCTCTCCATCGACGAGGAGGAGGCCGAGGACCTGCTCGTCACCATCGAGCGCGAGGTGCGCCGGCGCGACCGCGGCAGCGCGGTGCGGCTGGAGCTGGCGGCGCAGGCGGAGCAGCACCTCTCCGACTACCTGGTGCGCGCCCTCAAGCTCGGGCCCGCGGACGTGTACCGCATCGAAGGGCCCCTCAACGTGCCCGACCTGCTCCCGCTGCTCGGCCGCATCGAGCAGAAGGAGCTGCACGACGAGCCCTTCACGCCGGTGGTGCCGCCGGTGGTGGGCGACGGCGAGCGGGACTTCTTCCGCCTCATCCGCGAGAAGGACGTCCTCCTCCACCACCCGTACGAGTCCTTCGACCCGGTGGTGAGCTTCATCGAAGGAGCGGCGGAGGATCCGCAGGTCCTCGCGATCAAGATGACGCTCTACCGCACCGGCAAGGACTCGCCGGTGGTGCGCGCGCTGCAGCGGGCAGCCGAGAACGGCAAGCAGGTCACCGCGCTCGTCGAGCTGAAGGCGCGCATGGACGAGGAGGCGAACATCCTCTGGGCGCGCGCTCTGGAGCAGTCCGGCGTCCACGTCGTCTACGGGCTGATCGGCTACAAGACCCACTGCAAGGTGACGCTGATCGTGCGCCGCGAGGCGGGCGGCCTGCGCCGCTACGTCCATCTCGGCACCGGCAACTACAACCCCGGCACCGCGAAGATCTACTCGGACCTGTCGCTCTTCACCGCCCGCGACGACTTCGGCGCCGACGCCACCAGCCTCTTCAACCTGCTCACCGGCTACTCGCGGCCGACGCAGTGGAAGAAGTTCAAGGTGGCGCCGCTCGGCCTCAAGGCCGGCGTGATCGAGATCATCGAGCGCGAGGCGGAGATCGCGCGGCAGACCGGCAAGGGCCGCATCGTCGCCAAGATGAACTCGCTCGCCGACAGCGACGTGATCAAGGCCCTCTACCGCGCCTCGCAGGCGGGCGTCCAGATCGACCTGATCATCCGCGGCATCTGCGGCCTGCGCCCCGGCGTGCCCGGCGTGAGCGAGCGCATCCGGGTGATCAGCATCGTCGACCGCTACCTCGAGCACACCCGCATCTGGCTGTTCGACGCGGGCGGCAAGCGGGAGGTGTGGCTCGGCTCCGCCGACTGGATGGCGCGCAACTTCATCCGCCGCGTGGAGGTGGCCTTCCCCATCGAGGACGCCTCGCTCAAGGAGCGCATCGCCGACGAGATCCTCGCCACCCAGCTGCTCGACAACGTGAAGGCGCGCGTGCTCCTGCCCGACGGGCACTACGAGCGCATCCTGCCCGGCTCGTACGGCACGCCGCTGTCGCCCCTGCGCAGCCAGGAGCGGCTGATGACGCTGGCCCGCCGGGTGGGAGCGGCGGCGGAGCAGCCGCCGGTGGCGGGCCAGGAGATGTTCCCTTCGGGCGGTCGCCGTCCGGCGCGGCGGCGCAGGAAGCGCCTGTAGATGCTGTCCCTCCTCGCCGCCGCCGCGCTGGCCCTGCCGACGCCCTGGAGGCAGATCGCGCCCGGGGTGGACGCCGCTCCTGCCACCGAGATGGGCGGCGATGCGGCCTGGGCCGCGCGGGTGGTGCTGATCGATCCGGCGAAGGCCAACCTGATCGTGCGCTACGACCCCTCGCGCCCGACGCTTGCGCAGTGGCGGACGCGCTTTCCCGGCGCGCTGGCCATCGTCAACGGCTCCTTCTACTCGGTGGAAGGGGCGGAAGTCCGTCCCACCTGCGACATGGTCACCGAGGGCAAGCGGCTGCGCGGCGCGGGGTGCCTGCGGCAGGACGCG
>DASSQZ010000063.1:0-26614 GCA_035702105.1 Myxococcales bacterium | reverse complement strand
CAAGAACCTCGGCCTCGTCGATGAACTGCATGGGATTCCGGCGGCCCGATGACCTGCCGGATCACCGAGGCTCTGCCGCCTTACGCTTCGGCCTGCGCCTTGGCGGGCTCCACGTGCACGTAGACGCGGTCGCCGCGTCCTTTCTTGTACTTCACCGTGCCCGGGACCACCGCGTAGAGCGTGAAGTCGCGGCCCATTTCGACGTTGCGTCCGGCGTGCACCTTGGTACCCACCTGGCGCACGAGGATGTTCCCCGGAACCACGGCCTCGCCGCCGTACACCTTGATGCCCCGGTGCTGCCCCGGAGAGTCGCGCCCGTTGCGCGAAGAACCCTGACCTTTTTTGTGCGCCATGACTGTTTTTGCGAACCTCGAAAAGGGTTAGGCGGAGATGCCGGTGATCTTGAGCTCGGTGTACGGCTGCCGGTGGCCGCGGATGCGATCCCAGCCCTCTTCCTGCGTGCGGAAGTGCCAGAGCTTGCGGTGCTTGCCGTGGCTGACGACCTCGGCCTCCACCTTCGCGCCCGAAACCAGCGGCTCGCCGAGCTTCACGTCGGCCCCTTCGCCGACCAGCAGCACATCGAGCGTCAGCCTGGCGCCGACGTCCTGGGCGAGCTTCTCCACCTTGAGGAGGTCGCCCTCCTTGACGCGGTACTGCTTCCCGCCTGTCCTGATCACTGCGTACATCGGAATTCTCCTGCCTTTCCGCTTCGATGCGGCCCGGCAGGCAGGGAAGTCCCGCCGCCGGGCGCGGAAAGGAACGGGCGATCTAGCGGAGGCGGCTGCGGATTGTCAAGCTTCCAGCACCGCGCCGGCGAGCGCCTGGAGGCTCACTTCGTAGGGAGCTCGGGCCACCCCGCGCTCGGTGACGATGGCCGCGATCAGGCGCGAAGGCGTCACGTCGAAGGCGGGGTTGAACACCTGCACGCCCTCCGCCGCCACCCGCGCGCCGCCCAGGTGGGTGACCTCGAGCGCGGGGCGCTCCTCGATGGGGATCTCGCTCCCGCTCGCCGCCTTGAGATCTACCGTGCTGGTCGGGGCCGCCACGTAGAAGGGCACGCCCGCGGCATGCGCCGCGAGCGCCAGCGGATAGGTGCCCACCTTGTTGGCGGTGTCGCCATTGCGGGCGATGCGGTCGGCGCCGACCACCACGCAGCCGATCCTCCCCGACGAGAGCAGCGACGCCGCCGCCACGTCGGGCAGGAGCGTGACGGGAATGCCGTCCTGGAGCAGCTCCCAGGCAGTCAGCCGCGCGCCCTGCAGCCAGGGCCGCGTCTCGTCGGCGAACACGGCGCACCTCTTTCCGCTCTCCAGCGCCGCGCGCACCACGCCGAGCGCCGTTCCGTAGCCCGCGGTGGCGAGGCCGCCGGCGTTGCAGTGGGTGAGGATGCCCCTGCCGTCGGGGACGAGCTGCGCGCCGAATCGGCCGATGGCCTTGCACGCGGCGAGGTCCTCCTCCAGCACGCGATCCGCTTCCGACTTGAGGGCGGCGAAGCTGCGGGGCTGCACCCGCGAGAGCCGTTCCAGCGACCAGCGCAGGTTGACCGCGGTGGGGCGCGCGTCGAGGAGCGCCTTGCGCGCGAGCTCGAAGTCCTCGGCGGCGAGGGCGGAGAGCGCGAGCCCGTAGGCCGCGGCGCAACCGATGGCCGGCGCGCCCCGCACCACCATGTCGCGGATGGCCTGCGCGGTTTCGCGCGCCGACCGCACCGAAACGATCTCGGCGCGCGCCGGCAGCTTGCGCTGGTCGAGCAGGTGCAGCGCTCCGTCCTCGAACCACAGGGTGCGGAAGGTCATCGCAGCGGAAGCTCCATGCAGAGGGCGCCCGGGGTTGGAAGGGCGGAATAGGGCGCTGAGGCGACGAACCCCATCGAGCGGTAGAGCGCGACGGCCCCGGCCATCTGCGCGGGCATGGTGTCGAGCACCATGCGGGTGAAGCCGAGCTCGCGCCCGTGCGCGACCGCAGCTCCCGCGAGCAGCCGGCCCAGGCCCTTGCCGCGTGCCAGCGGCCGCACGTACAGGCGCTTCATCTCGGCGGTGGCGGCATCCAGCGGCCGCACCGCCACGCAGCCCGCGCCGGGAGCGAGGAGCAGGAGGCCGCGCGGCGGCGCATAGGCGCCGGGCAGGCCCGCGAGCTCCGCGTCGAATCCCTGGAAGCAGGGGGTGAACCCGAACGAGGTCCAGTACTCGCGCAGGAGCGCGCGCACCTCCTCCAGCCGCGGGCCGGGCCCTTCGATCCGGACGAGCTCCATCGCGGAGGAGTCTACTGCGCCCGCGGCCGCGTCGCCCGCAGCGCAAGCCAGCCCAGGAGCGTCACCAGCAGCGCCGGGGCGCCGAAGGAGAAGAAGAGCGTCAGACCCTGCCGCGCGGCCTGCTCGAACAGGCGCGGCTGCCGCGCCCCGCCCGGCGTGACCAGCGTCACCGAGGTGCGGGAGACGATCTCGCGGACGGCGAGGGCGAGCGCGATCCAGGCCACCGCCAGCGCGAGCACGAGCAGCCACTTCAGCCAGCGGCGCGACCGCGGCGACGAGAACGAGATGGCGGTCGCGAAGGCGAGCGCGACGAGCAGCGAGGTGGCGAACAGCGCCGGCACGCGCGGAGCTTACTGCGCCTTTTCCAGCGCGTCCGCTTCCGAGACGAGCCGCTGCGCCCGCGCCGCGGCGGCCGCGAAGTCCAGCCTGCGGCCGAACCCGAGCCGCTCGGCCACGTCCTCCGACGACAGCGAGGTCCCGGGCGCGAAGAGCTGCTCGCGCAGGAACCTGCCCACCTCCTTGTTGCCGTACCAGTCCTCGCCGAAGCGGCGGCGGATGCCCTCGTGCATCATCCCCGCCAGCACGAAGGCGCGGGCGTAGTCGGCCGAGTAGAAGGTGTCGTCCACGTCGGTCAGGTAGAGCTGCGACTCCTCCTCGTTCAGGTCGAAGGCATAGGCCACCGAGAAGAGCTGGCGGTACAGCTCGCGCGGGCTCTTCTTCGCCAGCTCCGGCGCGGGGAGGAGGGCAAGGGCAGGGGCAATCTCCTCGGCGGGCCTGCCGTGCAGCCGCAGCTCGTAGGCGATCTTGGCGAAGGCGTAGCGGCGCAGGAACATCATCTCGCGCAGCGCCAGGTCGCGCTCGATGGCGGCGAGCTCCGCGTTCGACGGCGAGCGGCGCCCCTGCGCCTCGAGGAAGGCGCGATAGCGCAAGAGCCAGTGCGGGTCGGAGAAGGCCTGGCGGAAGAACTCGCCGAAGGCCTCGGTGGGCGCGCCATAGCCCTGGGTGACGAGCTCCCTCGGAGAGGCGGTCGCGTTGGCGAAGTGCACCGCATGGCCGGCCTCGTGGAAGAGCGTCTCGTAGTCGTCGAGCCCGCCCGAGGGCTTCACCGAGAGGCGCACGTCGGCGGGCGGGTCCACCGGCTCGACGAAGGCGCGCGGCACCTTCTTCGGATCGAGGTCGTCGTCGACGCGCACCTCGGTGCCCCTGGCGGTGCGCAGGTCCAGTCCGATGCCGGAGAGGAACGCCTGCAGGGCCTTGAGCTCGAGCTGCTTGTCGAAGAAGACCGAGAGGCGTGGCGCCTTCCAGAGCCGGCCCAGGTCGGGCACGCGCAGCTTCTCCCGCGGCATGTCCAGCTCCTCGCGCGCGACCCGGTCCAGGGTCTGCTTGAAGAGCGCGTCGGTGGCCTCGAGGTAGCCGACGCCCGCGGCCAGCAGCGGATCGAGCTTGACGCCGCGCAGCTCTTCCGACAGCGCCACGTAGTCGGCGAACCCGGTCTCGCGCGCGGCCTTCTGCGCGGCGGCTTCCTTGCGCTCGAGAATGGGGTTGAGCTTCTGCACCCGGACCTCGTTCATGGCGGCGAACGCCTGCGCGCGCCTCTGCGCGTCCGACTCCTGCGCGATCAGGTTCTGCAGGTCGTTGTAGGCCACCGGCTTGTCCCGCCAGGGCAGCGAGACGGTGGCGGCCGCCTGCGCTTCGCGGAACTCGTCGCTGAAGCCGGCGGTGGAGAGGGTGACGATCTCGCCGGTGAGCGCGCGCCGCAGGAAGCGCAGCGCGAGCGCGTCGTTGCCGTCCAGGCCCTTCTGCCGCTCGGCGGCGGCCAGCGCGTCGAGGGCGGTCTTGCGGAAGAGCCGGTCGTGCCCGATGTAGGTGAGCTTGCGGATGGGCGTCTCGCCCCGGGTCGCCGCGTACCAGCCGAGCACCGCCTGGATGTGCGTCAGCGCGTCGTACTCCTCGCGCAGCGCCTGCACGTACGCCGTGGACTCGTCCACCCGGGAGCGCGGATGGGTGGCGCCGCGGCCGAGCTGCGGCCTCGTCTCCGGGCCCGACTTGCAGCCGGCGGCGAGGAGCAGGAAGGCAAGGGCCGAGGCGGGGCGCATGCCCCTGCACGCTAGCAGGGCAGGCAGGCTTCACGAAGGTAAAAGCTTCGCGCTGCTGGCTCAGTCGCCGAGCTTCTTCCTGAAGAGGCTGTTGAGCACGCCGGGATTGCCCTTGCCCTTGAGGTCCTTCATCGCCTGTCCCACGAAAAAGCCGAGCAGGTTCTTCTTGCCGGCCTTGTACTTCTCCACTTCCCCGGCGCTGCGGGCGAGCACCGCGTCCACCACCGCCTCCAGCGCGGAGGAGTCGGAGACCTGCGAGAGCCCTTTCTCCTCGACGATCTTCTCCGGCGGCTTGCCGGTGCGGATCAGCTCGGCCAGGACGTCGCGCGCCGCGGTGGAGGAGATGGTTCCCGCGTCCTGCAGCCTCCAGACCTCGCGCACCCGCGCCGGATCGAAGCGCAGCGCGGAAAGGTCCGCTTCCTTCTCGTTCACCGCCCGGGCCAGCTCGCCCAGCACGAACTGGGCCGCGCGCCTGGCGTCTCCACCCACCTGCGCGTGGACCTGCACCAGCCGCGGGTCCGCCGCCAGCGTCCGCGCGTCGGCCGCGGAGACGCCGGCCGCAGCCAGCTCGTCCATCACCTCGTGGGGCAGCCTGGGAAGCGTCACGCGGCTCTTCCACTCCTCCGACACCAGCAGCGGCGGAAGATCCGGCTCGGGGAAGTAGCGGTAGTCGTTCGCCTCTTCCTTGCTGCGCATCGCGCGGGTCACGCCCTTCTCGTTGTCGAACAGGCGCGTCTCCTGCTTCACCCTGCCGCCGCCCTCGATGACCTCCACCTGCCGGCCGATCTCGTAGTCGATGGCCTGGCGCACGAAGCGGAAGGAGTTGATGTTCTTGAGCTCCACCCGGGTGCCGAGGGCAGAGACGCCCTTGCGCCGCACGCTCACGTTGGCGTCGCAGCGGAAGGAGCCCTCCTCGAGGTTGCCGTCGTTGACGCCCAGGTAGATGAGGCAGAGGCGCAGCGACTTGAGATACTCGCTCGCCTCCTCCGCAGAGCGCAGCTCGGGCTTGCCGACGATCTCGATCAGCGGCACGCCCGACCGGTTCAGGTCCACCTCGCTGCCGGCCTCCGCATGCACGCTCTTGCCCGCGTCCTCCTCGAGGTGGATGCGCTCGAGCCCCACCTTGCCGAGCCCCGGCACCGTCACGAAACCGCCCAGGCAGATGGGCAGCTCGTACTGCGAGATCTGGTAGCCCTTGGGCAGGTCGGGATAGAAGTAGTTCTTCCGCGCCCAGATGCTCCGCGCCGCGATGGAACAGCCGAAGGCCTTTCCGGCGCGGATGGCCATCTCCACCGCGGCCTTGTTCAGCGCGGGCAGCGCGCCGGGCAGGCCCAGGCACACCGGGCACACCTGCGTGTTGGGCGGGGCGCCGAAGTCCGTCCTGCAGCCGCAGAAGATCTTGGTCCGCGTGAGGAGCTGCGCGTGGACCTCCAGTCCGATGACCGGCTCGAAATCGGCGACCGGCATCTATCCGGCCTCCACCAGCGGCGGCAGCCTGTGCTCCGCCGGCTCCGCGGCGTGCGCGATCCGCAGCAGCGTCTCCTCGTCGAAGGGCTTGCCGATCAGTTGCAGGCCGATGGGCAGGCGCTGGGCGTCGAAGCCGCAGGGAATGGAAATGCCCGGCAGCCCCGCCAGGTTCGCCGGCACCGTGTAGACGTCGTTCAGGTACATGGCCAGCGGATCGTCCAGCTTCTCGCCCAGGCGGAAGGCGGTGGTGGGGCTGGTGGGAGAGAGCACCGCGTCCACCGAGGCGAAGGCCTGGTCGAAGTCGCGGCGGATGAGGGCGCGGACCTTCTGCGCGCGCAGGTAATAGGCGTCGTAGTATCCGGCGCTGAGCGCGTAGGTGCCGAGCATGATGCGGCGCTTGACCTCGGCGCCGAAGCCCTCGGCGCGCGTCTTCTCGTACATCTCGAGGAGCTGCGAGGGCCTGGGAGTGCGGTGCCCGTAGCGCACGCCGTCATAGCGGGCCAGGTTCGAGGACGCCTCGGCGGTGGCGACGATGTAGTAGGTGGCGATGGCGTGCGGCGAGTTGGGCAGCGAGATCTCGCGGATCTCGCAGCCCTGTGCGCGCAGCTTCCCGGTGGCGGCGCGGACCGCCTTCTCCACTTCCGGCGCGAGGCCCTCTCCGAAGTACTCGCGCGGCACCCCGATGCGCAGGCCGTCCGCGCCGCGCGACAGCGCCGCCGCGTAGTCGGGCACCGGCCGCAGCGAAGAGGTCTGGTCGTTCTCGTCGTGGCCGGCGATGGCGGAGAGCAGGTACGCCACGCCGCGCACGTCCTGCGCGAAGGGGCCGACCTGGTCGAGCGAGGAGGCGAAGGCGATGACGCCGAAGCGCGAGACCCTCCCGTAGGTGGGCTTGAGCCCGGCGCACCCCACCAGCGCCGCGGGCTGGCGGATCGAGCCGCCGGTGTCCGTCCCGAGGGTCCCCGCCACCATCCGCGCTGCCACGGCGGCCGCGCTCCCGCCCGACGATCCGCCCGGCGTGCGCGTCAGGTCCCACGGGTTCATGGTCGGACCGAAGGCGCTGTTCTCGGTGGACGAGCCCATGGCGAACTCGTCCATGTTCAGCTTGCCCACGATCACCGCGCCGGCCTGCTTCAGCTTGCGCACCACGGTCGCGTCGTAGGGCGGGACGTAACCCTGCAGGATCTTCGAGCCGCAGGTCGTCTCCACGCCCTCCATGCAGAAGATGTCCTTGAGCGCGACCGGCACGCCGTCGAGCGGGCCCAGCGGCTTGCCCGCCGCGCGCCGCTGGCTCGAGGCCCGCGCGGCGGCGCGCGCTTCCTGCTCGGTGAGCCGCAGGAAGGCGTGCACGCGCCCGTCCAGCGCGCGGATGCGCTCGAGCGACGCTTCCAGCACGGCCTCGGGCGAGGCTCCGCCCGACCCCAGCATCTCGGAGATGCGGGAGAGCGGCAGCAGATCCGTCTTCACTCGATGATCCTCGGCACCACGAACGCCTGCCCGTCCGCTTGCGGGGCCTGCGCCAGCACCTTGTCGCGAGGCAGGCTCGGGTGCGGCACGTCCTCGCGCAGCGGCAGGCCGGCCGCCGCGTCGCCTGCGAAGCTGAGCGGCGCGACCGAGGAGACGTCCACCGCCTGCAGCCGCTCGATGTAGTCGAGCACGTGACCGAGCTGCGAGGCGAGCCGCTCCTCCTCCTCGGGCGACAGGGCCAGCCGGGCGAGGCGGGCCACGTGCCTCACCTGCGCGCGATCGATCGCCACCGCGGACTCCTCACGGCTTGTTCGCCGCCTTGAACCAGTTGAGCACCGCGGCCATCACGCTGTGCGGCTCCGCATGGGCGTGGATGAACTCCCACTGCTTGCGGTCGAGGAAGGCGCCTCCGCAGTTGGGGCAATGGAGGATTGTGGCGCCGGCCACGCGCTCGGGGACCATCAGCATGCCGCAGTTCGAGCAGCGGCCCGCGTGCAGCCTGCGCAGCGCATCCTTCTCGGACTGCTGCAAGCGCGTCTGCTCCTCCTTGTGGAGCTTGCGGATGCGCTCGGCGTTCTCGCGAGCAAAGTACTCGTCTTCCGGGCTGCTCGGTTTTTCGGTGGTCATCGGAGTTCCTTGTAACTTACTTCGCTTCCCTGGCGCTCGCCGTCTCCAGTTGCGTCGACCCGGGTGCGGTCCGGCTCGCGCAGCCGGGGGAGCCTTCAGCGCCTGCGGCACGCGTGCTGTGCTTCGGCCGGTCCTCCGGGGCCCTCGCCGACCGCCGGGCGCCCGTTCCTCCGGGACGCCCGCGACCCTATAGGATGGGGCAGCTCCCCTGTAAAGCGGCGGAGTTAACGCATGCCGCCGTGCGAAAAGTTGACGGAACACGGGCCCCCCTTACAGTCGTTCCAAGGCGCGCCTGCCGCGAAGGCAGCGGTGCGCCCGGAGGTCTGGATGGGGCGCAAGGGGAAGAACGGCGGGCAGGCCCAGGGCGTGAACTGGAAGAGGCCGGTGGCCGGCATCCTGCTCGGCGCGTTCGCGGTGGTGGTGCTGCTCGGCCTCTCGTCCTATCGGCCGCGGGCTCCCGGGCAGAACTGGGCGGGCCCGGTGGGCCAGGGGATGGCGGCCGCGCTTCTCGATCTGGCCGGCGTCGGGGGCTACGCGCTGGCGATCTTCCTCTTTGCCGTGGCCTGCGCCCTGGTCGCGGGCTGGCCGCGGCTCTCGTTCGCGCGCGCCGGCTCCTGGCTCCTCTTCTCCCTCTGCGCCATGGGCATCGTCGATCTCTTCGTGCACGCGCGCCTGCAGGGGCATGCGCCCGGGGGCGCGCTGGGCTCCATGCTCGCGGGCTCTGCGCGCTCGGCGCTGTCGGTGCCGGGCGCCGCGGTCCTGCTCTGCGCCATCGCCGCGGCCGCGCTGGTGATCGCGACCGACCTGTGGGCGCTGCACGCTGCCCGCGGGGCGGCGAAGCTGAGTGTGGCCGGCGGTGCGCTCGCCTTCAAGGGCGCGGCCGCGGCCATCGCCAAGGCGCGCACCGTTTCCCTGGGCGTCGGTGAGTCCTTCGAGGACGGCGAGGACGCGCGCATCGTCGAGCCGAGGTCCAGCGCCGCCAGCAGGAAAGCGGCCCTGGCCCTGGCGGAAGCCGCGGCGCACGAGCCGCCGGAGGATCCGCGCGAGCCGGTGTCGGTGGGGTCGGATCCCGGCAAGGTCCGCAAGAAGAAGGGCTCGCAGGACAGCGACCCGCCGGCAGCGCTCGCCGCCGTTCCGCTGGCGGAGAAGGCGTCGAGCAGCGCGGCGCCGCAGATCGTCGAGCCGAAGGCGCCGCCCCGGCCGCACGCGCCGGCGGCTCCGGAGGCGAAAGCGGTGGAGCCCGCCGGCAGCTTCACCATGGCGCCGGGACACAGCGCATTCGTTCCCCCGCCCATCACCATCCTCACCGGAGAACCGTCCGAGGCCGCCCCTCTGGACCGCGAGGGGCTCACCGCCACCGCCGAGAAGCTCCGGCAGAAGCTCGCCTCCTTCGGCATCCAGGGACAGGTGACCCAGATCCGGCCCGGCCCGGTGGTGACGATGTTCGAGTTCCTGCCCGCGGCGGGCATCAAGGTGAGCCGCATCGCCGGGCTTTCGGACGACCTGGCCATGGCCATGGAGGCGCTGCGGGTGCGCATCGTCGCGCCCATTCCCGGCAAGGGCGTGGTCGGCATCGAGGTGCCCAACAAGCAGCGCCAGACCGTGGTGCTGCGCGAGCTGGTGGAGCAGGACGCCTTCCAGAAATCGCACAGCAAGCTCGCCATGTGCCTGGGCAAGGACATCGAGGGCATGCCCTACGTCGCCGACCTCGCCCGGATGCCGCACCTGCTCATCGCCGGAACCACGGGCTCGGGCAAGTCGGTGGCGGTCAACTCGATGATCGTCTCGATGCTGCTGCGGGCGACGCCGGAAGAAGTGCGCTTCTTGATGGTCGATCCCAAGATGCTCGAGCTCTCGGTCTACGAGGGCATCCCGCACCTGCTCCTGCCGGTGGTGACCGACGCGAAGAAGGCGGCCATGGCGCTTCGCTGGGCGGTGGAGGAGATGGAGCGCCGCTACCAGCTCCTCGCCGACTGCGGCGTCCGCAACATCGGGAGCTTCAACAAGAAGGTCGACAAGGAGGGCGACGGGGCGCGCCGCCCGCAGAAGGCGCCCAGGCAGACGCGCGTCGTCGATCTCTCCGATCCCGGGCTCGACGCGCACGACCTGCAGGCGGCGGCTGCCGCCGGCGCCCTCGAGCGCAAGGAGCCCGACAATCCCGCGGTCGCGCTCCTGCGCGAGAACGAGCGCCGGATCGCGCAGGGCAACGTCACGGCGCCGCCCGAACCTCCGCCGGAGCCGCTCAAGAAGCTGCCGTACCTGGTCATCATCATCGACGAGCTGGCGGACCTCATGATGGTCGCCTCGCGCGAGGTGGAGACGTACATCGCGCGGCTTGCGCAGATGGCGCGGGCGGCGGGCATCCACCTCATGGTCGCGACGCAGCGTCCTTCCACCGACGTGGTGACGGGAGTGATCAAGGCGAACTTCCCCTCGCGCATCTCCTTCCAGGTGGCTTCGCGGCACGACTCCGCCACCATCATCAACACGCCCGGCGCGGAGTACCTGCTCGGCATGGGGGACATGCTCATCCTCCCGCCGGGAACCTCGACGCTGACGCGCGTGCACGGCCCCTACGTGGACGAGAAGGAGATCCACGCCGTGGTCGAGCACTGGAAGGCTCAGGGCGCGCCCATCTACGATCCGAGCATCCTGCGGCCGCGCGCGGAGGACGGCGAGGGCGCCCAGCTCGACGACGAGGGGCCCGACGAGCTCTACGACCAGGCGCTGGCGGCGCTGGCCGACATGCGCTTCATCTCCATCTCGCTGCTGCAGCGCAAGCTGCGCGTCGGCTACAACCGGGCGGCGCGGATGATCGAGCGGATGGAGCGCGAGGGCATCGTCGGTCCCGCCGACGGCGCCAAGCCCCGCGAAGTGCTCATCCGCCCCCTCGGCGAAATGCCCGGGACCGGCGCGTAACCATTCCTCATCAGGGGCTCGAGGGCCCCCGGCTTGACAGAATTTGTTGCTCCCCGTAGGAAATTCGGGCGCTGAGGCGACTGCCATGGCGCCGGATCCGGCAATTTCAGCCGGACCGTTTACCCGAAGGAAGACGTCTCAAATGGCGACTGGAACTGTGAAGTGGTTCAACGACACCAAGGGGTTCGGCTTCATCACGCAGGACGGCGGTGGTGAGGACGTGTTCTGCCACCATACGGCCATCAAGGCGGACGGGTTCCGGACCCTCGCCGAAGGGCAGAAGGTGGAATTCGACGTGGTGAAGGGCCCCAAGGGCCTGCAGGCACAGAACGTCCGCAAGCTCGCGTAACGCGGTTCCAGCAGAGCCGTTCCGAGGCCCGGTCCCCGCAAGGAGCCGGGCCTCGTCAATTTCGGAGCCCGGCGGCCTCGACCCGCCGGGCGGAGCTAGGCGGTGGTTGCAGCGGCGGTGTAGGGGACCGCGGCTTCCTCGCGCTGCTCCAGGTGGACCACCTCCACCAGCCGGTGCGCGTGGTTGACCACGAACTGCAGCACGCAGTCGTCCACGCGCAACTCGCTCTGCTCGGGTGTCTCGCCCGCGGAGATGCTGTCCGCCAGATCGGCCAGCGCGCGCCCGAGGCGCAGCACGGTGTGGGGCGCGAGCGTGCGCAGGAGCGTGCCGGCCTCGGGCTGGATCTGGATACGGTAGCTCATGGTCGCGCAAGGATGATCCCTGGCGGCGGCGGGCAGGAAGACGTGCATGCCGCGGGCTCGGGCGGAATGTCCGGGATCGGTCTAAACCGTTTTGGCCTGCGTCAACCGCCGGACAACGGCATCCGCGCTCAGCCCGACTTCCGCCTGGCCTCGGGGAGCGCGGGAAGCGGCGGCGGCGGATCGACGAAGCTGCTCGGCAGCAGGTTGAAGGGCAGGAGCTTGAGCAGGATGGGCAGGAGCAGCATTCCGCCGGGCGCCGCGAAGATGGCGAGGGCAGGAATGGTCTTGGCGAGGTCGAGGAGCTGCTCGCGCACCTTGGTCTTCTCGGCGGCGCTCAGCGCCGTTCCGGCGGTGGCCTTGGCGAGCAGCTCACCGAGCTCGCGCGTCTCGCGGATCTCCTGAAGGAGCCGGTCGAGGTTGTCGAGGACGATGGATTCGAGGCGGGTGGTGAGCGCGTGGGGCAGGCCCTCCGGGGCCTCGGCCAACCGCAGCGCGGTCAGCGCCTCGCCATGCTCTCTGTAGAAGGCGGCCACCTCCGCCTCGACCTGCGACAGCGCCGCCGCGTCCGTTCGCGTGGCGGAGGAGAGCCGCTCGACGAAGTTGAGCTCGCCGGCGTCGAGGCGGTCGTCCACCAGGGCGGCGAGGAGGACGTGGGTCAGCATGAACCTGCGCTGCGCCGCGCCGTGCAACTCGGCCGCGACCTGCTCGGCCGGCCGCGGCTGCTGCAGGGCACGCCGCAGCCAGCGCGCCTCGCGCACCGGCAGCCGCTGCGAGCGGATCACCTGCTCGATGCCGCGCGCGAGCGGCCCGCCATCCTCCTGCGCGCGGGCGAGTCCGGCGAGCAACTCGACCAGAAGCACGCGCCAGGACAAGGCAGCGCGGGCGGCCACCACCGCCCCGGCAGGGCTGATGCGCCGGTGGTGGAACGCCGAGAGCGCCACCATGACGCAGGTGCGCACCTCGATGGCGCAGAGGCCGTTGTGCAGCGGCAGCCCGGCGAACGGGCCGCTCTCGGCGAGATACCGGCGCGACAGGCGCGCGGCGGTCCGGGCGGCGAGCTTCTCCAGCGGACTCGGGGTGGCGGTGGGGTCGGCGAAGAGCCGCGCCGCCGCCTCCGCCTCGCCGGCGGCTGCGGCCAGTACGGCGAGCAATTGCGCGCGCCGGGCGCGAACGCCGTCTCCGGCCGGGCTGCCCGGCACGAACCATTGCGCGTTCGACAGGACGGCGGCGCGGGCACAGAGCCGGACGATGCCCGCGACCAGGTGCGCAAAGGCGCGCTGTCCAGGCCCGGCCTCCGCCACCAGCTCGACGGCCTCGTCCTGCGCGCCGGTGCCGTAGGCCAGCCCGGTGAGTCGGAGCTGCTCCTCGAGATCGGCGCAGCGCTCCCGCAGCGACAGGGTCCCCTGCGGACACCTGGGCGGCTGGGCCGCCACCGCCCCGATGACCGCGAGCAACCACTCGCCACTGCCGGCGGGCAGCTCGGTCTGAACGCTCTGGTGCAGCAGGCGGGCGATGACGGGCTCCCTTTGCGGGCATTCTAACAGGCGGGCCGGCCGGCGGTTCCAACCGCCCGGACCTTGCGGCTATTTCGCCGCGCGCGCCCGGCGCTTCTCCTCCAGCGAGGCGGGCTGGGCCACCTCGGTGGGAATGCCCGCGGGCTGGTTTGGCCGCGCGACGCCGAACTTCTCGTAGAGCCTGTTCTCCACGTCCGCCAGGATCTCCGGGTGCAGTTTGAGGAAATCACGCGCATTTTCCCGGCCCTGGCCGATGCGCTCGCCGCCGTAGCTGAACCAGGCCCCGCTCTTCTCGACGATGCCGTTCTCCACCGCCAGATCGAGCAGGTCGCCCTCGCGCGAGATGCCCTGGCCGTAGAGGATGTCGAATTCCACCTCGCGGAATGGCGGCGCCACCTTGTTCTTCACCACCTTCACCCGGGTGCGGTTGCCGATGACGGTCTCGCCGTCCTTGATGGCGCCGACGCGGCGGATGTCGAGACGCTGCGAGGCGTAGAACTTGAGCGCGTTGCCTCCGGTGGTGGTCTCCGGATTGCCGAACATGACGCCGATCTTCATGCGGATCTGGTTGATGAAGATCACCGTGCATTGCGCCTTGGAGATGGTGGCGGTGAGCTTGCGCAGCGCCTGCGACATGAGGCGCGCCTGCAGGCCCATCTGCGGCTCGCCCATCTCGCCTTCGAGCTCGGCACGCGGCACCAGCGCCGCCACCGAGTCGATGACGATGACGTCCACCGCGCCGCTGCGGACCAGCATCTCGCAGATCTCCAGCGCCTGCTCGCCGGTGTCCGGCTGGGAGATGAGCAGGTCTTCCGTACGCACGCCGAGCTTGCGCGCATAGCCCACGTCGAGGGCGTGTTCGGCGTCGATGAAGGCCGCCACTCCCCCCGCCTTCTGCGCCTCCGCCACCACGTGCAGGGTCAGCGTGGTCTTGCCCGACGATTCCGGCCCGTAGATCTCGATGACGCGGCCGCGCGGGATGCCGCCCACGCCGAGGGCCAGGTCGAGCGAGACGCTGCCGGTGGAGATGGCCGAGACGTCCTGCACCAGCGGCTCTTCGCTGCCCAGGCGCATGACGGCGCCCTTGCCGAACTGCTTCTCGATGGCCGAAACAGCCAGCTCGATCGCCTTTTCCTTGTCCGCGTTCGCCACTCTAGACCTCCCTTGGGATCACTGTACGCTTGTACAGAAGCGATGATCGCTTGGCAAGATGCCAAGGGGGTCTGACATCGGCTCTCGAAGGCCGGCGGTTTCGCTCCCGCCCGCCCCTACTTGCCGTTGATGCCGAGGAGCTCGACGTCGAAGACCAGGGTCGCGCCGCCGGGGATGGTGGGCGGATGGCCGTGGTCGCCGTAGGCGATGTCCGACGGGCAGATGAGGCGCGCCTTCTCGCCGACCTTCATCTTCTGCACGCCCTCGGTCCAGCACTTGATCACCTGGTTCAAGGCGAACTCCGCCGGCTGCCCGCGCTTGTAGGACGAGTCGAAGACGGTGCCGTTGGTGAGCCGGCCCTCGTAGTTGACCTTCACCTTGTCGGTGGCGGCGGGGCTCGGCCCGGTGCCGGGCTTGAGCACCTTGTAGATCAGGCCGGAGGGCAGCTTCTCGGCGCCCGACTCCTTCGCGGCCTTCTCCAGGAATCCGCGGCCCGCGGTCTTCTCCTTGTCCGCAGCGGCCGAGGAGCGCGCCTGCACCAGCGCGTTGATCTTGTCCATCTGCGGCTCCGGCTCCACCAGCGCCTTCTTCCCGGTCGCTCCGTCGGTGAGGCCGCGCTTGACGAGATCGAGCTCGTGGGGCTTGAGCGAGAGCGAGGCCAGGTTCCGGCTGCCGACGACGTACCCGATGGCGTAGAGAGACTTCTCGTCGTCGGTCTTGAGCGCCTGGGCCGAGGCGGTGAACGAGACGAGCACGGCGAGGGTGAACGCGAAGCGCATCGATCGAGCCTTTCTGCTGAAGAGGGGGGCGGAGAGTACCCTACTTCTCCATTTCCTGCGTAATGGCGATCAGGAGCTTGCCTGCCTTTTCGTCCTGCGGGTCGACTCGGATGCCGCCGACGAGGATGGTGCCGCCCCGGGCGATGGCGTAATCGGTGTGAAGCTTGCGCGAATGCGCGGGATGCTCACCGAGCAGCTCGAGGTGGACCTTGATCCTGCCGTCGGCGTCGAGCTGGCGCGGGGTGAGCTGCAGGCTGCGGCTCCCGGGGAGCTCCATCTGCGCGGGAGCCTTCCAGTCGAGATCGAAGGTCTGCTCCTGGAGGAGCCGGTAGCTGCGGAAGCGGAACTGCTCGCCGAAGCTCTGGATGTGGGGCGCCACCGGCGCGAGCTTCGGGTCCACGCCCGGCTGGGCGGCGGGATCGTTGGAGGCGGCGATGGCACGGACGGTGATGCGGACGCGGTTCTGCACGCCGGCGTCCGCCTGCGCGAGGAGGGCCGCGGCGGCGAGCAAGAGCAGCTTCACCGCTGCACCACCCGATCGTCCGACATCCAGATCACCGTCGTCTCACGGCCCAGCTGCAGCACCGCCCCGTCGTGGGTGCCGAAGTCCACCTCCTCCACCTGGGGCGAGTTGTCGGCGAGCGCGGGCCCATCGTCGGCCGATGCCGGCGGCTGGAAGAACATGAAGAGCGCCATGCAGGCGGCCAGCGCCAGGCCGGAGCCCGCGGTCAGGACGCCGCGATGCGCCCACCACATCTCCTGGCCCCAGACCCGCGCCTGCTCTCGCGCGCGCGGGCCCGCGTCCGCGCGCACGCGGGCGAGCACCCGGTCGGAGAAGCCGGCCAGCGAGAGCGCGGCAGCCCGGGCCTGGAGGGCATCGCGCAAGGCTTGCGCCTGCGCCCGCAGGAGCGCCCGGCGACGGGTGCAGGCCTCGCAGCCGAGGACGTGCTCCTCGACCCAGGCCCGGTCGTCGGGAGGCAGGGCGCCGTCGAGCAGGGGTCCGATGAGCGGGACCACGTCTTCGCAGCGCTTCATTCGCCCTCCTCCTCGGGCGCATCCTCGCCCAGGTACTCGCGCAGCTTGCTCTGCATCTTCAGCCGCGCGTGGAAGAGACGGCTCATCACGGTGCCCTTGCGGATGCCGAGCACCTTCGCCAGCTCCTCGTAGCTGAGGCCCTCCACCTCGCGCAGGAGCAGGATGGAGCGGTGGTTCTCGGAGAGGCCCGCGAGCGCCTCCTCGATCTTGCCGCGCAGCTCCTGGTTGAGCGCCTGGCGCTGCGGACCGGCCAGCGCGTGCGAGGGCGGGTCCATGGCCGCCTCGATCTCCGCGTCGTCATCCTGCGCCAGGTCCACCCGCTCGGCCCGGCCTTTGCGCCGCTGGGCATCGAGACAGAGGTTCATGGCGATGCGGTAGGTCCAGGTGAAGAACGACGAGTCGCCCTTGAACGACGGCAGGTACCGATGCACCCTGACGAATGTCTCCTGAGCGATGTCCATGGCCTCGTCCGCGTCCTTCACCATTCCCAGGGCAAGCTGGACGACGCGGCGGTGATACCTCTCTACCAGCGAGCGGAACGCCTGCTCGTCGCCCCGCTGTGCCGCCCGGACCAGTGCCCGATCGTCGCCGGCCTCCTTGGGACCTTCGCTCATTCGGACGCCTTGGCGATGGGCAAATTCAAGAAAATTCCCAGGGGGTGCCGCAAGGTACCAAAAGGAACGAAGGAAGGCAGCGAGGGCTCGGCGGGAATCCTCACGGGGCCAAGCTTGTCTAGACTGTGATGCACTCCTGACGCGCGGGGACTACTAAGAAACCACCCTCCGATGCAGTTGCACGAAAACATCCCCACGTTGGGCGGACTTGGCGAGGAGCCGCCCCGGTCACGGCGCGAGCAGCTCCGCCTCGACGGCGAGCGCGCCCGGCGGGAGATCGGCTCCGTGCTGCGCGCTGCCCGGTCGCGCGCCATCGGGCTCGCCTCGGTTCGGGCCCTCGCGCTGCTCGTCGGGGGGCTCTCGCTCGCGCTCCTCGCCGGAGCGCTGCTCGCGAGCGTCAACGGAACGCTGCTCGCCCGCGGCGGGACGGTGGCGCTGGCGCTGCTTTCGGCTGCCGGCGTCGTCTGGTTCTCGCTCCGCTCGCCGCTGCAGCGCTCCGCCGCCCGCGCCCTGCTCGACGCGCTTCCCCTGCGCGGCGGAGGGACGGTGGGCCCGGCACGGCTTGCCCGCCTGCTCGGCGGCCCCTCCGAGCTGCTCAGCAGCGTGGAGCTCGGGCAGGAGCACGCGGCCGGCGTCTCCACCGACCTGCTCTCGCTCTTGCACGTGCGCGCCGCCGGCGCGGCGAAGAAGCTCGACCTCTCCCGCGCGCTGCCCGCGTCGTCGCTGCGCTGGCCGATGGCGGCGCTGGCCGGCTGCGCGGCGATCTGGGCGCTCGCGGCCTCCGTCGCGCCGCGCCACGTCTCCCAGGGTCTCGCCCGGCTCTGGCGCGGGGAGAGCGGCGCGCCGCCCATCGAGCTGTCGCCGATCGCGGGCGACCTCTCCATCACCTACCTCTACCCCGCGTACACCGGCCTGCCGCCCCGCACCGAGGAGGGTTCCGCCGGCGATCTGCGCGCTCCCCGCGGCACCGAGGTGCGCATCGCAGCCCGGGCCGATCGCGACCTGTCCCAGGCCTCCGCGGTGGTCAATGGCGCCGCGGTCAAGCTCGAGGCCACCGGGCAGGGGCACCGCCAGCTCTCGGGTAGCTTCCAGCTCACCCAGAATGGAACCTGGAGCCTGCGCTTCGCCGACGCGCGCGGGCGCACCATCGCCCAGGGGCCGGCGCGGCCGATCGAGATTATGGCCGACCAGGCGCCGCAGATCAGCATCGATGCGCCCAAGCAGGCGGTCCTGGAGGTGGATCCGCAGGGCCAGGTGCAGATCGCATGGTCCGCAGCCGACGACTACGGCCTGACCCAGATCTCGCTCGTCTTCCAGCGGGCGGGCGGCAAGGAAGAGCGGGTGATGCTGCAGACTCCTCCGGCCCCGGCGCGGCGCCTGCGCGGCGGACACACCTGGGAGCTGGCGCCGCTCAAGCTGCGCGCGGGCGACAAGGTCAGCTACCACCTCGAGGCCAGGGACAACGACGCCGTGGACGGCGCGCAGCGCGGCGTCTCGGCCACCCAGGCGATCAAGGTGTTCTCCGCCGCCGAGCACAGCCGCGAGTCGTTGATCCGCGCCCAGGCTCTCTGGGAGAGGCTGGTCGCGCTGGCTGCAGACCGGATGGAGGAGAAGCCCGCCCCGCCTGACGCAGCGGCGGCATCGCCCTGGTATGCGCAGACCGCGCAGAAGGATCGCGACGCGCGCACCCTTTCGCAGGAGCTGTACGCGGCCGGCACCGACCTGCTCAAGGACAAGCTTGCGCCCAAGGCGGTGGGCCGCGCGCTGCGCTACGCGTCCACCGGCCTCGGACCCGCAGTCCAGCGCACCAGCCTTGCCCGCGCTCCGCTCTCGCGGGGAACGGCGGGCCGCGAGGGCGCGGTGCGCGGCTTCGCGGCCGCGCTGCAGAACGAGATCCGCGAGGAGGAGAAGGACATCCTCTACCTGGAGGACCTGCTCGACCGCGCCCGCCTCGACGCGATGCAGGAGCTGGGCAAGGAGCTGGCGGCATCGAGGCGCGAGCTGGCGCGCCTGGCCGAGAAGCTGCGCAAGGCGCCGGACGACGAGACCCGCAAGGAGCTCCTCAGCGAGGTGGAGCGCATGCGCGAGCGCATCCAGGATCTCATGTCGCGGATGGCGGAGATGGCGAAGGGCATCCAGGACGAGCACCTGAACCAGGAGGCCGCGCAGTCGATGGAGAAGCAGCAGGACCTCCTCGGCCAGCTCTCCGACATCCAGAAGAAGCTGCAGAGCGGCAAGATCGACGACGCGCTCAAGGAGCTGGACAGGCTCTCGCAGCAGCTGGAGAAGCTGGAGAAGGACCTCCAGCAGAAGGCCGGGCAGGAGCAGGGTGGCCAGTACGCGCAGGAGGCGAAGGCGCTGCGCGAGGCGGCGAGCAAGCTCAAGGAGCTGCAGCAGAAGGAGCAAGATCTCGAACGGCGCACCGCGCAGCTGCGGCGCGAGATGCACAAGGAGGCGCAGAAGAAGTTCGACCAGAAGGGCGGCAAGGCGCTGGCGCAGGAGCTCAAGCAGAAGGCGGAGGCGGCGCGCAAGGCCATCGCCCAGATCGATCCCCGGGTGGCGGAGCACCTCGGCCTGGAGGACACGCTCGACATGGCGCAGGGCCGCGCTTCCGATCTCTCCCGCGCCCTCGAGATGGGCGACTTCGACGAGGCCCTCGACCTGGCCGAGCGCTCCGAGCGCGCGGTGGAGACGCTCCAGGGGCGGCTCTCCATGGAGGACCAGGTCGCGCAGCGCTACCCCGGCTTCTCGCGCGACCCCGCCGGAGTGCGCAAGGGTCTCCGCGCCGCCACCGACGCGCAGCAGCCGCTGCAACAGATCGTGCAGCGCCTCCAGGACTCCCTTCCTCGCGAAGGCCAGGGGATGTCACAGGAGCAGATGCAGCGCATGCGGCAGCAGGGGCAGGAGCAGGGACGGCTCAAGGACCAGCTCGGCAAGGTCCGCGAGCAGCTCGGGGAAGTGGGCCGCAAGGTGCCCATCTTCGGCCCCCAGCACGAGCAGATGCTGCAGCAGGCGCAGGAAGGGATGCAGGGCGCCGAGCAGCGGCTCTACCGCGGCGAGCCGCGCGGCGCGCAGGCAGGCGAAGAGCAGGCGCTGGAGAAGCTCTCCCAGTTCCAGGACGCGATGGAGAAGATGGCGCAGCAGGCCGGCAAGAGCCAGGGGCAGGGCGGCATGCCCATGCCCTGGGGCGAGCCCTCCGGCGAGGACGGCGATCAGCAGGACGGCCCGGAGTCCGAGGGCATCCGCCACGACCGCGTCGAGATCCCCGACGCCGAGTCGTCGCGCGCTCCCGCCGAGTTCCGCAAGGAGCTGCTCGACGCGATGAAGCAGGCCGCCCCGGAGAAGTACAAGGAGAGGGTGAAGCAGTACTACGAGGAGCTGGTGAAGTGATCGCGCTCCTCTGCGCCCTGCTCCTCGCCGCGCCGCTGCGCGAGCTCGCCACCAGGGCGGAAGCGGACCTCGAGGCCTGGGACCTGGCCGGCGCCACCCAGGCGCTCGACGAGATGCTCCGCTCGCATCCGGATTCGGCGGAGGCGGCGTACTACCGCGGCCGCATCCTCTTCGAGCAGGGCAAGTACGACGAGGCCGTCAAGGCCTACGCCGAGGCCGAGGAGAAGGGCGCGGGCAGGGGCGCGCTGGAGAGCGACTCGAACCTGGCCCGTGCCGCCGCCGAGGAAACCAAGGGTGATTCGATCTTCGAGAGCGCGCACTTCGTCCTGCGCACCCGGCCGGGCAAGGACACCCTGCTCGCGCCCTACGCGCTCGACGCGCTGGAGAAGGCCTGGGCCGGGCTGACGAAGGACCTGGGCATCCAGCCGGCGCACAAGATCCGCGTCGAGATCTACGAGTCGGCGAAGGCGCTCGCGCACGTCTCGCCGCTCACCGTCGACCAGATCAAGAACTCGGGGACCATCGCGCTCTGCAAGTACAGCCGGCTGATGGTGACGAGCCCCAAGGCGCTGCTCCGCGGCTACCCCTGGCTCGACACCGTCTCCCACGAGTTCGTGCACTACCTGGTCACGCAGAAGGGCCGCAACACCGTGCCCATCTGGCTGCAGGAGGGGCTCGCCAAGTTCCTCGAGACCCGCTGGCGCGGAACGCCGGGCATGGCGGTGGACGAGATGTCGCTCGCGCTGCTGCAGGACGCCGCCAGGAAGGGCAAGTTGATCCCCTTCGCGAAGATGCACCCCTCCATCGCCATGCTGCCGACGCAGGAGCAGGCGGCGCTCGCCTTCGCCGAGGTGGAGGCCGCGATCCGGCTCCTCTACCAGCGGGGAGGGCAGGCGGCGCTCACCGAGCTGGTGTCGGCCATGGCCGCGGGCATGAGCGACGAGGACGCGGTGGCGCAGGCCTACGGCAAGAGCTTCCACCAGTTCGAGGCGGACTGGCGCGCCGAGGTGGCCAGGCCCCGCGCCAAGGCCGTGTCGCAGAAGAACGTGCGCCCGGCGGTGGCGAAGAAGCTGGTCTTCAAGGAGGACGCGAAGGGCCGCACCGATCCCGGCGAGCTCGCGCCCGCCCACGGCGCGGAGCTGGACGCGGACGGCAAGCGGGCCGCGCGCCTGGGGGAGATCTTCTACGCGCGAAGGCGCTGGACGGCCGCGGTGCGCGAGTATGGGCGGGCGCGGCAGCGCTCCTCGCAGGAGGTGCCGCTGGTGGCGCGGCGGTACGCCTTCTCGCAGATGCAGCTCGGCCACCTTCCCGAGGCGGAGGAGGCGCTGGGAAGCGCGGTCTCGCGGGATCCGGAGGACGAGGCCTCGCAGGCGCTCTACGCGCACGTGCTGCTCAAGCGCGGCGCCCTCGACAAGGCAAGGGCGGCGCTCGACAACGGCATCGCGGTGGATCCGTTCGATCCCGACCTGCACGCCACCTACGTGGAGGTCGCCAGGGGCCTCCAGGATCAGGCATTGGAGGCGCGGGAGAAGAAGGCTCTCCTGCTCGCCGCGGGAATGACCCCGCAACCGGAAAAGGAACGTCATGAGTGAGTTGGCGGTGAACGGGATTCCGGCGCCCTCCGACGCGGAGCTGATCGACGAGCTCGCGCAGGCGCGCGCTCGCATCGCGCAGGAGATCGGCAAGCGGGTGGTGGGCCAGGACGCGGTGATCGAGCAGCTGCTCATCGCGCTCTTCTCGCGCGGCCACTGCCTCTTCGTGGGCGTTCCCGGCCTGGCGAAGACGCTGCTCATCTCCACGCTGGCGGAGGCCCTCAACCTGACCTTCAGCCGCATCCAGTTCACGCCCGACCTGATGCCCTCGGACATCACCGGCACCGACATCCTCGAGGAGGACCACACCACCGGGCGGCGCGTCTTCCGCTTCGTGGCGGGGCCGGTGTTCGCGCACGTGCTCCTCGCCGACGAGATCAACCGCACGCCGCCGAAGACCCAGGCGGCGCTGCTCCAGGCCATGCAGGAGCACCGCGTCACCGCGGGCGGCCGCACCTATCCGCTGGAGGAGCCCTTCCTCGTCTTCGCCACCCAGAACCCCATCGAGCAGGAGGGCACCTATCCCCTGCCCGAGGCGCAGCTCGACCGCTTCATGTTCATGGTGGACGTGGGCTATCCCAGCGCGGAGGAGGAGGTGCGGATCGTACGCGCCACCACCTCCGGGGCGCAGCCGGTGGTGGAGAAGGTCCTCTCGCCGCAGCAGATCCGCAACCTCCAGGATCTGGTGCTGCGCGTGCCCGCCGCCGAGCACGTGATCCGCTACGCCGTGGAGCTGGTGCGCAGGACCCGGCCGCAGGACAGCGCGGGCAAGCACGTCAAGGATCACGTGAGCTGGGGCGCGGGGCCGCGGGCGTCCCAGGCGCTGATCCTCGCCGCCAAGGCCCGCGCCGCCCTGCAGGGCCGCCCCGCCGCCGACGTCTCCGACGTGCGCGCCCTGGCCGAGCCGGTGCTGCGCCACCGCGTGATCACCAACTTCCACGCCGAGGCCGAAGGGGTCGACTCGCGCCAGGTGATCGCGGAGCTCCTCAAAGAGACCCGCCCTTGACCGGCGCAGGCGGCGCCGCCCGAGGCGCGGGCAGATGACGCTCGATCCCGCCCTGCTGGCGCGGCTGGGGCCGCTCCAGGTTCGCGCCCGGAAGGTGATGGAAGGCGTGCTGACCGGCCTGCACAAGAGCCCGCACCATGGCCAGTCGGTGGAGTTCTCCGAGCACAAGGAGTACGCGGCGGGCGACGAGATCCGCCACATCGACTGGCGCGCCTTCGCCAAGCTCGACAAGTACTACGTCAAGCGCTTCGAGATGGAGACCAACCTCCGCGCCACCCTGGTGGTGGACGCGAGCGGCAGCATGGCCTACGGGCGCGGCGCCATGACCAAGCTCCAGTACGCGTCGGTGTGCGCGGGCGCGCTTGCGTACCTGCTCTCGCGGCAGGGCGATCAGGTGGCGCTCTGCATCGCCGGAGACGGCGGGACCACCGCGGGGGTGCGCGAGTTCCTGCCCTTCGCCTCTTCGCCCTCGCACGTGCAGGAGCTGCTCCGCATGCTGGAGAGCGCGGCAGGAAAGGGCCCCACGCTGCTGCCCTCGGCGCTGGAGTTCATCGCCGAGAAGGCGGGGCGCAGGTCGCTGATGATCGTCCTCAGCGATCTCTTCGACACCACCGAGGCCAGCATCCCGGCGCTGAAGATGCTGCGCTCGCGGCGTCACGACGTGCTCCTGCTCCAGACCCACGATCGCGAGGAGCTGGATTTTCCCTTCGACGATCCGACCCGCTTCCTCTCCATGGAGGACGACCGGCAGATCGAGGCGCAGCCGCGGCAGATCCGCGAGAGCTACCTCTCCGAGATGCGGCGCTTCCTGGAGAGCACGCGAAGGGAGCTGGCGCGGGCCGACGTCGAGGTGCAGCAGATCCGCACCGACGCTGCGCCGGACCGGGTGCTCCTCGAGCTGCTCGCCCGCAGGGAGGCGGCGTAGGCCGTGCTGCAGTTCGCGCATCCCGCGTACCTCTGGGGGCTGTGCGCCATCGCGCTGCCCATCCTGGTGCACCTCTTCAACCAGCGGCGGCCGCGCCCGCTCAGCTTCGGCGCCATCGAGTTCGTGCTCCGCTCGCAGCGGCAGAGGGCGCGCCGGCTGCGGCTCCGCCAGGTGCTGCTGCTCGCGCTGCGCTGTCTGCTCATCGCCGCGGTGGCCCTGGCCCTGGCGCGGCCGTCGCTCAAGCCGCGCGGCATCCAGGCGGCGCAAGCCACCGGCCCGCAAGCCACCGCGCTGGTCCTCGATGCGTCGCTCTCCATGCGCTACCGGGTGGGCTCGCGGACGCTCTTCGACAAGGCCCGCGCCGAAGCGCTGGCGGCGCTCGACCGCCTCGGGCCCGACGAGCCCGCGGCGGTGGGCCTCTGCGCGGGCGCCGGAGGGCTCGTGGGCGGCATCGGCGCGCCGTCGTTCGATCGGCTGGCGGCGCGGCGCGCCCTCCAGTCGGCCCAGCCCACCTTCCTGGGCAGCGACATGACCGCGTGCCTTGCGGCGGCGGCCAGGGCGCTGGGGGAGAGCCCGGTGGCGGGCAAGCGCATCATCGCCTTCAGCGACCTGGCCGCGCACTCCATCCGCCTCGACGCGCCGCCGCCGCTGGTGCCGCCGGCTGCGGGGGCTCCGGCAGGGTCCCCCGGCATCCGGCCCAACGTCGTCGTGGTGGACGCGGCGCAGGGGAACGACCTGCCCAACGCGGCGGTGGTGGCGACGGCGCTGCGGCCCGCGGCCTCGCTCGGCCCCCGCGGATACGAGGTGGTGGCGACCGTGGCGAACTACGGCGCGAGGCCCGTCTCCGGGCTGCAGGTCTCGCTGCGCATCGGCCAGAACACCGTGGCCAAGGGGTTCGTCGACGTTCCCGCGCGCGGGTCGGCCCGCAAGACGCTCGGCGTCGTGCTTCCCGCGGGCCTGGTCACCGGCAGGGTGGAGCTTTCCCGCGACGAGGCCCAGGGGCTCGACGAGGACGACGGGCGCGACTTCGCCGTGCAGGTGCCCCGGGACGTGAAGGCGCTGATCGTGGACGGCGCGCCCTCCTCGCTGCGCAGCCGCGACGAGGCCTTCTTCGTCGAGGCCGCCCTGGCGCCTGCGCGCACCGGGGGCCGCATCGCCGCGCAGACGCTCGACGCGGACGCGGCCGCCAACGCCTCGCTCGACGGGTTCGACGTGGTGCTCCTGCTCAACGTGCCCGCGCCGCAGCACGCCTTTGCCGAGAAGCTGCGCGAGGCCGTGGTCCGGCGCGGCATGGGCCTCTTCATCGCGCTCGGCGACCACGTCGATCCCGACGCCTACAACGAGGCCCTGCGGGATCTGCTCCCCCGGCCCCTGCACCTGATCAAGACCGCTGCCGAGGCGGGCGCGCAGGGCGCGGAGGATCGCGCCGCCCGCTTCGGCGTGGTGGATTGGGCGCACCCGCTCTTCCGCGTCTTCGGGCCCGCCGAGCGCGAAGGCCTGGAGAGCGCCCGCACCTTCCGCTACGCGCTGCTCAAGCCGGAGCAGGGAACGCGCGCGCACACCCTCGCCTCCTACGACGACGGCGCCCCCGCGCTGATCGAGGCGCGGGCGGGCGCGGGCCGCGTGCTGCTCTACACCAGCTCCGCCTCGCACTCGTGGACCGACTGGCCGGTCCGCGTCTCCTTCCTGCCCGTCCTGCAGCAGGCGGGGCGCTGGCTCGCTGACGCGCTGGAGCAGCGGCAGCCCGCGCCGTCGGCAGTGGGCGGCGAGCGCTCGCTGACCGCCCCCGCCGGCACCCGCGTGGAGAGCGTCCTGGGCCCGGACGGCAAGCCCCTGCCGCTGCGCCGCGAGAACGCGCATCCCGAAGACGCCACCGTCTCGCTGGCCGTTCCCGGACAGTACCGCGCGCTGGTGGCGGCGCCGGGGGTCCAGCCGCGGGACGAGCCATCCTTGTCCTTCGTGGCCGACCTCGATCCGCGCGAGAGCGATCTGCGCCGCGTCGACGAGGGCGAACTGAAGGCCCAGCTCGGTGGCGCGGCGTCGGCGCAGGTGGCCGCATCGTCCGCCGCGGCGCAGGGCGCCCACGGCACGCCGCTGTGGAGCGCGCTCCTGTTGCTCGGCGCGCTGGCCCTGCTCGGCGAGGGCGCGCTCACCCGCCGGTAGGCCGGTTCAGGCGTGGCGCTCGGTCGGATCGATGGGCCGCTCCGCCCTCATCGCCACCTGCGTCAGCTGGGCGGCGAAGGCGCGGTGCTCCTCGCCGGAAGCCGCCGCGAACTTGCCGTCCACCGCGCTCGCCGGGCGGGCGAACTTCTGCAGCGCCTGGACCCGCGCCGACGCCTCCTTCAGCCTCTCTCGCGAGAGCGGGCCGGCCCGCGCGCCGCGGGCGATGGCGTCGATGGAGTCGTGTTGCGCCTGGAGCGTGTGGCAGACCAGCACCGCGTCGCAGCCAGCCGCCACCGAGAGCTCCGCGGCGTCGGGCACCCCCCAGATGTCGCTGATGGCGCGCATCTCCAGGTCATCGGAGATGCAGCAGCCGCGGAACTCGACGTCCTTGCGCAGGATGGAGAGCGAGACCGGGGAGAGCGTCGCGGGAAGCCGGTCGAAGGCCTCGAAGCGCACGTGCGCGGTCATCACCGAGGCGAGCCCTGCCCGCGCCGCGGCCACGAACGGCACCAGCTCCACCTCCCAGAGGCGCTGCTTGTCGTGGGCGAGCCGGGGCAGGGTGACGTGCGAGTCCTGCGAGGTGTCGCCGTGTCCGGGGAAGTGCTTCACGCAGCTGGCCACGCCGCCGCGCTCCAGCCCCTGGGCGAGGGCGACGCCCAGCCGGGCCACGCGCCGCGGATCGCGCGAGAAGGAGCGGTCGCCGATCACCGGGTTGTTCGGGTTGGTGTCCACGTCGATGACGGGAGCGAAGTCGAGATCGATGCCGCTGGCGGAGAGCTCGGCGGCGATCATCCCGCCCACCCGCTCGGCGACGGCGGTGCCGTTGAGGCCGCTGAGGCCGCCCAGCTGGTCGATCTCGCCCAGCCTGCGCATGCTGGGCCAGGCGGTCCAGTGCGGCGGGCGGAGGCGCTG